>CAVGTO010000040.1:0-15764 GCA_963631865.1 Eggerthellaceae bacterium
GTGGTTGCTTGTCCTTAAGCACCCTTATGTATTCAAAGAATAGCTTACCACGAGCATCCTCAATGCCGCGCTTTGCACCACCCTCACTCCACGATTGGCAAGGAGGTCCGCCGATTATGCCATGAATACCATCGGGGAAATCAGATGATTGTATCGAACGTATATCACCCTCTATCAGATTAACATCAGGGTGGTTAGCGCGGAAAGTAGGGCAGATAAGTTTGTCAAACTCATTAGCCACGATAGTCTGAAAACCAGCAAGGCTGAAGCCGAGATCCAATCCTCCGGCTCCAGAGAAAAGGCTAATCAACTTCATCATTTTGGAAAAGATATTGTGAGAAAACAACGGGAGGGTTGCCAACAAGTTGAATATCAAACTTCAAACTTGACTCCACAAGAGAACTAGCGTTATGAATACGAAATGAGATTTCCCAACCACCGTCGAGAATCATCAATAGAGTATTATCAGAGCCCTCCTTCATTTCAAACTCAACAATACGTGTAGGAGGCTTAAGCAGAGGAGACTTAAAACGTGCCTTTGCACCATCATACGTTCGGTTGAGTTTACCATTAAGATTGAAGGCTTTAATCACGACCATCTTTTCCGCATCGTGCTTGATGACCTTATAGAAGTCGTATTTCCCGATGAGATAACGAATCAACTCATTGGGGATACCCTCATACTCACTGTCGATCCGTAAAAGTTCACGTCTAAACGCCATGAGCAATGGACGATAAACCTTATCAACCTTCTCTTCTCCCATAGACTGCCACGAACAACCCTTGTGTTGTTCAACAAAATCAAAGATTTGCTTTATTTCTTCCCAATAAGATTGAGAGCAGCTGACGCCAAACCACGATTTTCCGAAATCACGTATCTTGCTAAGTCTAGAGTGTTTTACAGCATCATTATTGTTCTTTGCAGAGATGCCAACAGTCCACGATGGATTTTCACGAGAGAAAACGACGTCACGCACGTCACCGCCCTCACCATCCTTGTCTGGGCTTATCGTAATGGTCAACTCATTATCTTCATCCTCGCATACTAACCCAGGTTCAAGGGCGACCAATGTATCCACAGTCAGAGCCGCACAGTAATCAAAACGTTTGCGGTCCTTCAACGATTGAGACTTGTAGCATCTTTTGGCGTTGTCATATGCATCATCCTCCAACAGGGTGACAGTCAAGTTCTGCTCCACCAAGTATTCATAATAAACCTCAGCCAAAGCATACTCGAAAGCCTTTCCATTTTCCACTTCTTTTGTCATTCGCAAAAAATGATGTCATTTAAAGGTTCGTTTGTTTGCAACGCACAACAAGCAGCGGAAACTGTGAAATCCTCAACTGCGGACGGAACTTTTGCGTGCCAATACCTTGGTAAACGGGGTATTTTTTTTAATTTAGGCCTCGACAAAGGCAACGAAACCGTTGCAAACAAACGAACGTTATTTTGACACGGTCAGCGACCGCACATACTGATTTCTAACAAAAAACAAAATCACCCCCAATATGTCCAAAGTCCAAAACGCGCTGAGCACAGTGCTAACGGATGCAGAAAGGCTGCACACTGAATTCATAAAAAACAATGAGGGCGGGGAACCTGCCGTAGCCGTTGTGGATGTGCGGTTTAAAGGCGAAGACGAAGACGAGGAGAATGCGGTAATAGCATTGACCGACGAGGGAGACGACGGGATGGAGCGGCTAAGCCAAGCGGGCTACAGCGACGACGACATTACTTACTTCGCAAACGACTACCAAGGCTTCATAGAGCTATGCAAAAACGGTGACGACTTTGCCATAACGGCAGTCCACTACTTTGAATAACAAACAAAAAAAGGACATCGCCCCGCCGAAAGCCAAACAGGCAATCGGCGGGGCGATGTTTTTTCTTATAAGCAAAGCGGACTCGGAAGTCCGCACGTGAGGATTAGAGAGTCTTATGGAAACCGATGATTCGGCGAACCTCCTGGAGAGTGGCGTTGGCACTCTCGCGAGCCTTCTCAGCGCCACGGCGGGCAATGGCACGGAGATTGTCGGTATCGGCGGCGTAGGCCTGAATCTTCTCGCGGATAGGAGCACAGAAAGCCTCTACGTCCTCGGCAAGCTGACCCTTGAGGTCTCCATAGCGGATTGAGCAGTCGTTCCACTTCTCGTCGAAGAACTGGACGGTCTCGGGCTTAGAGACGACACGCATAATGGTGAAGAGGTTCTCGATGACCTCGGGCTTTGGGCTGTTGGGAGTCTGTGGGCCACAGTCGGTTACGGCTTTCATGACCTTCTTGCGGATGGTCTTGGAGTCGTCCTTGAGGTAGATACAGTTGTCCTGGCTCTTGCCCATCTTGCCGCTTCCGTCGAGACCGGGGATCTTGATGGCGTCGGCTGTGAAATGGAAGGACTCGGGCTCGGGGAAGAAATCAACGCCGTATATGTTGTTGAAACGGCGGGCGCACTTGCGAGCCATCTCCATATTCTGCTCCTGATCCTTGCCGACGGGCACCTTTACGGCGCGGTGGATGAGTATGTCGGAGGCCATGAGGGTCGGGTATGTGAGGAGGCCGGCGTTGACATTGTCCGGCTGCTGGCGGGCTTTCTCCTTGAAAGTGGTCACGCGCTCGAGCTCGCCGAGGTAGGTGTTCATGTTGAGGTAGAGATAGAGCTCGAGCACCTCGGGAACGTCGCTCTGGACGTAGATGGGAGCCTTCTCTGGGTCGATGCCGCAGGCGAGATACTCAGAGAGGATAGTGTTTGCGCTCTGCTGAATGTCCTGAGGCTTAGGGTGTGTGGTGAGAGAGTGCCAGTCGGCTATAAAAAACAAGCAATCGAACTGGTCCTGCATCTTCACGAAGCTGGTTACAGCTCCGAAGTAATTGCCAAGGTGGAGGTTACCCGTCGGGCGGATACCGCTAACAACCTTTTCCATGAGTTTAAGTAAGTGTTAGACAGCGCGGAGTTTGTCCCGCATTGGGTTGCGGCAGTCGCGCTCATCGGTTATTTATAGTGTTGGAACACAAAATTACTAAAATTATGGATAGGGAGGGCGGTTTGGATTATTATATGCAAAAGCGGAGAGACCACAAAAAGGTGGTCTCTCCGCCGCAAAAGTTTATCAGGCAAGTCGGATTACTCGCCGTAGGTGTGGAAACCTACATTCTCGAGTGTAACCTCGGAATTCGTGTCGAGCTCCTTGTCTTTGCCAGTGTAGAAGAACGACGAGTTGCGTATAGTTATGCCATGGATTGAGCGCATAGTCTCGCCCGTCTCCTTGTTGGAATAGAGAGCGCCTTCTGCCTTCACGGCAGTGTCGCACTCGCGGCATACCACATTCTCGATGGTGATGTTAGAGAACTCGGGGGTGAAAGGCTTGAGTTCCATAAGAGCAGCAGAGCCATCGTCGGCTGTGTCGTACTTCTTGTCGACGTAGGTGCAGCTGAAGATAACGGCCTCGCCACTGATATTGTTCATCGTGACGTCCGAGATATGGAGGTCCTTAATCTTGCCGCCACGGCCCACGGCGCTTTTGAAACGGAGACCCGTATCGGTGCCCGAGAACATACAGCGACGAACAGCCAGACGCTCAATGCCGCCAGAGAACTCCGAACCTACGACGAAACCGCCATGTGCATGGAAAACACGGCAATCCTGGATAAGGACATCGGCCACAGGACCTTCGGTGAGACCCTTCTCGCCTGCACCAGCCTTCATGCAGAGGCCGTCGTCACCAACATCGACGGTAGAGTTGGTGATGAGGACGCGCTTGCAGCTCGAAAGGTCGATGCCGTCGCCATTCTGAGCATTCCACGGGCAGCGGACAGTAACGCCATCAATGATGATATTGCTACTTTGGCAGGGATGCAAATGGAAGCGAGGCGAATTCTGGATAGTGACGTCCTTGATGAGGACATTCTCGCAGTCGCGGAAATTGATGAGGTCGTAGCGGAGCTTCTCCTCTGCGTCATGATTGTCGGTTACATTCTTGACGTTCTTGAGGTTGTAAGCAAACCAGAGTTTGCCGTCCTCGCTCTCCTCGCCGCCCATCTTCTCAAAAGCCTTCCACTCGGTGTCGCTCACCTTGCCGCGCTTTACGACGCGCCAATATTTGCCGTTGCCGTCGATGATGCCCTTGCCGGTGATGGCGATATTCTTGGCCTTTGAGGCGCGGAGGAGGGACACAGCGTGCTTAGCGGGGTCGGTAACGTAGAGACTCTTATCGGGCGAGAAGACAATAATCGCGCCATCCTCGAGGTGGAGACAGATGTCGCTCTTGAGGACGATGGGGCCTGTAAGCCATACGCCGCGGGGAACGACAACAGTGCCGCCGCCGAGCTTGACGAGTTTCTTGATTGCCTGAGCGAAAGCATCGGTGCAGAGAGTAGCGCCGTCGCCCTTAGCTCCGAGGTCGGCGATGGAAACCTTGTTGTCGGCAAAGGTAGGGGCCTCCACCTTTGCCATCTCTACGGCCACGCCTTCGTAAGCCGAGGCGTAGTCAGTGGTTTGCGCCTTGGCTGCTTGACCGAGAGAGGCCACCGCAAGAGCCAATGCCGCAAAGATTGATCTTTTCATCTTGATTGTTTTTGTGGTTTAGATTTATGATGTCTATTGATGGGGAGAATATGAAAGCCCGCCTACTCGCCGAGTTTTCCTCGGCAAGCGGACGGGTTGTAGGATATTCTATGTGGGGATTGAAGTCCTCGCACTTTAGTCGTGGAGTTTAGTTATGCACGAGAGTACCGACCGACATATCGCCTGCGAGGACCTTGGCAAGGTTGCCGACAATGTCCATGTTGAAGACAAAGATGGGCATATTGTTCTCCTTGCACATGGCGGTGGCGGTAAGGTCCATAACCTTGAGGCCGCGATTGTAGACCTCGTCGTAGGTTATCTGGTCGAAACGGTTGGCCGTCTTATCCTTCTCAGGGTCAGCAGTGTAGATACCGTCGACACGTGTGCCCTTGAGCATCACGTCGGCCTCAATCTCTATGGCGCGTAGGCTAGAACCGGTGTCGGTAGTGAAATACGGGTTGCCGGTGCCGCATGCCATAATGACCACCTCACCCTTATCGAGGAGCTCCATGGCGCGGGGCTTGGAATAGAGTTCGCCAATAGGCTCCATACGGATAGCTGTAAGTACGCGGGCGGGAACGCCTTGCGAGGCGATGGCCTGAGAGAGGGCGAGAGAGTTGATGGTAGTGGCAAGCATACCCATCTGGTCGCCCTTATATCTGTCGAAGCCCTTGGCAGCACCCTGGAGACCACGGAAAATATTGCCGCCGCCAATGACGATGCCAATCTTGACACCAGCACGGGCAGCCTCGGCAATCTGCTTGGCATAATCCGAAAGACGCTCCACATCGATGCCGTAGCCCTGGTGACCCATAAGGGACTCACCACTGAGCTTCAGGAGAATACGGTTATATTTCATCTGATTTTATTATTGTTTCGTTTTATGGACTTAGAATGGGAGTTCACCACCGTTTGTCACCACAGAGTCATCGGGGCACTCATCAAGCAATTCCGTCACACTTTTGTGTAAAACAGGGTGGACGAGTTCGGGGGCAATCTCAGCGAGTGGGACGAGGGTAAACCTGCGAAGATGGAGCCTCGGATGGGGGATCTGCAGGACCTCGGTGCGGACAATCTCGTTGTCGCAGAAGAGGATGTCGATATCTATCGGGCGGCTCTCGTAGACATTGGGGTCGGTTTTGGGTTTGCGTCCTAGTTCAACCTCAAGATGTTTGAGGAAAGAGAGGAGAGCAAAAGGGCCGACTGACGACTGGAGACGGATTACGGCATTATGGAAAGGCGTATCCGCCTCGAAGCCCCATGGAGGGCTGACGACGACGGACGAAGTGGCCATTACTCTGCCGGCCTCACCAATGCGGCGTATGGCCTCGACCATAGTCTTATCCACATTGCCCTGATTTCCACCCAAGAGAAGGTAGTAATTCATTTCTCGCCGCGCCCTACCCTACTGCTCAAGTTTCCCCGTGAGCTTTGCGAAGTTGATGATGACATCAGCCACCTGTTCAATGGAGAGGTCGGTAGAGTCTACGCAGATATCGTAGCTTGCAGCCATGCCCCATGTCTTTTCGGTGTAGAAATTATAGTAGTCGGAGCGAGCGGACTCCATGTCGGCAATCTTCTTGGCGGCCTCCTCTTCGGTAACGTCATAGTAGTGGGAAGCACGCTTGACTCGGTTCTCCATCTTGGCAGAGATAAAGACATCCACACGGTTTGGGAAATCGCGGAGGATATAATCGGAGCAACGGCCCACGAAGACTGCTCCCTTACCCTTGCGCGCAGCCTGGCGGATAGCGTCGCTTTGGAACTTGAAGAGGCTCTGCGGCGAGAGGCAATTCTCTGCAGGCAAAAGGTGGTCGCTCATAAAGAAGCTGGTAAAGCGTCCCCAAAGGGAATTGCGCTCGTCGGACTTCTCGAAAAACTCATCCTTGATGCCGCTCTCTTTTGCCGCAATCTGGAGAATCTCGGAATCGTAGAAATCAAGGCCGAGACGCTGCGCTATAATCTTGCCTACAAGTCGGCCTCCCGCGCCAACCTGACGGCCTATGGTGAATATCATGACAATCTAATAATTAACAGATTAACAAAATTGGCACCGCCTAAGCAACCAGCATATAGCCGGAGCCCGCAAAGGGCGAAACCACAGATAAGGCAAATATATATATTTTTTCGATTATCAGCGCATTTTAACCACCCGCAAGGGTGAGGCAAGAAGCTACTCGCCAGCCAACTGACGGCGCTTACGCACCTGACGATACGAAAACGCAATAGCGACGAGAGTGGCAAAGACATCGGAAGCCGGCATGGCATACCACACGCCATCGGCTCCAAAGAAATGTGGCAAGATAACGATAAGCGGCACCAAGCAAAGCAACTGGCGCGACATACTCATAATGATTGCCTGCGGAGCCTTGCCAAGAGCCATCATAAAACCAGCCGTCACAATCTGGAAACCGACAATGAAGAAAGCAGCAAGGACGATACGCAACGCATGGACAGTGACTGCGGTAAGTTCGGCATCTGAAGTAAAGAGTCCCGCCACAAAGCCAGGGCAAATCTCTGCCACAAGGAAGCCGACGGTCATAACAGCCATGCCGCCAATGACGGCATACTTATACACACGTAACGAACGGCGGAAAAGCCCGGCGCCGTAGTTGAAGCCAGCAATAGGCTGCATGCCTTGGCAAATGCCCTGAGTAACCATGACGAAGACGAAGCAGATACGGTTGACGATGCCGTAGGCGCTGATATAGTTGTCGCCGCCATAGCTGAGGAGGCTATTATTCATAAGCAGGACCACGAGGCAGGCGCAGCAGTTGGTGCAGAAAGGCGAGAGACCGATGCCGAGGATGGCCTTGATAATCTTAGGTCGCCAACCAAAGATTCCGCGCTTGAAATGGAGGAACGACTTAGTATTTGCCAAATGACAGAAGACCACACAGAAAGCCACGAACTGAGCCAGCAACGTAGCGAAAGCCGCCCCCTTGATACCCCACCCGAGGAGGACAATGAAGACGTAGTCGAAAAGGATATTGATAAAGACCGCCGTAAGCGTAGCCGCCATGGCTTTGCTGGGGTAGCCCGACGAGCGCACTACCTCATTTAGGCCGAGGTAGAGATGCGTCAGGGCATTGCCAAAGAGCAGAACCTGCATATATTCGTACGCATAGGGCAACGAATTGTCCGACGCACCGAAGAAACGCAGAATAGGCTCAAGAAAAGCAAGGGTGACGATAGCGAAAAGAATACCAATTACGACATTAAGCAACACCACACTGCCCAACGTATGCTCGGCCGTCTCCACTTCGCGCTGCCCAATCTTGACGGCTATGAGAGAACCCGCACCGACGCCCACCATGGCGCCGAAGGCTCCCGAGAGGTTCATAAGCGGGAAGGTGACGGTGAGACCCGCAAGTCCGAGCGGACCTATGGCTTGACCAATAAAGATTGAGTCCACCATATTATAGAGCGACGTGGCCGTCATGGCAATAATGGCTGGCAGCGCAAAATCGGCAAGAAGCTTGCCGAGCCGCTCCTTGCCGAGCCGCTCTTGTTTTTCGCCTAACATTTTCAGAAATAATTTTTTAGGTGGGAGGAATAGTTAGTGGGCCGCACGTCTTTCGTCGCGGAATTCGGAGACAATCATAAGGGCCTCGTCACGGATTTCGGAGGGAGGCTCAATCTTGCGCAACGAGAGACTGCGGAGCCAACCTGCCACCTCATGTGTCTGGAGAGTTAGGAGAATTTCGCGGAATTCATCTATCTGATCGTCAGTGTAGTCGTCGGGTTGCGTACCCCGATATTGGTCGAGTTCCTCGTCGTCATAATAAATCACTTTGTCGGAAAGGGCGAGGAGACTTTCGGCCTCGCATACCTCATGGGCACCGCAGCACGTGACGGGAGGCACGTGAGCCCGACCAGAATTGTCGGCCTCAGATGAGTCCTCTGCCTCTTTTTCGGCTTCGGCGGCAGCTTTGCGAGCGCGGACAAGGTAGACAACCAGGGCGACCGTTATGACGCCTATTATGATTAGGATATAGTTCATTTTCTTTATCTTAAGCCTTTGCCTCGGGCACTGCCGGGGCGGGTTTCTTGTCGAGGAAGATGGATACTATCACGCAGATGCCGATGAGGGCTGGGTAGTAGAGCGAAGGAAGGATGTCGAGAGGCGAGCATCCAGCGAGCTTGGCAGCGAGGAGCATTTGCACGCCATACGGCAAAAGGCCTTGAACGCAGCAAGAGACGGTGTCCAGAATGCTGGCCGTGCGTCGAGGGTCGATTCCGAAGCGAGTAGAGATGTCGCGCGCAATGCGGCCCACGGTGATTATGGCCACCGTATTATTGGCAGTGCAAACATTGGCGAGAGCCACAAGGGCGGCAATGGAGAGCTGCGCACCTCGGCGACCATGGATGCCTCGCTGGAGGAAACAGATAATGAGCCTAAGGCCACCATTGGCACGAATAAGCTCGAGCATACCGCCGGCCAGCATCGCCACAATAATGAGATCGCCCATTCCAGTAACACCCGCCCCCAAGTCAGCAAGCAGAGTCCAAAAATCAAGCCGCCCACAGACTATGCCAATAACCCCCGTAAGGACAATGCCGACAACGAGCACCGCCATGACATTGAGACCCCATACGGCGAGGCCAATCACAGCAGCGTAAGGCAGGATATAAACAAACTCGACAGGGGACCCGGAAGGTTGGGCATCGCAACCAACACCTTTTACGATGCAGTAGATGAGCATAACCGCCATGGCGGGCCATATGATGCGGACGTTCATACGGAACTTGTCGCTCATCCGTACGGACTGCGTCTGAGTGGCAGCAATGGTAGTATCAGAAATGAAAGAGAGATTATCGCCAAAATATGCGCCACCCACCACAAGGGCGGCCAACACACCCGGCTCCTGCCCCAGCTGGGCGGCAGTACCAGCGGCAATGGGCACGAGAGCCACGACAGTACCTACGGAAGTACCTATGGCAAGAGATACGAACGCTGCGGAGAGGAAAAGGGCAACGTATATCATCTGCGAAGGCAGAGCGCGGAGAGTGAGCGCCACCGTGGCATCGACCGAGCCTATCTCCTTGGCCGTGTAAGCGAAAGCGCCGGCAAGGACGTAGACCCAGACCATGAGGAGGATATTCTTGTGACCTGCGCCAGCAGAGAAACGCTCGATGCGCTTGGTGAGCCCGCCACGACTTACGGCCACGGCGAGCACCGACGACGCCAAGAAAGCCACCGTCATCGGAATCTTATAGAAGTCGCCCAAAAGAGCAGAGCCCCCGAGATATGCCAAGAGGAAAAACGCGAGCGGAAGGAGCGATATGCCCCCCCTGTGGTTCGACCCGCCGCCCGCGGCAGATGAAGTTGGAACCATAAAGGACGATAATTATCGCAAAGTTACTAATAAAAAGGAGATAAAAGGCTATCTTTGCCACACGCGCCCCGCCGCTTTCAGAGCGGGCGCAATACGAAAAAAAGACACCAGACGATGAAAAAATTCTTAGCGCCGATAGCCGTGGCGCTGACCGCTATGGCCACCACTGCCTGCTGCGAAAGCAACAGACAGCTGACAGCTAATGCCATAACAATAGACTCGCTACTGACAGTGGCCGAGGCATACATAGGCGACACAATGACAGTCTGCGGACTGGCCATTACCGAGGATGAGGCCGGAACCTTCTTCCTTGCCGACAGCACACGGACCAACAAGATCCGCATCGAGCCCGCTGCCGACTGCCAAACGACGGGCAGGGTAAAGACAGGCGTGCTGGTATGCGCCAAAGGCATCCTCTGCGAAGACCGCACCACGAAGTTCGAGCTCGACGCCAAAGCCGAGGAGGCGGACTCACTTCTCAAGGCGGGAGCCATCACGGAAGACGTATGCGAAAAAGTGCGCAACGCCATTGCGGCAAAGAAAGCATACATTGAGTTCACAGGCCGTTTCTATTATTCCGAGTACTTTATCCGCGGCACGCAAGTAGAAGGCGAGTAGGCCGCACAGAGCATAGAGATGGAAAACGAACAAGTGTTGACCGTCGTCGTAGTGATAGCCGTAGTGGCCGTCATTGGGCGAATCATCATCAACCGTCAGCAGCAAGGCAAGATTAATTGGCCAAAGATTGGTTGGATTGCGGCCATAGCGTTGGTCTTTGTCGGCGTGCTGCTGAGCGTCGATTCGTATAGGTTGGCCACGTGGTCGGATGGCGTCGTCGAGAGCAGTGAAGATTTCGGCACTGGACATGTAGTTGGCCGCACGGCGGGGAAATGCGTTCCTGCCGCATTGCGCGTGAGCGAAGGCCTGCCGATGTATTTCGTACTTGATGTAGATAGTCTTGCGCCAACAGGATATTGGATGATAAAGGAGGGCTCGGCGGACGAAGCAACCACGCGCGAAGTCCTCGTGAGCCGCACCGACTCGACAAAGACAGCCATAAAGCATACCACGAGCACATTCAGCATAATGCGCCACCCGTCCGACGAAAGCGACTACAACCAGATTTACCGAATCTGCCTCAGTAGCGGAGAGAAGGTATTGGCAGTTATGGCTGATTACGACGCACATACAGGACGCACGCCGGTTATGACCAGCCGCCCGCTTCCTGGCAAGATGGCGGACATTGCTTCACACAGCGAGGAGGTCAGCCAGATGGTATACGTGTCTTCTTTCGACTCGGCATATTATGCGGCATCCACGGCACGCCGTTTCCTATACGCCGCACTCGTGGCACTTGCGGCGGCTGCCATAGTGGGTTCCGCATCATACGGAATCTTCCACGCCATCAAGAAATAAGATATTCCAAAAGAAACATCCAGACAAACACATATAAACGCAAAGCAGTGGAGAACAACATAGTAATAGCTGTAGACGGACACTCGTCATGCGGCAAGAGCACAGTGGCCAAAGCCGTAGCCAAGAAACTCGGCATTGCCTATATCGACACGGGAGCCATGTACCGCGTCGTAACGCTCTATGCCATGCGCCACAACCTTTTCAAGGCTAACAGCGAACCCGATGCGGAAGGCATTGCCGCCCAACTTGGCAACATCAAGATAACATTCAACTTCGACCAGCAGCTCGGCCGCAACACCACGTACCTCAACGGCGAGAACGTCGAGAATGAGATTCGCGGAATGGAGGTCAGCAGCCGCGTGTCACCAGTGTCGGCCATACCCGCCGTGCGTGCGCAACTTACTGAATGGCAGCGGGAGATGGGACGAAACCAGAGTGTCATTATGGACGGTCGCGACATTGGCACCACAGTATTTCCCAACGCCGACCTCAAGATTTTCATGACCGCACGCCCCGAGGTCCGCGCCAAGCGTCGCTATGACGAGCTCAAGGCCAAAGGACAAGAGGCTGACCTCGCAGAGATCCTCCGCAACGTCGAGGAGCGAGACCGACAGGACTCCACCCGTGCCGTGTCCCCGCTCCGCAAAGCCGACGACGCCATAGTGCTGGACAACAGCGACATGACACGCGAGGAGCAATTCGACTTCGTCATCGACAAAGTGCGAGCCCTCAAAAATAAGGATTAGAGCAAAAGAATAAAATCTGCAAGCCTTGCTCGTAGAGATAGACACACATTCGGGATTTTGCTTCGGCGTGCGCCGAGCCATTGAGACACTCGAAGCCCGATTGGGCAGCGGGGCGGATATCTATTGCGTAGGCGACATTGTCCACAACGAGCAAGAAATTGCCCGTCTCCAAGCAAAGGGGCTGAAAGTGATTGAGAGCACAGAACTCGACAGTCTCCACGACTGTGAGATTCTCTTCCGCGCCCATGGCGAGCCCCCAACGAGCTATGCCACAGCGCATGCCAACGGTCTCCGACTCACCGACGCCACATGCCCCGTGGTGCTCAAACTTCAGGAGCGCATCCGCAAAGCATTCGCGGCGACAAAGCAGAACGGCGGACAGGTGGTTATCTACGGCAAGAAAGGCCACGCCGAAGTGATTGGCCTCATGGGTCAGACGGACGGCCAAGGCATCCTCGTCGAGAACGACCAACAGGCCGAAATGGTAGACCCCACGCGCCCCGTAGAACTCTTCGCACAGACCACCAAGAATCCTGAGGATTATAAGCGCATTGCCGAAATCATCAAGAGCAGGAACGCCGTCGGCGTGAACGTCCACGACACCATATGCCGCCAAATGGCAGCCCGTGCCGAGCAGATGGACGACTTCGCCCGCCACCACTCACCAATGATATTCGTGGGTGGAGCCAAAAGTTCCAACTCGAAGGTCCTCTTTGACATCTGCCGCGAGATAAACCCCGACAGCCACTTCGTGTCGAGCCACGAGGATTTGCGCCCCGAATGGTTCGAAGGCCATAGCGGGCCCGTGGGCATCATGGGAGCCACATCTACGCCCTTGTGGCTTATGGAACGCGTGGCCGACGAAATCCGCAAACTTTAAAGAGACAAGAAATTGGAGAAATTCCTTTCCACGATATTAACCATCATCCTGGTAATATGGATCCTCCGATGGGTATGCGTACTCATCGGACCATGGCTCCTTAAGATTTTCGCCAAGCAGATGATGAAAAAGGCGGGCTTCGACACCTCAGCCTTCAGTGGGCAAAGTCAGACCCAGACGGATGGAAACGACAGCAACAGTGACAGCAGTCGCACCGAGACCGTCAACTCGGGCAAGTGGTGGAAGACCGATGAGGTGATCCTGAAACCTACACGCCACGAGGGGCAACGGCTAAGCGACATCCTGGGCGGCGAATACATTGACTACGAAGAGGTATAGACGCCCCACCCTACTAAAACAGAACCAAATTACCTTTAACTACATTCACAAATCACACTTGACAAAGATGAAACAATTCTTCTTGACATTCGCCGCGGTGATACTCGGCGGATTCGTGCTCTTGATGATACCCTTTATCATCCTTAGCGCGATAATCACCGCCTCCATGTCGGAGACCGAGACGACATTGAAAAGTGGGACCGTACTCAGACTCGACTTGACAGAAGAGCTCAGCGACCGCGACCTCAACTCGCCCGCATACCGCGTACGCAACGCCATGAATGGCGGTTCCGTGACCCACGGAATGAACACCCTGCGCGATAAACTTGCCGATGCCGCAGAGGACGACAACATCAGCGCACTCTACATAACCGGCAGTTCCGTAGCCACCGACTTTGCCAACCTTCGCGACCTCCGCCGCGCCATAGCAGAGTTCAAGGAGGCTAGTGGCAAACCCGTCTATTATTTCGACAGCAGCATTAGCAATGGCGCAGAATACGTTGCCACGGTGGCAGACTCCATATTCCTTGCCCCCGAAGGTTCGGCACTCCTCACCGGCTGCACGGCATCCAAATACTACGTCAAGCGACTAGCCGACAAATATGGCCTCGGCTTCGACGTCATCAAGCACGGCAAGTATAAGAGTGCCGTAGAGCCCTATTTCCGCGACAACATGAGCGACGAAGACCGAGAGCAGACCCTCCGCTACATCAACGTACTCTGGGGTGAGATTCGCGACTCCATTGCAGCAGCACGCAACATTGAGCCTGCCAGCATCGACAATTACGTGGATGAGCTCAAGGGCCTCAGCGGGCACGCCACCGCGGCAGTAGAGGCAGGCCTTGTGGACCGTGCCATCTACTTTGACGAGTTCATCGAACTTCTCCGCAAAGTATCGGGCAAGAAAGACTCCGAGAAATTTGACGTACTCGACATATACGACTACGGCACGGCGGCCAGCAAAACAGCTGTTCTCTCGACCAGCAACGACAAGGTGGCCATAGTATACGCCGGCGGTCAAATATACGACGGCAAATCGGAAGGCGACGACGCCAACATCTATGGCGACGACCTTGCGGCTACCCTCCGCACCGTACGTAAGGACACGACAATCAAAGCCGTAGTGATGCGCGTCAACTCGCCTGGCGGCTCGGCCCTCGCATCGGACCTCATCTGGCGCGAGGTGAAGCTTATCAGCGAGGAGAAGCCGTTCATCGTATCTATGGGTGGCTACGCAGCATCGGGTGGCTATTACATCTCATGCGCAGCCAACTACATCTTTGCCGAGCCCACCACCCTCACGGGATCAATTGGCGTATTCGGCATGATACCCAATGCCAGCAAATTGGCCAACAATGCAGGCGTCTCATTCGAGATTGTCAGCACCTCAAAGAATCCCATCGTAACTGGCATACAGCCTGTCAGCGCACCACTTATGGCGGCTCTCACAGGCTCGGTAGAGAACACGTATAAGACATTCGTAAGCCGCGTTAGCGACGGCCGCAATATGACTTTCGAGGGCGTGGACAGCATTGGCGGTGGCCATGTTTGGACGGGACTCGACGCACAGAAGATTGGTCTTGTAGACCAGCTTGGCAACCTCGACGACGCTATTGATATGGCGGTAGAGATGGCCGGACTTGGCGACGACTACGAGACACAGGACTACCCGAAGATTGACGACTCCATGGCGGCCGTGATGAAGCAATTCGGCCTCTCCGTCCGCGCCGGCATAGGCCACTCGCTCCTTGGCACCGAATTTGACCAAGTGGAGAAGATCAAGGAGAAGATGGAGAGCCCCACGGGATACGTCTGGGCCATTTGCGACGAGGTCGCATCTTGCAACTAACAGACGGTTAGTGACCATACACGCTTTCGGCCGGGAGGATTTAGGGTATCCTCTCGGCCGAAAGTTTGTTTTGTATGGGGCGATAGAGATTATCTCACTTTCTCCCACCCTGTCATTTCCTTTCCAAGGTCGTCAAGTTCAATGTCCACGCCAAAGACGGTGCGCCCAGTGCCGCGGAACGACTCAAGATAATTGTTCCCATTCATCTGCTTAACCGCAGAAGCCAAACCACCATTCTTTTTAAGCTTGAGCTCCATCACGTAGGTGTATTGGGAGGAGCTCGCCACCACGTCAATTCGGCCTGTCGAGAGCATATGCTCGACCTCGACATCGAGACCAATGGCGTTGAGTATGGTACTGAAGATAAGTCGGTAACGTTCCTCCATATCCATGCTTGCCAACTTCTTATTGCTGTATGGCACGTCTGATATGAGGGCTTTAACGAGTTGCATCGACTTTGCCAAGTCTCCCTCCTGCATCGCTATATTGAGCAACGCCTGCGCACTTTGGACTTTATTGCGTTTGCTGGTTGACAAGACGATTTAAACAAGCAATGGACTTCTGTTATTACAAGGCATGCTTCCGTTAAAAAATCACAACATCCACCCACACCCATTGCCACACCCCAAACAATA
>CAVGTO010000041.1:0-15458 GCA_963631865.1 Eggerthellaceae bacterium
GGCGTCGTGATTCGCAAAATAGTACACACAAAATACCAAAACGTACTTCGTTTCTAACTCGCTAAATCGCCCATCGCCCACTGTTAACTGCTAGCTGTTGACTGTTAACTATTCCAGCAGTCCCCGCGATGCCGAAACGGAAATTATACTGTCCACGACATATGTGCTCATGCCGCGCCATGGCAATGTGCCCTTATACTCCTTGTAATGAAGCTCAAGGGTCTTGCCCGAGCAGCGCATCAGCGAATCCGCCACAGCCTTGTTCTCAACAGAGAACTCAAACTCGTTGGAGTAGATGCCGCCACTCTCGCCCGTCTTCTGGGCTCCGCGCACTCCGCTCTGGATCAGCTTTCCCTCGTATGTCTTGAATATGTATCCCTTATGGGTAATGTAGTTAAGCTCGCCGCACTTCACGCCGTCGGCAAATACCCAATAGAATCGAAAGAAGATTATGCCCGCTGCAATAAGCACGGCCGCAAGGGCTGCTCCACAGCCAATTTTCTTTATCATGGTGTCTTTAAAACTGTATCAATTGTAAACTGTCAAAAGTTAGCTGTTAAGGTATTTCATCAGCGAGTCGTAGTTGCGCCTCAGTGAATCGTCCTCCTCCGGCATGCTATAGCTGCCCGTGTATGTCAGGGTGTCGTATCCATGACGCTCCAAGGCGTCTATCACTGGGTACGGGTCCTGCTGCGCTATCTTTATGTATACGGTGGCCATCTCGGCGTCGGCATTGGAGAGTATGCTCAGCACTCTCGCGCCAGTCATCTCTACAATTGTAGCAAGATTGCTCACCTGGTAGTCCGTCACGCGCATCCTTACGGCTACGGTGGCCCCCGGAGTGTCGGCTCCTGTTATGGAAGACATCAGTCTGAGTGTCAGTTCCCTGTCTGCCGTGCCGACCATATGGCCGCTGTTGTCCACCACGGCCACGCTGTCGCGCCCCTGTTCGGCAAAAATCCTGAGCAGGCTCGTCGGGGCGTCGGCCGCATGCATCGGCTCGGCCCTCTCGGCGCTCATGGCGCACGTGTCGCCCTCCTCCGCGTAGGTGTCGGAGTCAAGCATCCCTACGTAGGTGCCGTCGGAGTCCGCGACGGGGAGACTCTCGCGCCCGCTCTCGCGGACTCGCTCAAGCCCCGTCTTGGCGTCGCTCTCGGCCGCCAAGGCGTCGGTTTCTACCATAACACTGTCTAAGGTCTGCATACTTTTTTATTCTTTTTGAAGAATAAACTATATTTGCACTTTCTATCGGCCGCTCTATTCGCCACGCAATTTTACCTTTTTATTAGCGATTGGGCAAATAGAATGGTGCTTTTTTAGCCCCGATAGGCCTTTTTTATAAGATTATATACAGATGACAAAGCTTAGCGTTAACATCAACAAGATTGCCACTATCCGCAATGCGCGCGGCGGCAATTCGCCCGACGTGGTCAAGGCCGCTCTCGACATCGAGAAGTTCGGCGCCGACGGCATCACCGTTCACCCAAGACCCGATGAGCGCCACATCCGCTACGCCGACGTCTACAACCTCAAGCCTGTCCTCTCCACCGAGTTCAACATCGAGGGCAACCCAGCCCCCAAGTTTATGGACCTCGTCCTCGCCGTCCGCCCTACGCAGGTGACCCTCGTCCCCGATGCCCCCGACGCCATCACCAGTAGCGCAGGTTGGGACACCAAGACCCACCTCGACGAGCTTACCGACATCGTATCCCGACTCAAGGACGCCGGCATCCGTACCTCCATCTTTGTCGATCCCAATCCCGAGATGGTTAGCTACGCCGCCAAGACTGGCACCGACCGAGTCGAGCTCTACACTGAGCCCTACGCCTCGGCCTACCCTACTAATCCCGAAGCTGCCGTGGCCCCCTTCGTCGAGGCCGCTCTCGAAGCCAAACGCCTTGGTCTTCAGGTCAATGCAGGGCACGATCTCAGCCTCGTCAATCTCGAGTTCTTCCTCAATAAGATCCCCTTCGTCAAGGAAGTTTCCATCGGCCACCAGCTTATCTGCGACGCACTCTACCTCGGCCTCCAAGAGACCGTCCGCCAGTACAAGCAGATCGCCGAGTCCACAAAACCCTAACCCCCTACCCCACCCTTCTCTCTGATGCCCCCAATGTCTCTGAGCAAAGCCCTCAGCCTCATATCGTTTCTCCTCATCCTCATCTGTTGCTCGCCGTCCGCCTTGGCGAGCGACAAGTCCTCTGTGCTCTCTTCGGGCACGTGGCGCAAGGTGTCTGTGACGGAGTCGGGCATCTACCACCTCTCACGCTCCGCACTCAATCAGATGGGCTTCACGGACCCATCCAAGGTCCGTGTCTATGGTGCCGGCGGTAGGCAAAAGAGCTTTGTCGTTGGCATCGATACGCGAGACGATCTCTACCTCCTCCCCGCTGTCCATACCTCAGACGGCCTCCTCTTCTTTGCCGAGGGACCGACGTCTTGGACCTACTCCAGCAGTTACTACACCCCCTCTTTCAACGCTTATTCCCGTAAGGCATATTACTACCTCACAACGGGCGACGACGACGATTCCCCAAAGACGATCATCGTAAACTCCGAGGGCGTGGACTCCAGCAGGATAAACCAACTCTCGACTTTCGACAACCGTTTTATCTATGCTCCGAGGACAATCAACATCAGCTCCACTGGCCGCACCTGGTTCTCCGAGAAATTCTCGGGCTCGACAAGCAAGATCTCCATCCCTGTCGATATGGCTGCCACTGAGGGCGCCACGGTCTTCGTCTCAGGCCAAATGGCTTCAACCCTTTCGTCCGAAGCCACGGTCTCTATCGCCATCGACGGCAGCGAAGCCCTCTCACTTTCAACCACTTCGGCTTCGGGCTCTCTTGTCTTATCAACTCCTCTGACTTTCTCCCGGCGGACAATAGAGGCCCTGTCTTCCCGTATCTCGTCCGCCACAGTCTCCCTTTCTGTCTCTCCATCGAAGCCCGTCTATTTGGGTTATCTGCAGATTGTGGTAAATGCTCCGCTTGCTATGTCGGGCTCGGAACTTCTTTTCCGCAATTCTCAGCAAAAAAACTCGTCTTACACCCTTTCGCAATATCATATCTCGGGTGTTCCCGCCGACCTCGCGGTGTGGGATGTCACCTCGCCATGGTCGCCTGTTCAGTGCGAGGTCTCTATTGCCGATGGCTCGGCCTCTTTCTTCTCGTCTTATCGGTCTGTCCACGATTACGTGGCGTTCTCGCCATCTGGCTCCTTCGCCTCTCCGACCGACGAGGGCTCTGTTGCCAATCAGAACCTCCATGCCGATGGCTCTGTCAACTACCTCATCGTAACGATTCCCAAATTCGCTTCCTACGCTCAGCGCATTGCCAGTCTCCACCAGAAAGACGGGCTCTCGACCCGCATTGTCTACGTGGACGATATCTATAACGAGTTCTCCGCCGGACGAGCCGAGGCCCCCGCTATCCGCGACTACATCAAGATGATTTACGACCGCGGAGT
The DNA here is from genome assembly GCA_963631865.1 of Eggerthellaceae bacterium. Lineage (GTDB taxonomy): Bacteria > Bacteroidota > Bacteroidia > Bacteroidales > Marinilabiliaceae > W3P20-009. The sequence continues at coordinate 3,469 of CAVGTO010000041.1, forward strand.
GGGTACTGACGATTCTCTTAAGTTCGTCCTCCTCTTCGGTGCGGGCAGCTACGATAACTACGACCGTACTAAGGAGCGCAATATTATCCCGACATATCAGAGCGAGAACTCTTACCACCTTATCAACAGTTATTGCACCGACGATTTCTATGGCTGGCTCACTAAAGGTGAGGGGCAGACAGAGATTCGTGCCACAATGGATATCGGCATCGGCCGCATCCCGTGCGTATATACCTATCAGGCTGAGAATTACGTGTCTAAGGTCGAGGCTTTTGTCAATGAGCACGTCCAAGGCAATTGGCAAGCCAAAGCAGTTTTCGTAGGTCAGTCTGGCGACTCAAATGAGCATCAAGGCTACGCCAAAGACCAGGCTGCCGCTTTCGAGGAGGAGAACCCCGATATGGATGTCATCCGCATCTTCTCTGAATCTTATTCTCGCCAAGTGTCAAGCACAGGCTCCACTTATCCCGAGGCAGTATCGACTCTCCACAACAACCTCCAAAGTGGCTGCTCTCTTTTCCATTTCACAGGTCACGGTGGCTCTACGGGTACTGGCAATAACTTCCTTTCGCAGACCTACGCATCGAGCTTGACAAACGGCACCAAGGCTTTCCTCTTCGTCGCGGCTACATGTGCCATAAATCCCATCGATGCTGATGCCGAGAGCACATCTTCCGACCTCTTGTTTAACGCCAATGGCGGTGCCATTGCCGTTTTCGCCGCCACCCGCGAGACCTACGGCGCCCCCAATTACGTTATAACACGTGCCTTCGACAAGTATGCCTATGGCCTCGACGAGAGCGGCCGACGTTATACCCTTGGCGAAGCAGACTGTTTGGCCAAAACAAGCAGCAGCGCTACTGTTAACTCGCTCAAGTACGCCCTCATTGGCGACCCTGCCCTCTCTGTCTCCACTCCCACAGGTCTCTATGCCCAACTGGACTCCGTAAATGGCGTGCCGACTGATGAGGTCGTAAATCCCGTCCGTGCTCTCGAACAGAGCACCGTAAGTTGCTCCATTCGCCTTGCCGATGGCTCTATTGACGAGACGTTCAATGGATCTGCCATAGTTTCGATATACGATAAGCGCGTAACTAAGCAGACCTCCGGTGTCGAGTCCGGCACTCCCTTGACTTACGAGGAGAATGGCGCGCGTGTCTTCTCCGGCGAAGTTGAGGTCGTTCGCGGCCACTTCTCCGTCTCCTTCATTTTGCCTAAGGAGTTCGACCTAACCATCGGTTATGGTCGCCTTACCGCTTATGCCACAGGCTCCGACGGCCGAGATGCCCTCGGCTCTTCGGACGCTTTGCTCCTCGGCGGCTTTGCCGAAGAGGATATGGAGGATGAGAATGGCCCCGAGATAAAGGCTTGGATTGACTATGAGCGTGATGCCGATGGCAATATAATTTCCTCTACGCCAATCCTCTATGCCATAATATCCGACGAGCAGGGCATCAATGTCTCTGGCCAGGGTGTCGGTCATGACATCTCTCTCGTAGTCGATGGCGACCGCACTTCTCCCATCTCCCTCAACAACTATTTCGCCTACGAAGCCGATAGCTATACCTCGGGCCTTGTGACCTATCCTCTGTCCTCTCTCTCTCTGTCCGGTGAATACTCACTCACCATCAAGGCTTGGGATAATCTCAATAACTCGTCGTCGGTGACCATACCCGTCAATCTCGACCGCTCTGGCTCGATGACTTTCGGCGGCCGCGCTTGGTACTCCGACGGTTACGTCGTCCTAGCCTTCGAGAGCAATATGCCTGTGCCCTCGTTTAAGGTCCGAACTTCGGTCTATTCCCTTATGGGCCGTCTCGTCGGCCGTAACGAACAGACTGTAGATCAGCGTAATGGCGGCGGCCGTGAACTTACTCGCCTTTCCACCGGCGGACTTGCACGTGGCATTTATATTGTCCATTGCGAAGCAGAGGCCGACGGGCGTTCTTTCTCTTTTTCAAGAAAAATTTTAGTCAAAGCACAATAACCACGCAATTTTGTCGTTATATATAGTTAGAAGACATTTTGCAAAATCATTCTACCAGCCAAATGAAGGTTAACCTTATAGCCACCACGGCGGCCGCTCTTGCGGCTCTCATGCCTCTCTCGGCATTCGCCGACGACAATTCCGACGACGATAGTAACAGTAGCTCTACTACCCTCTCGAGCGACTACAACCCAATCCCGTCGAGTGTCCAGATGCTCAACATCGCCCCCGAGGCCCGAGGCTCCGCCATGGGTGATGCTGGAGTCGCCTCTACCCCTGATATCAACTCGCAGTATTGGAACCCTGCCAAGTATATCCGTATGGACAGCAAGTGCGGTGCGTCGCTCTCCGTCACTCCTTGGCTCCGCAATATCATCTCGGATATCAACCTCTTCAGCCTTATGGGCTATTACAAGATCAACGAGCGCAACTGCGTCTCGATGAGTATCCGCTACTTCTCGCTCGGCGACCTCGTTTTCTACAATGACGAGGGTGGCGAGGAAGGTTCCTACAAGCCCAATGAGTTCGGCATCGATGCCGCTTACTCTCTTGCCCTTTCCAAGTATTTCTCCGGCGCCATCGCGCTCCGTTATATCCACTCCGACCTCGGCTTCCAGTTCAACGACGACGGCTACTCCAAGGGCAACGCCTTCGCTGCCGACATCGCTTTCTACTTCAAGCACCCCCTCCGCATCCGTGGTCACAAAGCCGACATCATGGCAGGTATCGACCTCTCCAACATCGGCTCCAAGATCTCGTATGACGACGGCGTCACCAATGAGTACCTCCCCGCCAACCTCCGTCTCGGTGCCGGTTTCTGGTACGAGATAGACAAGTACAACAAGATTGGCGCGGCTCTCGACTTCAACAAGCTCATGGTCCCCACCCCAAGCTATCGCGACAATGCCGACTACGAGTCTCGCCAGGAGTACTACAACCAGTCTGTAATTGCCTCTATCTTCAAGAGTTTTGCCGACGGCAAGAACGCTCGCGAGGAGTTCCAGGAGGTCGACATCTGCGCCGGCGTCGAGTACACCTACAACAACATGTTCTCCGCCCGCGTCGGTTACCACAACAACCCTGAGAACAAGGGTAACCTCAAATACTGCACCGCCGGCCTCGGCGTCAAGTATCAGATGATCGACGTCTCTGCCAGCTACATCTTCGCGGTAGGCGATGCGAACCACAACACTGCGCTCGCCAACACCGTCCGCATTACCCTCGGCTTCGACATCGCCCGAGTAATGAAGAGCAGCAAGCGCTAAAGCGGCATTCTCTCTCCCCTGCCCTAATAGGAAAAAACTAAAAACACCAAACCAGCAAATGAAAATCCGTGTCGGCTTCGGCTTCGACGTCCATAGACTCGAAGACGGCCTCCCGATGACCATCGGCGGCGTAAAGGTACCCTATGAGCGCGGCTGGGTCGCCCACTCCGACGGCGACGTGCTCATCCACGCCATTTGCGACGCCCTCCTCGGCGCGGCCAATATGCGCGATATCGGCTTCCACTTTCCCGACAACAGCGACGAGTTCAAGGGCATCGACAGCAAGATAATCCTTGCCAAGACCATCGACATCATCGCCTCGAAGGGTTACCGTGTCGGCAATGTCGATTGCACCATCGCGCTCCAGAAGCCCAAACTCATGCCCCTCATCCCTCTTATGGAGCAAACTTTGGCCCAAGTCATGAACGTGGACGACGACTGCGTCTCCATCAAGGCCACGACGACCGAAAAGCTTGGTTATGAGGGGCGTGGCGAAGGCGGCTCGGCATACGCTGTGGCTCTGATTGAAAAAGATTAGTCGCAAAGGAAACAGTTTTTCTTTTTTTTCGTAGATAGGTGCGAATGAATTTATACCTTTGTATATCCAAAGGCTCGCTCCTTTCGCAGCCTTCGCTAATCTCCGATAAATGAAGTTGTCAACTATGATACAAAAAGTCAATAAGTTCGCCCTCTGTGCCGGCGTGGCTGTAGCCTCGCTTGCCTTGACCTCGTGCTTCGGCAGCAAGTCCGGAGGCCACTCGGGCGATCGTTCGACTGCCACCGGCTGGGTTTACAACGACCCGACCTACGGTGGATATGAATACAAATCCGGCTACGAGCAGGAGACTGGCCCCGGCCTCGTCTTTATCGAGGGCGGCACTTTCATTATGGGTCGCGTTGACCAGGACGTGATGTTCAATAACAACGCTACCCCTCGCCGCGCTACCGTAACCTCGTTCTATATGGACGAGTATGAGTGCAGCAACGCCAACTACCGAGAGTGGCTCTACTGGATCAACAAGGTCTTCAGCGAGAACCGTGAGGTCTATCGCGACGCCCTTCCCGACACCCTCGTTTGGCGTCGTCCCCTCGCTTACAATGAGCCTTATGTCGAGAACTACCTCCGCCACCCCGCTTATGCCGACTATCCTGTCGTAGGTGTTAGCTGGGAACAGGCAAACAAATATTGCGCTTGGCGTACCGACCGCGTCAACGAGAATATCCTCTATGAGCAGGGTATCATCGAGCTCACTGTCAACGACCAGAACGAGCGTGAGAACTTTAACACCGAGGCTTATCTCTATGGCCAGGTTGAGGTGACTGATGGCAAGAACCCCCTTGAGGACCTTGGCAATGAGGGTCAGACCCGCCGAGCTCGTCAGGACGACGGCATCCTCCTCCCCAGCTACCAACTTCCTACCGAGGCTCAGTGGGAGTTCGCCGCATATGGCCTAATTGGCAACACTCAGGACGAGCGTATGGCTGACCGCCGTATCTACCCTTGGAACTCTCACGTCCTTCGTAACCCCGACGATGCTGACCGTGGCAAGATGATGGCCAACTTCGTCCGTGGCAATGGTGACTATATGGGTACTGCCGGCAACCTTAACGATAAAGGTGATATCACTGTCCCCGTCAACTCTTATTGGCCTAACGACTACGGCCTCTATTGTATGGCTGGCAACGTCAATGAGTGGGTGCGCGATGTCTACCGTCCTCTCACTTTCGACGATGCCGACGAACTTAACCCATTCCGTGGCAACGAGTTCAAGAAGCTCGTAGTTGACGAGACTGGTGTACCTGTCGAGAAGGACTCTATCGGTCGTCTTAAGACTGAGCTCGAGAAGGCCGAGGACATTCAGGGCCGTTGGAACTACCGCGTTGCCGACGCTATCAACTATCTCGATGGCGATCCTCAGTCCGCAATTATGGAGAGCGGCGACTGGACTACTGCAAACCAGAACACCGACGATATGTATGGTGGCAACCCCGTCAACAGCGACGAGGGTCTCCATGCTGACGACGCTACCAAGAAACTCTCTAACCTCATCACCGACCATATGCGTGTCTACAAGGGTGGCGGTTGGCGCGATCGCGCTTATTGGCTCAGCCCTGGCACCCGCCGTTGGCTCGATCAGAAAGAGAGCCGAGACGATATCGGTTTCCGTTGCGCAATGGTTCGCGTAGGCTCACCTGAGAAGGGTGGCAAGAGCCAGCTTCTCTAATTGATAGCTTTCGCACAATAAGATATAGATGTGGCCCGCTGAGGATTTACCTCCTCTGCGGGCTTCTCTTTTCCCCCCGTTTTTAGCAATTCTTGCTTTCAATCGCCCTATCTTTTAGCCTTTTAACTTTGTATTTCGACTGCAATTGCCTAACTTTGCGCCCGAAAATGACTCCTATGGCTCCGCCAAGGCTCCGATAACTCCTGCCCGAGCGGCCCGCCCAATAGAAAGTTTCGAAACTCTATAAATAATTTTTCAACAAAATGAAGCAAGGAATCCATCCGGAGAACTACAGGCTCGTAGCTTTCACGGACATGTCCAACAACGAGACCTTCATCGTTCACTCTGCTGCCAGCACCAAGGATACCGTCGAGATCGATGGCGTTACCTATCCTCAGGTTAAGCTCGAAATCTCTAGCAGCTCACACCCATTCTACACTGGCAAGATGAAGCTCGTCGATACCGCCGGCCGTGTCGATAAGTTCATGAACCGTTACTCCAAGCACTTCGAGAACCGCAAGAAGTAGTCAACTTCTCGCTCCTACATCTCTCGACTGTGCGTGCGGACCCTCCCGCGAGGTTATCCGCTCTTGCGTCTCTTAAAGCCTGACGGGGCCCCAAGTCTTTCCTTCTTGGAACCGTCTCTGCCCGACGCATTAAATCATGAGATGCCCGACCCGCCCTGCATTTCCCGCAGAGCGGGTCGGTCTTTTTTTTCTGCGATGGGGTAGGGTGGGGTGCCCCCTCTTCCGCTATTCGCATCAATTACCCTGCTGCTCAGAAGGGTAATGCCAATTAGATTATCCTATGCGTGGGCTCTCCCGCCCAAACATTCCATATACATCCCGATGATAGACCCACTCTCTTTCCAAAACCGTAAGGTCGCCTTCCATACCCTCGGCTGCAAACTCAATTTCAGTGAGACAAGTGACATGGCTCGCCGTCTTGCGGCCGTTGGCTTCGAGCGCGTCGATTTCGATGACGTGGCCGACGTCTATGTCATCAATACGTGCACCGTCACCGAGGAGGCCAACAAGAAATGCCGCCAGATGATCGGCCGCTGCATCCGTCTCAATGCCGATGCCTTTGTCGTCGTGACAGGTTGCTTCGCTCAGCTTCAGGCGGATAAGATTCTTAAGATGCCTGGTGTCGGCCTAGTGCTCGGCGGAAATCAGAAAGGGCAAATTGCCGAAGAGGTGGTGCGCGGCCTTGCCAATCGCGATGAGAAACGCGTTGTCAGTGGCGATATCCTGCGCGACCGCTCTTTCGTGGGTGGCTATTCAAGTGGCGACCGTACACGCTCTTTCCTCAAAGTCCAGGACGGTTGCGACTACTTTTGTTCTTATTGCACCATACCTATGGCTCGTGGCCTCAGCCGCAGTGCCACAGTCGCCGAGACGGTTGACCTTGCTCGCCAAGCGGCTGCCGATGGTGCAAGGGAGATTGTCCTCACTGGCGTTAATATTGGCGATTTCGGTCGCCATCAAGGTGAGACTTTCCTTCAGCTTGTCGAGGCCCTTGAGAGTGTCGAGGGCGTGTCTCGCTACCGCATCTCAAGTATCGAGCCCAATTTGCTGACCACGGAGATTATCAAGCATTGCGCTACGCCTGGCAGCAAGTTTATGCCCCATTTCCATATCCCTCTTCAGTCCGGTTCCGATGATATGCTTCGCCTTATGCGTCGCCGCTACGACACTGCGCTCTATGCCGAGAAGATTGCCCTCATCAAGAGTCTCATCCCCCATTGCTTCATTGGTGCGGATGTGATTGTCGGCGTAAATGGCGAGACTGATGACCTTTTTGAGCAGACTCGTCAATTTATCGAGGGTGTGGATATTTCTCAGCTCCACGTGTTTACCTATTCCGAGCGTCCCGGCACGCGTGCGCTTGACATCAAGCCCGTTGTGCCTATCCCCGAGCGCCACCGCCGAAATGCTGTCCTCCACGAGATTTCGGAGCGCAAACGCACGGCTTTCTATAAGGCTCATGCCGATTTCGAGACTAGCGTCCTCGTGGAGTCTACCGTCAGGGACGGCCTCCATGTCGGTTTTACGGAGAACTATATCCGAGTTGAGGTCCCCGCCTCGGCCGGTGAGGTCAATACCGTTGTTCCCGTAAGGCTTGGGACGATTTCTATTGACGGGCTTACGATGTCTTCGCGCAGATTGTAGCAAGATGTAATATTTTTATCCGTAAGTGTTTCTTGTATATTCGCAAATTCTACATAACTTTGTGTGCGGTTTTTGACCGCGTGTTAAAATATTAAACCCTAACAGATAGATGAAAGTCCTTAAGTTCGGTGGCACGTCAGTCGGTTCTGCTGCGCGCATGAAAGATGTTGCCAAGCTCATTCTCGATGGCGAAGTCAAAATTGTTGTCCTCTCGGCCATGTCTGGTACTACCAACAGCCTTGTGGAGATTTCGAACTATCTTTATAAGAAGAATGCCGACGGTGCAAACGAGGTAATCAGCGGCCTCGAGACCAAGTACGCTCAGCATATCGACGAACTCTACTCTTCTGCCGAGTATAAGGCAAAGGGCATGGAGCTCATCCGTGAACGCTTCAACTATATCAAGTCGTTCTGCAACAACGTCTTCACCGTATTCCACGAGAAGGAGATCCTCTCGCAGGGTGAGCTCATCTCGACCGGCATGTTCAACCTCTACCTCCTCGAGCAGGGCGTAAAGAGCTGCCTCCTCCCGGCACTCGACTACATGCGCATCGACAAGAACAACGAGCCCGACACTGCCTACATCCGCGAGAACCTTAAGGAGCAGCTCGACAAGAACCCTGGTTACGACATCTACATCACGCAGGGCTACATCTGCCGCAACTCTTTCGGCGAGGTAGATAACCTCCAGCGCGGTGGCTCGGACTACACGGCTTCCCTCATCGGCGCAGCCATCCTTGCCGACGAGATTCAGATTTGGACCGACATCGACGGCATGCACAACAACGACCCTCGTTTCGTCGAGAACACCAAGCCCGTCTCGGAACTCTCTTTCGATGAGGCTGCTGAACTGGCATACTTCGGTGCCAAGATTCTCCACCCGACTTGCGTCCTCCCCGCCAAGGTCAACAATATCCCTGTGCGCCTCCTCAACACTATGGACCCCAAGGCTGCCGGCACCCTCATCAGTGGCCATCAGTGCGCCAACCGCGTAGCCGCCATCGCTGCTAAGGACAACATCACGGCCCTCCGCATCAAGAGCAGCCGTATGCTCCTCGCCTACGGGTTCATGCGCAAGGTGTTCGAGATCTTCGAGAGCTACAAGACTCCCATCGATATGATAACCACCAGCGAGGTGGGCGTATCCGTAACCATCGACAATGACCGCCATCTATACGATATCATCGACGACCTCAAGAAATACGGTACCGTCGAGGTTGACAAGGAGCAGTGCATCATCTGCATCGCAGGCGACTTCTCGGCCGACAAGAAGGGTTACGCCAGCAAGATTTTCGACTCCCTCGCCGACGTGCCCGTCCGCATGATCTCTTATGGCGGCTCTAGCCACAACGTCTCCGTCCTCATCAACGCGAGCGACAAGGTTACCGCCCTCCGCGGCCTCTCGGCTCACCTCTTCGATTAATCGATACTCGCATATCCGGACGGCGCACCACCTCACTCTTCACTAAACTGAGGCACGGTCGCCGTCCGTTTGTTTTCTCCCCACTCTTCTAATTACAAAAGAAATTGTTATTACTCCCATGAGCTTCCCGATAGATAAGTTCGCCCAAATCCCTACGCCGTTCTATTACTACGATATGGCTGTGCTCCGCAAGACCCTGACAGAGGTCAAGAGACTTGCCGACCACTACGATTACTGCGTCCACTTCGCCGTCAAGGCTAACGCCAATCCCCGTATCCTCGATGAGGTGCGCAACTATGGCCTCGGTATCGACTGCGTAAGCGGCAATGAGGTCCGCGCCGCCCTCGAGCATGGCTTCGACTCCAAGAAAATTGTCTATGCAGGCGTGGGTAAGGCCGATTGGGAAATCAATCTCGCCCTCGATGCCGACATTGAGTGCTTCAACGTCGAGAGCATCCCCGAGATGGAGGTTATCAACGAGCTCGCCATGGCCAAGGGCAAGGTGGCTGATATCGCATTGCGTATCAACCCCAACGTCGACGCTCACACCCACCAGTATATCACCACCGGCCTTGAGGAGAACAAGTTCGGCATTGGTCTTTGGGAAGTAGAGGCGGCTGCTCGCAAGGCTCAGGAGCTCAGCAATATCAACCTTGTCGGCGTGCACTTCCACATCGGTTCGCAGATTACGGATATGGGCGCTTTTCAGGCCCTCTGCACACGCGTCAACGACCTCCTCCGCTGGTTCGAGGAGAACAAGTTCACCATCTCGGTTGTCAATCTCGGCGGCGGCCTCGGCATCGACTACGAGAACCCCGACGAGGTGTCTGTGCCCGATTTCGAGGGCTATTTCGAGACTTTCGCCAAGCATCTAGAGCTCCGTGACGGCCAGAAGGCTCACTTCGAGCTTGGCCGTAGCCTCGTGGCGCAATGCGGTTCGCTCATCTCGCGCGTACTCTACGTCAAGAAGGGTCAGAAGAAGCAGTTCGCCATCATCGACGCCGGCATGAACGACCTCATCCGCCCGGCTCTCTACCATGCATATCATAAGATTGAGAATATTTCGAGCACGGAGTCTCATGAGAAGTACGATGTCGTGGGTCCCGTCTGCGAATCGTCCGACTGCTTCGGCAAGGAGGTGACTCTCCCAGCCTGCCATCGCGGCGACTTCTTCGCCATCCGTTCCGCCGGCGCCTATGGCGAGGTTATGGCTTCGCACTACAATCTGCGGCCTTTCGCAGCTAGCGTTTACTCGGAATAAAGAGGAGGCTTACATAACAGAAAATCTGGTCGTGGAGATAGTCTTTACGATCAGATTTTTTTGTCATTGAATTCACACCCCAAACATTATTTACGCCCATTTATTTCTGCCAAAATAGCTATCTTAGCCCACTGAAATATGAAATGTGTAAGATTTTATGAGCATATTCAAGTACTCGGAACATAAGGAAGCTAAGGTGTTATTGGGAGCTTATAGAAGTGAAAAAGACCAGTTGGCTTGGATTTTGGGAATTCATCCACGAAGGTATGAGGTGCTTTATAATGTGCGAAAGGATGGGGACCTTTTCGCCTTACGGGATGGCTCTGTGTCCTCTTGGATTGAAAAGCCCGATTATATACTTGTTTACGACAGAAATAATGTTTCAGTAGGCTACCATTTGTTCCCTTGCGTCTCGAAAAGTGAAAAGACTGAGATCGAGATGCTGAGGCTTGGGTATCCAGAGCCCAAAGGAGATTATGTGACGTTTCTGATGGGCGAAGAGCTTGAATCTGAGCCTTTAGCGTTGCAAAATCTGATTGAATCGGAGGCTGATGGCGCTCCGTTTGCTCCTAAAGTGGTGTCTTCGACTGATATTGCGACATTTGTTGATTACTGTAAACCTAAGCCAGAGATGGTCGGTCGAGACTTTAGTGGCATCGTTCGTTTCATTGATTTATTTGCAGGTATTGGAGGAATACGTTGCGGCCTGGAACAAGCCGTCCGCCAAAGAGGTTTTGAACCAGTCTGCGTATTTACTTCTGAGATTAAACCTTATGCCGTCAGAGTCTTAAAAGAGAATCATCCTGGGGAAACCATAACTGGAGATATTACGCAAGTTGATACAGCTTCAATACCTGATTTCGATATTCTTTGCGCCGGATTCCCGTGCCAAGCATTTAGTGCGGCTGGAAAACGCCAGGGGTTTGCGGATACACGCGGTACGATGTTCTTCCAAGTAGAACGTATCCTTAAGGATAAGCAGCCGAAAGGCTTCATACTTGAAAACGTTGAAGGACTTGTTACTCACGATGGAGGTAAAACGCTGAAAGTCATCGAGGAACATTTGCGCAATTTAGATTACAAGTTTAGTTACCGAGTTCTAAATTCCAAGTATTTCGGAGTTCCGCAAGAAAGGAAGCGCATCTATATTGTCGGTACGAAAACGCAAGCGCCGGATTTAAATGGCTTTGAGACTGTTGAGCGTAAATTGCGTGATGTGCTCCAATCTGGTATGCCGACTGAAGATTCTCCATTTATTCGCAACCTTCTCAATCACTTTAAGATTGAGGACCTGTATGGCAAGTCCATTAAAGACAAACGAGGTGGTGATGCCAACATCCATAGTTGGGATTTGGAAACTAAAGGCCCCGTCTCTAAAAGCCAAAAGCAACTGCTTGATAAGCTGTTGAAGGAACGACGGAAGAAAAAATGGGCGGAGATTATTGGCATTGATTGGATGGATGGTATGCCTCTGACGTATGAGCAGATAGGCTCGTTCTATGCTTCTGATGCTCTCAAGGATGATCTGGAATATTTGACGCAAGTCGGGTACTTAAAGTTTGAGCATCCAAAGAAGCTAGTCGTGTCTGTAAACGAAAATGGCATCCAAACCACGAGCCGTGAGTATGACACAGCGAAGCCTATGGGCTATAACATTG
>CAVGTO010000042.1:0-9407 GCA_963631865.1 Eggerthellaceae bacterium
ATGCTGGGGCGGCCCACCACGGCGCGGGCTATGGCCACTCTCTGCTGCTGACCGCCGGAGAGCTGCTGCGGGAAGTGCTTGGCGCGGTGGCTGATGTTCATCCTCTTCAGGGCCTCCTCCACGCGGGCTTTGCGCTCGGCGGCGGGCACTTTCATGTAGATGAGTGGCAACTCGACGTTCTCGTAGACGTTGAGCTCCTCGATGAGGTTGAAGCTCTGGAAGACGAAGCCAATGGTGCCTTTGCGTAGCTGCGTGCGGTCCTTCTCGTGGAGGCTGCTCACCTCGCGGTCGCCAATGTAATACTTGCCGCTCGTGGGATTGTCCAGCAGGCCGATGATGTTCAGGAGTGTGGACTTGCCGCAGCCCGACGGTCCCATGATGGCCACGAACTCATGGTCGGCTACTTCGAGGTCGATGTTGTTGAGGGCGAGGGTGCGTACCTCGTCGGTGGCAAACTCTTTGCAGATTTTTTCAAGCTTAAGCATATTGTTGTCTCTTTTAATGGGTTATATTTCTGTTATATGAATGTTTGGATGGTAGTTACTTGGAATAAGAATTCATGCTGCTACTAAGACGCGCGGACAGCGTCGGCAGGATTAGACTGTGCCACATTCCAGGCCTGGATTATGACCGTCGCAAGGGTAACTACGACCACTGCCACGAAGGATATTATCAATACCCAAGGCGAGAACGCGGCCTTGTCCGCAAAACTGTCCAACCATCGCATGCTGAGCAGGTAGCCAATGGGCGCGGCCACCACGAAACTGCCGCAGAGCAGCAATACATACCTTCGGCAGAAGAGGCCGAGGACCTCGCCCGTGGTGCTGCCCATAACTTTGCGGATGCCTATCTCGCGGCGGCGGTACTCGCTCTCGAACATCGTCATGCCGAAAACTCCCACAATGCCAATGGCGATGGCCAAGGCGGCGAAGAGTATCATCTGTTTGCCGAAGCGCATCTCGCGCTTGTACGTCATCTGTGTCGCCTCGTCCATATAGCGCAGCTTGTAGTCGTATGGATATCCGTTCATCTCGTCCATCTTGGCCTGGACGGCGCGCATGACCTCAGCTTTGTCCGTCCCCTTGCTTATGCGGATGGTAAGCCAATAGAACCATGGCTCGCCATAGCTCTCGGGGTAGATGCAGAAGGCCATAGGGCTGGGCTCCGACTCGGCGCGCAGGGTGCGGAAGTTGAAGTCCTCGCAGAACCCGACTACGGTTATGTCGTCACCAGAGGGAGCTTCGCCAACTTTCAGCCACGGAAATTTGCGCCGTGCGGCTTCGTTGAATATGTAGACGCCTTTGTCGGTGGGCAGGAAGTCACGCCCCTCGGTTATCTTGATCCCCAAGGTCGACGGGTATCTGTAGTCGGAGCCCATGGCGTAGAAAAAGAGCATATGCTCGTCGTCTCCTCGTCCCCAGAATTGGTAGGAGTCTCCCGTGCCGACTGCATTTTGCGATGTGGACGCATTCTCTATTCCAGGCAGTGTCTTGAGTTCGCTAATGAGGGCTTCGCTCTTGCTGTGGAGCGTTCGGGTTAGACGGCAAATCATCACGGCATCCTTGTCGTAGCCATAATTGTAGTTTGCAATGTGCCGACTCTGCTCATACATCATACTTGTGAAGATTATGAGCGTATAGGCCACGGCGAATTGCATGCAGAGGAGGCCGGTGCGCAGTGTGCGTCCGCTCTTGCCGAGTCCGAAGGAGCCTTTGAGGGCTATGGCGGGCTCGATGCTCGTGGCGTAGACGGCGGGGTAGATGCCGGCCAATAGCCCTGCGGCAATGGCAATGCCTAAAGTTACGACCGCCAGCAATGGATGAGCGGAAAGACTTACGTCGCCCTCTACGATATCCGATAGGCCAATAGCGTTGACTGCGCAGAGCGATATTGCGGCCACGATGAGTCCAATGACGCTAACCATGACGCTTTCTCCTACGAGCCCCATGCGCAGCGTGAGGATGTCCGCTCCCAGCACTTTCTGCGTGTTGATGCTGCGGATTCGCATTGGAGTCTCGCCCAGGTTGAAGTTCATGTAGTTGATGGTTGCCACGAGAACTATGACCACAGAGATTGCAATCAGCAGCCACAGTGTGCTCTTGTTGGCGGCACCTGTGTTGCCTATGTGCGAGAAGTGGACTTCGGCAAGTGGCGTGTAGCTGAAGTCGGCCGATGTGTATTTCTTGTCGCTGATTGAGTTTATTTTGTCTACTGCGGATTGGATAACGTCATCGACATTGGCTATGTCGTCCAGTCGGAGGTATAGGTTGTAGTTCATATCACTCCAAACGTCTTTATCCTGGTCGTCGCTGAAGTTGAGGTATATCAAGTTGCCGAATGTGCTGTTTTCCGCCATGTCGCGGTATACACCCGATACTGTCCAGCTATTGTTTTCCTCTTTGGGGCCGATGTAGATGTTCTGCCCCACGCAGTCCGTAGTGCCATATAATTTCTTCGCCAAACATTCGGGAATCAGCAGGTTGAATTGGGAGGTCGTGTCGATTTCCGTGAGCATCTCGCGACCGAATATTGCCATGTAATCCCCAAAACCTTGCTTCACTGGGATTGACTGGAATATGTCACCATTATCCGTTGCTATGTCTTCTGAACTTGACCATCCGGCAGAGAGAGAAGACCCCGTTATGTGAGCCGATGCGGTCTCAAAAATTTCGGCCATCGGGCGGCTTATCCATGTCTGCTCACTATTGTCTTCTCCGCCTCGGATGTTGATGCGGATAATGTTCTGATAGTCCGGCACCTGGCGGTCGAAGTTCCAATCGAAGTCCACCTGCGTCATGATGACGAAGAATGATGCGAAGCCCAGAGCCAAGCCCAAGATGTTGAGCGTGTTGGCAAGGGCGAATCGCCTAAACGTGTGTCTGAAGTTTCTGAGGATCATCATATCTTGTCTCTTTTACTTTATTATCAACTCTTCGCAATCGCCATAGGCCTCGTAGCCAGAGGTGATGACCTTCTCGCCAGCCTCAAGTCCTTCGAGGACCTCGTAGGTCTGCGGGTTCTGCCTTCCTATGCGGATGTTGCGGCGGTAGGCGTGTTTGCCTTCGGCGTCGAGCACGAATATCCATTGTCCGCCTGTAGCCTGGAAGAACGTGCCGCGCGGGATCATGACGCTCTCTGTTGGTTCGCCAAGCTGAAGGTCTATGTAATATGTCTGGCCAGTGCGGATGTTGTCCGGCCTCTCTCCGTCGAATACGAAGTCGGTGCGGAAACGTCCCTCGCGCACTTCGGGGTATACCTTGCGGACGCGCAGGTTGAACTTGCTCCCCTGTTTGTCGAATTGGGCGGGCAGGCCGCCCACCACGCGGTCAATGTAATGCTCGTCTATCTTTGCCTCAATCTTATAGTCCGAGAGGTCGCTTATCTGGCCCACCATCTGACCAGCCGATATGCTCTGCCCGAGTTCGGCGTCGAGCAGTCCCAGCTCGCCGTCTATGGGGGCCGTGACGTTCAGTTTGGCTTTGCGCTCGCGGATTAGCAGGACGTTCTTGCGCATGTTGGCAAGGTTCTCCTCCATCTGCTCCATCTGGACCGAGCGGTATATAGAGTCCTGTTTAAGTCTCTCCTCCACCAGTTGCAGTTTGCGGGCCGAGAGGTCGTAGTCCTCCTTGGCTTGCAAGTATTTCTCGCGGCTGATGAGCTTCTCCTTGTATAGCCGCTCATACTGGTCCGCCGTGCGGTGTTTGCGCTCAGTGTCCATGTTCAGTTGGAGTCGCTCTTGCTCGTTGCTCAGTTTGTCTTGTTGCATAGTTACTTGCGTGTTGCGCAGGAGGTTCTGTTTCTCGGCGAGCTCTGCTTCGGCGTTGAGAATCTGCAGGTCGAGGTTCGAGTTCGAGAGACGGAGTATTACGTCGCCAGCCTTGACCTTGGCACCCTCCTCAACTACTTTCTCGCGCACTATGCCTCCTTCCTCGGGCGACAGCTGCACTACGGAAATTGGCGCCACTTGACCATTTACGCGGACGTAGTCGTTGAACTCGCCACGGACGGCTGTGGCAAAGGTGGCTTTGTCGCCGTCTATTCTCATCGTGCTCTTGTGGTCGGCCAGCACTGCCCAAAGAATGAGGGCCACTACGGCCGCTCCGCCCACTGCCATGGCCATTTGGCTTGC
This sequence comes from Eggerthellaceae bacterium, assembly GCA_963631865.1. Classification (GTDB taxonomy): domain Bacteria; phylum Bacteroidota; class Bacteroidia; order Bacteroidales; family Marinilabiliaceae; genus W3P20-009. The sequence continues at coordinate 4,130 of CAVGTO010000042.1, forward strand.
CTTGGGGCCACGTCTTTTCTCTATCTGGATGTCCATTTTCGGATATGTATTTTCGGGTTGTTGTTTGCTGTAATGTAATGGGGTAGGGGACTCTTTAGTAGAGTTGCCCGCTATGCAGATATTCGAGGTATCGCCTCTTGGCCAAGAGCGTCAGTTCGCCTTGCAGGAGCGAGGCTTGCGACGTGGCCAGTGTATTGGCTGCCGTATGTAGCTCAAGCGGGTCGTTGAGTCCCTCCTCAAATTGGCGGCGGATGGTGTTGTAGGCAATGCTGTCGGACTCTACTTTGGCTGTCAGTTGTTCGAGGTCGGCTTCGGCGTTTTGGCAATCCACTATGGCTTGCACAATCTGTTTGCGGAGGTCGTCCAAAGCCTGGCGGTATTTGTCCTCGGCTATCTCGTGGTCGTTCCGTCTTTGGCGCACCGTACTGCTGTGGCTGAAGCCTGAGAAGATGGGTATCACGAGCTCGGCCGTTACGTATTGGCCGCGGTGGCCTTTCATCTGCTGGGCGAAGGACGATGCTTCGTAGTCGACGTTGAGGTATTTATAGTAGTTGCTGCTTATGCCGGCGTAGAGTGTGAGGGTTGGCATGAGGTCGCCTCGGGCTGATTTGTGGGCGTAGGCGGCGGCTTCGCTGCTCAGTCGGGCCTCGGCCACTGTGTGGTTTGTCGCGCTGGCCTCGTCGTATATCTGGTTGGCGTCTTGTGGTTCGGCTGTGGGCTGCGGGTCTTCGGGTTTGGCGAGGCTGAAGTACGTGGTGTCAGGCAGTTGCATGAGGTGGCGAAGATTGATTTGCGCTGTGGCGAGTAGGCCTTCGTTGTGCGTCAGGTCATATTTGTCGGCCGCCACTTGTTGGGCTGTCTGTGCGGCGTCGGCTTCGCTCTTGAGACCGAGCTCGGCGTAGCGGATTGTCTGATGGTGGATGCTGTCCGACGTGGCCAGTTTGGTGCGGCTAACCTCAACCAGGCCTTCGTAATAGAGCACGTCTACGCATGCTTCGAGTACGTCTATCGCCGCCTGGTCTTGCGCTGCCGCAAGGGCCGATCGCCCCATGTCGCGCTTGCGGTTGGCCTCGCGCAGGTTGTTTATCAGCTGCCCGCCCGAGAAGAGCGTCAGGCTGGCCGAGAGGCCGTAGTAGTTGTACAGTTGGCTGTAATTGCCGTAGGTGTTGGTCTCGTTGTCGATTGTGCGGCCGGAGCTCAGTTGGAGGTCGCCTGTGGCTTGCAGTTTGGGCAGAAAGGCGCCAATTGCGCTGCGGCGTGCCGCACGGTAGTTGTCTTCTGTCAGCTCGGCTTGGCGCACTGTGTGGGCGTGCTCGGCGGCGTAGCGCATGCAGTCATCTATGGTCCACTCGCTTTGCGCCGTGGCGGCTGTGGCGAGTGCCATGGTTGCTATGGCGGCCGTCGCTATATGATGTATCGATGTTCTAAGTTCCATCTTTGTTTTCTTTGCCTTGTTTGCCTACATATCCTGCCAAAGGCGTGCCAAAGATGTTAAGCTGTTGATTGTGAGTGTTTAGCTTGTTTTCTCTTTTCTGCGGAGTGTGTGATTTTTAGACAGTGGTGTAAAGGAATTGGACGGGGGGGCAAAAAATTAGGCGCTCATTGCACTTCCTGTTTCTCCGAAACACTTTCCGCTTTTATCCAAAAATATCACCCTTCCATCCAATTTATCTATATTTGTAAAAATAAAGGGAAAAACAAGTCCCATAATAACCACCAATGTCCATAAAAGCAGCTAAATTCCCTGGTAAGACCCTCCTCGTCATAGACGACAACCGTGCCATCCTCCAAAGCGTGCGCCTCGTCATGACGGGTGTCTTTGCCGATGTCCTCCTTGCTCAGTCGCCTGATGTTGCCGCTGCCGTCACTAAAGGTGCGGTGCCCGACGTCGTCCTGCTCGATATGAATTTCCATGCCGGCGTCAATAATGGCAATGAGGGGCTCTTCTGGCTCGGCAAACTGCGTGAGAGGTGGCCCAGTGCACGCTTCGTCCTCTTTACGGCCTACGCCGATGTGGACCTCGCTGTCCGTGGCCTCAAGGAGGGCGCTGCGGATTTCATTGTCAAACCATGGGACAACGTCCGCCTCATTGAGGCCCTTACTGAGGGGCTTGCCGAGGACGGCAATAACGCCAAACGCAAATCGTCTGGCTCCGCAGATTCCCCGCTTATGCTTTGGGGGGAGAGTCAACCTATGCAGATTCTCCGCAAGACCGTCGAGCGCGTGGCCGCAACCGATGCAAACATTCTCATAACTGGCGAGAACGGCACGGGCAAAGACCTCTTGGCGCGTGAGATTCATCGCCTCTCTGCTCGCCACGACCGCGCTTTTGTTTCCGTGGATATGGGTGCCGTGTCCGAATCCCTTTTCGAGAGCGAACTCTTCGGTAGCGTCAAGGGTGCGTATACGGGCGCCGACAAGGACAGGAAAGGTTTCTTCGAGGAGGCCGACGGCTCTACTCTTTTCCTCGACGAGATAGGCAACCTCCCTGCCCATCTGCAAGCCAAGATGCTCACCGTGCTCCAACGCCGACAGGTGACCCGTGTCGGCTCCAGCAATCCCACCGACATAGATATCCGTCTCATTGCCGCCACCAACCGCAACCTCTGGCAGATGGTTGCTGATGGATCTTTCCGCGAGGATCTCCTCTATCGCGTCAATACCATTCATCTCGAACTGCCTCCTCTCCGCGATCGCGGTTCGGATGTCATAACCCTTGCCGGGTCCTTCGTTCGCCGCCTTGCCGATCGCTATGGCCGTAATATTCGTGGCCTTTCGGCTGCCGCCAAACGCAAGGTGGAGCAAGCCGCATGGCCTGGCAATATCCGCGAACTTGAGCACGCCATGGAGAAAGCCGTCATCATGGCCGAAGGCGAGCTTATTGAGCCGCAGGACATTTCAGGCAGCGAGTCTCCCCGCTCCACGCAAACCTCTCCCTCCGCGTCTTCTAAAACTGCCACTCTCGACGACATCGAGGCCGAGGCCGTACGTGCGGCCGTTGAGCGCAGCAACGGCAATATGAGCCTCGCCGCCCAGCAACTTGGCATAACCCGCCAAACGCTCTACAACAAGATGCGGAAATATGGGATATGAATCGTTCCTCCCTCTCGCAAAAATAGCCTTCAATCGTCGGTCCGATTCCTTCTGATGGCGCCAATGCTCAAATTACTGAGATACGTCATTTTGCCGGATATTTTGAGAATCTTGTTTGCGAGGAGATTTTGGGCGATATTGCTTTTGTTCGCGAGCATGATGAAAATTTGTGGTGGCATGACGGTCTGAAAGTCAAGTTCCGCAGCCCTAGCACAAGCAAGATTCTTATGGCGATGCAGGCTAATTCGCTCGTTACTATTCGCAAACTGAGCGAGCTTTCCGGCGTCAACAAATCCGCAATCCAAAAGCAGTTGGACACCCTTGAGAGTAAAGGCTACATTGTCCGCAACCATTCCGCTAAGGAGAAATGGTACGTGGTTATGACGTGCTCTCTCTGAAAACTTTTAGGAACGCATTCCTAAAAGTTACCTAAAACGGAAAGTTTTAGGAATCTGCTGACCAAAACCTTGTGAAAAATCAAACGGATTCTAATGCCTGAATAGAAATATGTATTCTCAACTGATAATTCTCCTGCTCTCCGTAGCCTTGGCGGCGGCAGTCTCCGCCATAGTGGCCATCCGTTGGCATTCCCGCCGCACGGCGCGCAAACTCAACCTTATGGTCGAGGCCGTGGGCAATAGCGACTTCTCGCTCCGTTTTGGTCATGGCCGATTGGGCGACGATGCCGTAAATAATGCCATACACCGCTTGTCGGACCTTATGCGAATAGAGAAAATGCGCATCGTAAAGAGCGAGAACTACTATTCGGCGGTGCTCAAGGCGGTGCGCACTGGTATTGTCGCGTCGGGCGAGGACGGCTTCGTCAAGCAGGTTAATGCCGAGGCTTTGCGAATCCTTGGCTATGAGGTGCTCACGCACATACGCCAGCTAGATAGGCTTACGGCGGGACTTAGCGACACCGTGCTTGCCATGTCGGACGGCGACTCCATCCACGTCTCTTTCAAGCGAGGCGGGCAGGATGTCGATATGCTTGTCCGCAAGTCCTCCGCTGTGTTGGCCGACACCCCCGTCTCTATCTTCGCTTTCGATGATATCCGTTCGGCTCTCGATGCCAAGGAGCTCGACTCGTGGATTCGCCTCACGCGTGTCCTGACCCATGAGATAATGAACTCTATGTCGCCAATCTCATCCATCTCGCAGTCCCTCCGTGCGTACGATGCCGAGCCTGTCCCCGATTCGGTCCGTGAGGGACTCGCCGTCATTGGCGATACTGCCGCCGGTTTGCTCCGTTTTGTCGAGTCGTTCCGCCGTTTCTCCGCTTTGCCTACGCCGTCGCCAGCTCCCGTGTCAGTTACCGATCTTGTTGCCGATGCCTGCAGTCTCGCCCTCGAAGGCGCTGTGAGAGAAATATCTGTTTGTGAGAAGATTAAGCCAGCCGACCTTATGATATATGCCGACCCCGCCCTCATCCGCCAGGTGCTCGTCAATATCCTCAAAAATGCGCGTCAGGCAATGCTGCAGTCGTCGGAAGGTCACAATATCGAGATTCGCGCCAGTGAGCTCAACGATGTCGTCACAATCTCTATAGCCAACGATGGCCCAGTCATCCCGGCCGACGTGGCGGATCAGATTTTCGTCCCCTTCTTCACCACCAAATCCGACGGCAGCGGCATAGGCCTCAGCGTCTCCCGCCAAATCATGAGACTCAGTCATGGCAACATCGACCTCGTCCGCACGCCCGACGAAAAGTTCCGCACTACTTTTGTTTTGACGTTTTTGTAGCCCATCCGCCTCGAGTTTAACAAGCTAATCGAAGAGATTCAAGAATTCAATAATCAAAAACACGAGTTGCTATGATTGAAAAGCAAAGAAAGATTGTGCTCAAGGAGTTCTATGGGCCTGGTTTCGACATTTATGATGACCAGTTGGGCTTTACCAAGCCAATGTATGAGGAGGCAAGATCCTATGTGGCGCGTGAGGCGTTTCTGTTTCATGTGGAGAGTGTCGGTCTGAATATGGCATTCTACTACATCGACAACGATACCTTTTATGGTATCCATACCGAAGTCCGCCCTATTAGAGTGAAGGTTCTTCCGAGAGACAGAAGCTTGTCCGAATATATTGGATTTCAATGTGAAAGCGATACTCATGACATACCTGTCGAAGTCGTTGCTGTCTTTGAGAACCGTTACCAGATTTGGGATAATCTCAGAATTGACGGTAA
>CAVGTO010000042.1:9417-15081 GCA_963631865.1 Eggerthellaceae bacterium
GTCTCTTGAGGAAGTTTTGAGGCATCCCTTTATCACTTCGCTCACTTAGTTTTGTTGTTTGTGGTTCAAGGTTCAGACGGAAATTTCCGCCTGGACTTTGGACTATTGGCCGCTTTAGTTTTATTCCCTCGCCATCACCTTAAACCGTATCCGCAACACGCCCCGTTCGGCGTCATAATCATGGCTGGCGAACGTCACGTGACCAATCTCGGCCGTCGATGCCACATGCTGACCTATGCAGAGGCATTCGTCATAGTCCCCCACCTTCACCACTCGCACCGTGTCCGATGCCCGGTCGGGCAGTCTCTTGAGGTCGAACCGGTCGGCTGCCTCGGCTTGCGTTATGAATGAGTACGTTACGGGCAGGTCTTGCGCAATTACTTCGTTCACGGTATTCTCTACCGTGCGCAACTCCTCTTCCGTCGGCGCTGCGCCGAGGTGGAAGTCCATCTTGCTCTTCTTGCGCTCGATGTGGGCATCAACGGCTCTCCCGCAGTGGAACGCATTGTCCATGGTGCGGTTGATGATATGCTCTGCCGTGTGGCTCGGGCGGTGCTCCTCCTTGTTGTGGGCGTTGAGCGTCACTTGAGCATCCAGCGGCCCAGTCGTCCGTCCAGCAATATCAGCAGCAGGATTAAGTTGATCACCCATAGTATTATCGTGTCGAATAGGTATGTGTCCATCAGGTAGCCGCGCAAGTTCTTATACGACGTGTAGAGCGGCGCGCGGAATGCTTTGTCCGTATTTTGGAACACCACGTCGTTCTTTTGCCAAAGGCGGCCGTCATACTCGATTATGACATCCGACAGCAGGCCGGACGGATTCGTGACGAGGTCGCTTATGCTCTTGTTGTGGCACAGGCGGCGTAGGCTGTCGAGGTGCTCCGCCGAATGTTGGCGGCAGAAGTCGTTGCGCAGGGCATCCACTTTGTTATACCTCTCCACGTTGATTCGGCGTACATCCTCAAGGTATTGGTCCACAACATTATATGCCGCTTCGCCAAAGATGCCGGTGGTGAACATGTCGGAGCGCGGGGGGGTGATGGACGGGAAGAGTGCCGCCTTGTCGTTTATCTCGTCGCGCAGGAGGTCCAAGATGCGCTGCTGCTCCTTGAGGTCCGCCTGCTCGTCCGCCGAGTTTTTCGTCACGCGGTTGAGCCTCGTGCGCATGGCCGGCACCCAATAGTCCTTGTAGTATGAGCTTTGGCTGCGCGCCTTGTCATACTTATAGAACATCGTCTCGTACTTATTATAGCAGAACTGGTTGACTGCCAAGGCCTCGAACGCCCATCGGGCGGCAATGATGTTGCCAATCAAGGGCACTGTCGTCGGAGAACTGAAGTCCGGGTTCATGCGGTCGTACTTCACGAACACGCCACTCAAGATGAGCTGCGGGATCACCATGAACGGGATTATTATGTAGATGTTGATCGTCTTCTTGAGCGAGTCCGACAAGATGAGGCCCAAGAGGCCCGCGGACACTGCCGTCGAGAATAATATCAGCCAATAGTCGGAATACATCCCTTGGATGCGCAATATCGTATTGGCTATGAAGACGTAGAGGAACATCTGGAAGGCGGCGAGGAATGTCACCTGTATGCACTTGGAGAATATGTAACTCGCCCGGCTGAGGTTCATAAACCTCTCGCGCTTGAGTATCTGTCGGTCCTGTATTATCTCCTCGGCGGACATCGTGAGGCCCACGAAGAAGGCTATGATTACCGAGACGATTATGTAGACCGGCATATTCTCGTTGTCGGCAAACGAGTAGCCCGTGCCCGACGTGTTGTAATACCTGAGGATGAACGCCACGAGAAGGGCCATCACGGGGGCCTCGAAGATGTTCAGCAGCATATACTGCATATTCGAGAGCTTTGCCTTGACGTCGCGCATAAGGTATAGGGCGCACTGCTTGATGCGGCTTGGCGTGTGGAACGTCATGGGCGGCAGCGGCTCCGGGTCGCCGATATACGTGGTTTCGATGTTGCCCCAGTTGCCTTTCTCGAACCACTCCACTGGCGTCACCTTGCGGATGTCGGTGTTGTTGCCGTACTCATCTACCACGGGCTGACTTATGATGTCCAGCACCTCCTCGACGTTGATGTTGCCGCATCGGGGGCAGATTACGTCGTCTGTCGATACCATATCCTGCTGGAGGCGGAAATAGTTGAGCGCCTCCGTCGGGTTGCCGTCGTAGATAAGGTAGCCGCCCGTGTCGAGTATGAGCAGCTGGTCGAAGAGCTTGAATATGTCGGACGACGGCTGGTGGATGACTACGAAGACCAGTTTGCCGTTTATGGTGAGGTCCTTCAGTAGCTCTATGATATTTTCCGAGTCGTGGGATGAGAGGCCGGAGGTCGGCTCGTCGAGTATGAGGATGGCGGGCTCACGGATGAGCTCCAACGCTATGTTGAGTCGCTTGCGCTGTCCGCCCGAAATCTTCTTGTTGAGTGGGCTGCCAACCTTGAGGTTACGTATGTCGTAGAGACCCAGCAGGCGCAGAAGGTGGTCTATCTTGTCGTTTATGGCGTGGATAGGCGTGTCGCCGAAGCTCATGCGAGCGCTGAAGTACAGATTGTCGTAGACTGTCAGGTCCTCTATGAGGATGTCGTCCTGCGTCACGAAACCCACGAGGCCCTTTATGAGGTCCTGCTGCTCGTAGATGTCTATGTTGTTCACGTAGACGTTGCCGCTCGTGGGCTTGGCCATGCCCGATATGATGTTGGCGAATGTGCTCTTGCCCGAGCCCGACACGCCCATAATGCCCACCAGTCGGCCCGAGTGGGACTCGAACGAGAGGTCGTGGATGCCTATGGTCTTCTTGTTGAAGTAGTAAACCACGTTGCGCGCCTCGATGGAGATGGGCACGGCGTCGCTCGCCACCACGTGGCGCATTATGTCGTAGTAGAATATTGGCGAGCTCACGCCGTTGCGTATCGAGCTGCCGGCGCTCATGATGTGGGTGCGCCCAGCCTCGGCTCTCAGGCCGTTTATCTCAATGGTCTGACTTCCTGTATATTTGAAGAGGAAGACGTTGATGTCGCGCAGGTATACGAAGGCTATCTCGCCGTCGAGGTCCTCCCAATAGACGTGCTTGGGCTCTATTATCTCTTCGCAATTGTCCTCGCCAGAGAAGATGATGCGCTGCGACACCGCGTTCGTGTTGAGGATGAAGTCGCGCACCATCTCGAACTTGTCGTCCTCGATGTTGAACTTGTCCGCAACGATGTCATTGATGAGGCCCTGCTCTACGTACGATATCTGACCAGTGTTGAGGTACTCGTAGAGCTGGACAATGACTATGTATTTCTGATAGAGCGACAACTCCTTGTTCATCTCGAAGGCGATTCGCATCACTTTCGACGATACGCGGGAGATGGTCTTATACTGGTTTTCGCTCCTCAGCCCCAAGCGCACGTTTGTGCGGTAGTAGTCGTCGAACTTGCCTATGTATCTGTTGGCAAGTTCCGAGTTGAGCTGCGAGAGGAGGAAATTGTACACGACCATCCGGCGCTCGCTCATGTCTTTGACGCCGCGCACGGATGCCACGACGGCGAAGAGCTGGACGAGCGCTTCGAGAACTTTGTCGCTCATTTGGTCGGGATGTTTAGACTTTTACTGTTGATCCTCGTTGAGTTTGAAGCCTGTCATGAGGATGGCGAAGCCCGAGGTGGTCTTGGTGTTGTCGAGCCTTGCCTCGACAATGCAGTCCATATAGCCATCCACCGAGAAGTCCCAGTACGAGGCGTTGTCGTAGTCCTTACTCGTATAGAGGAGGTTGCGGTCGTCGTCGTAGACCGAGAAGATTACATTGCTCTTCTCGCCGTTGCCTACGGCAATGCGGTATGTGGTGCCCGAGAAGAGGGTAGTGTGGAACTCTGCCACCTCGTCGCCTGTCAGGAGCGAGCGGAACGGACGACCCGTGATGATGAACGAGTTGTCGAAGCAGGCCTTGCACGAGTTCTCAATGGCCTCAGCCTGGCTGTTCACCTGGCCCGGCACCATGGCAGCTACGACGGCTGTCGCAGCAATGATATTTTTTACTTTCATTATTTCTATCTCGTCGTGAAATATCCACCTAAGGTAATAAAAAATCTGAAACACCACAAGAATTTATTGGCTTATTTTGAAAAGAATTTATACATCACTCTGATTTCCATATATTTGCAGTAACTTAGCAACACACAGACAATACAACCATTTCCAACAATGACAACCAAAGCATTGATGGCTATGACAATAGCTACTACATTGGCGGCCCAAACCTCCCTCGCTCAGACCTCCGGCGAGGCCTCTCCAGCGCCCAAACACTTCTCGCTCGAGAACTCCGTGGGCGGCGGACGTGAGATGGGCGCCTACTATCCCTACAGCCTCAGTTCGTGGGCCACGCGCTCGGGCGACGATATCCTTTACTACACTCCCGAGTGGAGTCTCGTCGCCTCACACGCCGATGGCAGGGCCGACACCATTTCGTCTTATACCAAGCTCCAGTCTCTCGCCGGCGGCGGATATGTGCGCATCGTCGAGGCCGTTTCGGCTTCGCGTCTCTGGGTCTCTAACGGTGCCGAGCTCTTCCTTGTCGATACTCAGAAAAATGCTGTCGAGAAGACCATCGCCGGTCCGTTTGACGACTTCTCTGTAGCCCCCGCCTCGGACTTCGTTGCCTATACAGATGGCGCCAATCTCTATGTCGCCGACGGAACCACGAAGACGCGCATCAATAAGGGTGGCGAGCCTGGCGTCCTCTATGGTAATACTGTCCACCGCAACGAGTTCGGTATCGGTGGCGGCATGTTCTGGAGCCCCGATGGTCAGCAACTCTGTTTCTATCGCAAAGATGAGTCGATGGTCAAGAACTATCCCCTTGTGGATGTCAATGAGCGCATCGGCACCGAGGTTGATACACGTTATCCCATGGCGGGCGAGACCAGTGAGCAGGTCTCCGTGGGCGTCTACGACCTCAAGAGCGGCAAAACCATCTACCTCAAGACGGCGTCGCCTGTCAATCGTTATTTCACTAACATCAGTTGGAGTCCCGACGGTTCCAAGATCGCTATAGCTGAGGTCAACCGCGACCAGGATCATATGTGGTTCAATATCTACAATGCCCGCACCGGCCGACTTGTTAAGACCCTTTTCGAGGAGACCAATGAGCATTGGGTTGAGCCTTGTGAGCCCGCTCTTTGGGTGGACAATCAGCGTTTCGTCTGGGCCAGCTACCGCGATGGCTATCGCCACCTCTATCTCTACGATACCAAAGGCGGCTCGCCTCGTCAGCTCACTTCTGGCCGCTGGTGCGTTACTGCCATCTATGGCTATGACAATGCCAATAAGCGCGTCATTCTCCAAACCAACCGCGAGGGCTATCTCTTCCGCGATGTTTGCAGCCTCACTCTCGATGGCGATCTCACTCGTTTGAGCCCCGAAAGTGGCGTGGCTGTGGCTTCCTATCTCAATGGTGGCTCGCGACTCGTTATCAACACCAGTTCGGCTTCCGTGGCCAAGGAGTCCTCTCTCTGCACCACAACCGGCAGCCATACCGTCATACTGGGTCGCAATGTCGATCCCTATTCCGAGTTCGTCAAGCCTGAGATACGTCTCGTGGACCTCACCACGGCCGATGGCGTCTATCCCCTCACTGGCCGTATGATTCTCCCGCCCGACT
>CAVGTO010000043.1:0-15004 GCA_963631865.1 Eggerthellaceae bacterium
GCAGAGCCTCGAGCAGCGGTGGCTGATTGTAGACGCGAGCGGTTACTCTACGACCAATTCACCCGACGAGGCGTACATTGAGTTCGACGGCAAGGGTGGAATCGTCGGTTGCACGGGCGCCAACACTTTCTTTGGCTCGTACAGCATAGAGAGTGGAGTGATAAGCATCGAAGGCGTAAACACGTCACGCATGGGAGCCGGTCCTTACAGAGAGACGGAGCAGGCAGTGCTGAACGCAATGCGCGAGGCCAAGAGCTTCAGTGTTGATGGCAATACGGTAAAATTGCTCGACGCCTCGGGGCGCGAAGTGATGAAGCTTGTAAAGGACTAACATTGAGCAAAAGCAAGAAGTAGGAGCAGACCAATGGGCACTCATTGCCTATTGGTCTGATTTTTAATGGTTAAAAAGAAGGAAAATGATTAATCAATAATTAGGATAGACATTTCGGAAGAGAGGCCAAGACAAATATTTACGCTTTTGAAATGTTAAAGTCAGATTTAGCGAACCTAATCAAAACTTTCTTCTTATATTTGCATAACGAACAGAACAGAACGGCAGAAATATAATGAACAACGTAACCCTAAAGTTAGACGGCGAGCCAAGCATGCCCAAATTTAGAATGCTTGCCAACGCAGTCAAGAACGCGATTGCGGAAGGCAGGATGAAGACAGGCGAGAGCCTCCCGTCGGTGAGCCTCGTGTGTGAGCAATTCAGCCTCTCGCGCGACACGGTGTTCAAGGCCTATTCGCTGCTCCGCGAGCAGGGAGTGGTCATGAGCCAACCGGGCAAGGGATATTACATTGCTGACCATATAACGAAGGTGTTCGTATTCCTCGACACATTCAAGGCTTATAAGGAAGTCCTCTACGACAGCTTCTTCCACTCGCTCCCGAAGAACGTCATTGCTGACGTCAACTTCCACCATTACAATCCAAAACTCTTCAAGAAACTCATAGAGGACAGCCTAGGGCGATATAGCAAATACATCATTATGCCCTTCCTCTCCGACGAGACAGAACGGCTGCTCAACAGAATACCCAAGGAGCGACTCCTCGTGCTCGACTGGAACATATACACAACCGATTACTCGAACGTTGTATACCAGGACTTTGGCAACTCCCTCTTCAACGGGCTCGACAGCGTGCTGGACAAGTTCAGCAAATACAAGTCGTTCCATTTCCTCTACCCCGACTACACGTACCACCCTTACCAGAGTGTCGTGAACTTCGAGCGTTTCTGCCGCGTCAATCAGATAGACCACTGCGTGGAGCGCAATCCGGACGCGCTCGACGTACAGGCCGGGACTGCTTACATAACCGTATCGGACAGGCTGCTGGGTAAAATACTGGAGCAGTGCCGTCAGAAAGGTTATACCTTGGGTGTGGACGTAGGCGTAATTTCCTACAACGAGACGCCGATGAAGAAATTCATAGACAAGGGCATAACAGTCTTCTCGACGGACTTCGTGCAGATGGGCAACCTCGCCGCACGCTTCGTGGTGGACGAGCAGCATACCAACGTCTGCGTACCGTCGAAGATGATTGTCCGCAACTCGCTATAACCCAATAAAAACAGAACCTTAATAAACAGAAATATAAGATGTACCTGTTAGGAGTAGACGTCGGAAGTTCTTCCGTCAAGGCAAGCATTGTAAACGTAGAGAGCGGAAAATGCGAATCGTCGGCCTTTTTCCCCAAGAGCGAGGCCAAGATTACGGCAACTCGCCCAGGTTGGGCAGAACAGGAGCCGCAGTCGTGGTGGGACTACCTCAAGCAGTCGGTAACCGCAGTAATGGCTGCAGCCAATGCCAAGCCCGCTGACGTAGCAGCAATCGGCATATCGTATCAGATGCACGGACTCGTTTGCGTCGACAGGGATATGAACGTACTCCGCCCCTCGATTATCTGGTGCGACTCGCGCGCTGTCGAGATTGGTCAGAAGGCGTTCGACTCGATTGGCCACGAGCGTTGCCTCAGCCATCTGCTCAACTCTCCGGGCAACTTCACTGCCAGCAAGCTCAAATGGGTGAAAGAGAATGAGCCCGAGCTCTTCGCCAAGATATACAAGATAATGCTCCCTGGCGACTATATCGCAATGAAGATGACGGGTGTCATCCGCACAACGGTATCAGGTCTCTCCGAGGGCATCCTCTGGGATTTCAACACCGAGAGTGTAGCTAAGATGTTGCTCGACGAGTACGGCATACCAGCCGATCTCATTGCCGACATCTGCCCGACATTTGGTGAGCAAGGTCACCTCACAAAGGCGGCAGCCGCAGAACTAGGTCTAGCCGAAGGCACACCAGTAACATACCGCGCTGGCGACCAGCCAAACAACGCACTCTCACTCAACGTATTCAACCCGGGCGAGATTGCGTCTACCGCGGGCACGTCGGGTGTGGTCTACGGTGTAAACGGCGTAGTAAACTACGACCCGCTGTCACGCGTCAACACCTTCGCTCATGTCAACCACACGTCGGAGGCAGTCCGCCTAGGCATCCTCCTCTGCGTCAACGGCACCGGCATTCTCAACTCGTGGCTCAAGCGTAATGTGATGCCGGAGGTATCTTATGCCGAGATTAATGATATTGCAGCCAAGGCTCCTATTGGTGCAGCAGGTCTTTCCGTCCTGCCATTCGGAAATGGAGCAGAGCGTATGCTCGAGAATCGTGAGATTGGCAGCCAATTCCTTGGCATCAACTTCAATGTGCACGACCGCAGCCACTTGGCTCGTGCCGTACAGGAGGGTATTGTATTCTCATTCCAGTATGGTATCGAGATTATGAAGCAGATGGGTATGACAGTGAACAAGATTCATGCAGGCAATGCCAACATGTTCCTCAGCCCTCTCTTCCGCAACACACTCGCGAGCGTCTCTGGCGCAACCATCGAGCTCTACGACACCGACGGCTCTGTTGGCGCAGCCAAGGGTGCAGGCATCGGAGCCGGCATATATAAGGATCACAACGAGGCATTTGCAACCCTCGAGCGTGTATCCGTCATCGAACCCGACTCAGCGCACGCCGAAGAGTATCAGGCGGCATACCGGATATGGAAGGAGCGACTTCAGAAGAATCTCTAAAATCAGAGACTAAAAATAAAAACCGATAACATAATCCATAAACTTTCAACAGAAAATGGCAAAGGAATATTTCGCAAACATCCAGAACATCAAGTTCGAGGGTGCTGAGAGCAAGAACCCGTTTGCATTCCGCTACTACGATGCAAACCGCGTAGTCATGGGCAAGAAGATGAGCGAGTGGCTCAAGTTCGCCATGGCATGGTGGCATACCCTCGGTGCAGAGGGCGGCGACCAGTTCGGCGGCGGCACCAAGAGCTTCCCCTGGAACACCAATCCCGATCCCGTAGCAGCAGCCAAGGAGAAGGCAGACGCCGGCTTCGAGATCATGCAGAAGCTCGGCATCGAGTACTACTGCTTCCACGATGTTGACCTCGTAGCTCCCGATGACGACGTAGAGAAGTACGAGAGCAATATGAAGGAGATCGTAGCTTACCTCAAGAAGAAGCAGCAGGAGACTGGCATCAAGCTTCTTTGGGGTACCGCTAACGTCTTCGGTCACAAGCGTTACATGAACGGCGCATCTACGAACCCAGACTTCGACGTCGTAGCCCGCGCTATTGTCCAGATCAAGAACGCCATCGACGCTACCATCGAGCTCGGCGGCACCAACTACGTATTCTGGGGTGGTCGTGAGGGCTACATGAGCCTCCTCAACACCGACCAGAAGCGCGAGAAGGAGCACATGGCAATGATGCTCGGCCTTGCACGCGACTACGCACGCAGCAAGGGCTTCAAGGGCACCTTCCTCATCGAGCCTAAGCCTATGGAGCCTTGCAAGCATCAGTACGATGCTGACACCGAGACTGTTGTCGGCTTCCTCCGTGCACACGGTCTCGACAAGGACTTCAAGGTGAACATCGAGGTTAACCACGCAACCCTCGCAGGTCACACCTTCGAGCATGAGCTCGCTTGCGCTGTTGACAACGACATGCTCGGCAGCATCGACGCAAACCGTGGTGACTATCAGAACGGTTGGGACACCGACCAGTTCCCTATCGACAACTACGAGCTCACCCAGGCTTGGATGGAGATCATCCGCGGCGGTGGCTTCAAGGATGGCGGCACGAACTTCGACGCAAAGACCCGTCGTAACTCCACCGACCTCGAGGACATCATCATCGCTCACGTAAGCGGTATGGATGCAATGGCACGCGCACTTCTCTCTGCAGCAGAGCTCCTCGAGAAGAGCCCCTACAAGGAGATGAAGGCTAAGCGTTACTCTAGCTTCGACTCTGGTAAGGGTAAGGAGTTCGAGGAGGGCAAGCTCTCCTTCGAGGATGTCTACAAGTACGGCAAGACCGTTGGCGAGCCTAAGCAAACCTCTGGCCAGCAGGAGCTCTACGAGACCATCGTCTCAATGTACTGCTAAACAGTAGTCATATAACGGCCAGGCAGCCACTGACAACAACGTGGCTGTCTGGCCTTTTTTAGACTCTCGCTGCAATTTGTTAATGTGTGTTGCGCCTGTTCATCTTTATTGAGAAGGGCACGAACAGACAGACGCAGAGGCATAACGCAGAGCGGAATACGCAACTGGAAATAACCCATCAACGCAAAATGACAAAAACAGATATACAAGAAAAAGGCAGCACTGCCTACCTGGTCGGCATCGTAATGGTGGCGGTCATTGGCGGACTGCTCTTCGGCTATGACACGGCCGAGAAAGGCTTGCAAGCCTTCTTCCTTGGAGCGAAGGACTGCGTCTACACAGGCTTTTGGCACGGATTTACCACGTCGAGCGCACTCATTGGCTGCATCATCGGTAGTGGACTCTCGGGCATCATAGCGACGAACCTTGGCCGCAAGAAGTCTCTCATCGTAGCCGGTATTTTGTTCTTCCTCTCAGCCCTCGGAAGCTACAATCCCGAATTTCTCTTCTTTGACCATGGCGAGGCGAACTTCAGCCTTCTCATAACATTCAATATCTACCGCATTGTTGGCGGACTTGGCATTGGCCTTGCGTCTGCACTCTGCCCAATGTACATTGCCGAGATTGCCCCCGCACGAATCCGCGGAACACTCGTATCTTGGAATCAGTTTGCCATCATCTCGGGTCAGTTGATTGTCTACTTCGTCAACTTCATGATTCTCGGCGACCACCACAACCCGGTTATCACCCTTGCAGAGGGCGTATATAGCGTAGCTCCGGACTCAGACCCGTGGACAATCACCACCGGATGGCGCTACATGTTCCTCAGCGCGGCATTCCCCGCCGGCATCTTCTCACTCCTCGTACTCCTCGTACCCGAGACTCCGCGTTACCTTGCAATGACGGGTAAGGACGACAAGGCACTCCACGTCCTCACACGCATCAACGGCACATCTGAGGCCAAGACAATCCTTGCGGAAATCAAGGCCACTGCGCATGAGAAGACCGAGCCGCTATTCAGCTACGGCTGGATGGTGATTTTCGTAGGTATCATGCTCAGCGTATTCCAGCAGGCAGTCGGCATCAATGCGGTGCTCTACTTTGCTCCTCGTATTTTCGAGAGCATGGGAATGGGCGACCCAATGAGTCAGACCGTCATGATGGGTATTGTCAACTTGGCATTTACGCTCTTCGCAGTGCTCACCGTCGAGAAGTTTGGTCGCCGTCCATTGCTCATTTGGGGCTCAATCGGCATGGCTATCGGTGCTGCGGGCGTTGCGGTTAGCAATGTCATTGGCGACGCCGGCATGCTTCCTGTAGTCAGCATTATGGTCTACTCGGCCTCCTTCATGTTCTCATGGGGACCAATCTGCTGGGTGCTCATCGCAGAGATTTTCCCGAACACCATACGCGGTGCGGCAATGGCGATAGCAGTGGCATTCCAATGGACATTCAACTTCATTGTATCGTCCACCTTCGTGCCCATGTATGACATGACGACCGACAGCATGCCCAACTTCGGTCATGTCTTCGCATATGCGCTCTACGGCATAATCTGCGTAGTCGCAGCTATCTTCGTGCTCAAGCTCGTGCCCGAGACCAAGGGCAAGACACTTGAGGACATGGCAGCCCTCTGGAAGAAAGAGGACAAGAAATAAAAACTACAAAAGAAAGATAAAGCGGAGTGGCGACTCGGACAACGGGTTGCCGCTCCGCTATATTTCTATTTATAGAGATAAGGAAACTTGCGGCATCATTTTTGCGGGTCTATTACTTGATTTCGACTAATAAACGTTATTTTTGTAGTTAAACAAATCATCAAACTATATTGTCTAACCATGGACCTCTTTAAAAAGATAGATGACACTTGCGGAGGCACTCTCGGTAAGTATCAAGAGGTTGCGCACGGATATTTCGTATTCCCGAAGTTGGAAGGCGAGATAGGCCCCGTAATGAAATTCCGCGGCAAAAGCGTCCTCAATTGGAGCATGGAGAACTACCTCGGTTTGGCCAACGACGCGACAGTACGTCAGGTGGACACCGACGCGGCTCGCAACTGGGGTTTAGGCTACCCTATGGGCACACGAATAATATCTGGCCAAACGAGCAAGCACGAGGAGTTGGAGGACACGATAGCCCGCTTTATGAATAAGGAGGATGCCTTCATAGTGAACTTTGGCTATCAGGCCATGGTATCGACTATCGACACCCTCTGCAATCGCTATGACGTAATAGTCTACGACTCAGCCGCCAACGCATCCATTATGGATGGCATCCTGCTCCACAGGGCTAAGGGCGGCAAGAGCTTCATATATTCCCACAACGACGTGGACAATTGCCGAAAGAAACTGCAACTTGCCCAAAGCTACATAGCCAAGGAGAAACAGGACGGCGGAATTATGGTCGTAACAGACGGCGTCTTCGACACGGCAGGCGACATAGCCCAACTCGACAAGATTGCGGCCTTGAAAGACGAGTTTGAATTCACGCTACTCGTTGACGATGCCCATGGCTTTGGCGTCATGGGTGCCAATGGTCGCGGCACAGCGGAACACTTCGGTGTGGACGACAAGGTTGACCTTATCTTCGGCTCATGCGCTAAGGCGTTGGCAGGAATTGGCGGCTTTATTGTAGGTAAAGAGAAGGTTATCAACTACTTGCGATACAATATGCGCTCTCAGATTTTCGACGAGTCATTGCCCTTGGCTATGGTGGTCGGTTTGCAAAAGCGCTTCGACATACTCAAGAATGAACCGGCGCGTCGCGAAAGGCTTTGGCAAGTAACCAATGCTCTTCAGAGTGGACTGCACGAGGCAGGTTTCGACCTCGGCCCGACGCAGAGTGCCATCACGCCAGTATATATCCACCCGAAAGTTGAGGTGCCGGCCGACGACACGCTCTCAGGCATCTCACCAGACGACTTGGCCATCAATTCCGCCATCAGTATGGTAATGGATATGCGCGAAAATTACGGCATATTCTGCACCATAGTCAAATATCCGGCAGTACCTCCGGGCACGCTGATGCTCCGCTTTATGCCGACGGCCAACCACTCAATGGACAACGTAAAATACACCATTGAGAGCATGGCGGAGATGAAAGCCAAACTCGACGCAGGCGGGTATGACAACCAGGCACTCCTTAAGCAATAAGGAAGCCGCGGAGAAACAAGCGACAGACACAAGGGACGAAACGCAACTCACAGTCCGAAACGACAAAAGAACGGAATGACGATAAGACACCTGCAGACCCTGGCTGCGGCGATCGCGGTCACAGGCTTGGCGCAAGCCCAGGAGGCGGAAGCTAGATATAACCACTCAGTCGGAGTCCGAGCGGACGTCGGCAAGATAATGCAAACCAATAAGTTCTTGCGTAGTCGCGACATGAAGCACTATCAGGGCGGTCAGATTGAGTTTGCATGGCAGACACTTGGCACCCGCGAGTGGGAGCATGCGCACAGGTTGCCGTCCTTTGGCATTGGCATAGGCACGGCATGGTTGGACAACAGCCAAGAGGTGGGACATCCGACATCCGTCTACGGTTTCTACAATGGAGTCATTGCCCGATTAGGACGTGGACATTCATTCCACTATAATATTGAGGCTGGCCTTGCATGCGGATGGACGCCATACCACGAAGTTCGTCATCCCGAGAATATAGCAGTAGGCTCAAAAGTCACTTGCCGAATTGGTCTTGGACTGCAATACGCCTACACCATTGCTAACCAATGGAAAATAGGAGTTGGGGCTGGCTTCACGCACTACTCCAATGGTGCGGTGCGCAAGCCGAACAAGGGTATAAACCTCGGTAGTGTGCAAGTATCAGCAGCATATTTGCTAAAGAGAAAGCCTTTGCCACAAGTTCAGAAGCCTCTAAAGAAGCTCAAAGGCAACGAAATAGACGTGACATTAGGCTATGGCTTTAAGAGATTCGAGGTGGACACCATCAAATATCCCGATGCGGGTGGCGCATATAAGCTCGGAGCGCGGTATAACTCGTTCACCCTTCAAGGGCAGTTTCTTCACCAATATTGCCACAAAGGCAAGTATGGCATAGGACTATCAATGGTCTACGACGAGTTGCCTGGCTCGACCATACGAGTTGAGGGGGACGACGTAGCCGTGGTACTCGGTCCGGCCAGCAAGAGATACTCGTTCGGTGTTTTTGGCGCACATGAATTTTGCATTGGCAACCTTGGCATTGTGACGCAAATGGGCTACTACCTGCATCAGCCAAGCGGCATTACCAAGAAACAGAGGAAAGACGTCAGTTTCCAGCGAGCGGGCTTAAAATACACTTTTCCTATAGGCATACACACTGGCGTCAACATATATGCCCACAGGCTAACGGTGGCGGACTTCATTGAATGGAACGTCGGCTACTCGTTCAAGTTGGGAAAGAAAACCACCAAAGTATAGAGGCCGCCAAGAGACAGGCGCACCACAAAAATCATCAGACCCCATTATTAAGAGCATGCAGTTAAAAGGCAAACATATATTAGTAGGCGTCACGGGCGGCATAGCTGCCTACAAGACACCGTTCCTAGTACGCGAATTCGTAAAGCGCGGAGCAGATGTGAAGGTCGTAATGACCCCAACGGCTAAGCAGTTCGTGACCCCGCTAACCCTAGCCACAGTAAGCAAGAACCCCATAGTTGTAGACTTCTTCGACCCAGAGAATGGCCAATGGAACAGCCACATAAGCCTCGGCATCTGGTCGGACGCATACGTCATAGCACCCGCCACGGCCAACACATTGGGTAAGATGGCTTGCGGCATCGCTGACAATCTTCTCCTAACAACATATCTCTCGGCGCGTTGCCCAGTCTTTGCCGCCCCCGCAATGGACCTCGACATGATGGCGCACCCCGCCACACAGCAGAATATCTCTACCCTGCGTAGCCGCGGGGTGGAGATTATCGAAGCCACAGACGGAGAGCTTGCGAGCGGACTGACAGGCAAAGGCCGCATGGCAGAACCCGGAGACATAGCCGACCGCATAGAGACGTATTTTGCACGACGAGACGGCTCGATGCGCGGACGCAACGTCATGATAACGGCCGGTCCGACATATGAAAAGATGGACCCCGTAAGATTTATCGGCAACTACTCGAGCGGCAAGATGGGCTATGCCATTGCAGAGGAGATAGCCAACCGCGGAGCCAACGTCACCCTCATCTCGGGTCCGGTAAAACTCGTGACCCGTAACTTGAATATCAAGCTCGTAAAGGTCGAGACAGCCAAGCAGATGTATGAGGCTGCACGTCAGGCATTTCCCGAGAGCGATGCTGCAATAATGACGGCCGCCGTTGCTGACTTCGCCCCAGCGCAAATGGCAGAGCAGAAGATAAAGCACCACGACGCGTTTACAATATCCCTAACACCCAATCCAGACATAGCTGCCGAACTCGGCAAAATGAAGAAGGAAGGGCAAACTTTGGCTGGCTTCGCCCTCGAAACAACTGACGAGATGAGCAATGCACAAGGTAAACTGGCCAAGAAAAATATGGACTTCATAGTCCTAAACTCACTGGCCGATAAGGGTGCGGGCTTCATGGTCGACACCAATAAGGTAACCATAATAGAGTCCACAGGAATCACGACCCCCTACCCTCTCAAGTCGAAAACGGAAGTGGCAGTTGACGTGGCGGACACCCTCGAAAGAATAATGAACACCAAGAGAGAAAATGCATAGCATAAGCAAAACAATATTCGCAGCATTCGCAATGGCAGTAATGTCATTTACGGCTGTGGCACAAGAACTTCAGTGCAGCATAAGCGTAACTTCGGCTTCGGTACAAGGCACCAATAAGCAGATTTACGAAAATATGCGTAATGCACTGCAGGACTTTCTCTCCTCACAGATTTGGACAAACGACAAGTTTGAGAGCCGAGAGAGGATTGAGTGCAGCCTCAACTTCAACATAACGTCTCAAATTTCCAGCAACGAGTTCAAGGGCTCGCTGACAGTCCAGTTGCGTCGTCCCGTCTGGGGAAGCGCATACACCACCACAATGTTCAATGTAGAGGATGACGACATACAGTTCCGCTATAACGAGGGTCAGCCACTTGTCTACAACCCAACGGTTTACGACTCGGACAATCTCGTGCCACTCATTGCCTTCTACGTTAACTTTATGCTTGGATTGGACTATGACAGTTTCTCACTCAATGGAGGTGCACAGTACTTTAAGCAGGCAGAGAATATCGTGAACCAGGCGCAAAGCTCGACATTCTCGGGTTGGAAGTCATACGACGGCACAACCAATCGCTATTGGCTGATTAACAATGCGATGAGCGACAACTACAAGGTATTCCACGAGCAGTTCTACGCCTATCATCGTCAGGGACTTGACCAGATGGCGGACAATATGGAGACGGCGCGCACAGCAGTGTATGAGGCTCTTGACAAGATCAAGGATATCCGCCGCCGCTCATCGCGCAACCCGTATCTGCTTAACCTATTCTTCACAGCCAAGAGCGACGAGATAGTCAACATATTCAGCGAGGCTCCACAGATAGAGAAGACAAGGGTTTACGAGGTTCTGCAAACTGCCGACCCCGCCAACTCCAGCAAATACAGCAAATTGAAATAGCGTGTTACAGGAACTTACTATAGACAACTACGCTCTGATAGACCACACGGACCTTAAGCTAGGCGGCGGAATGTCCGTGATAACAGGCGAGACCGGCGCAGGCAAGTCAATTATGCTTGGCGCACTTGGCTTGTTGCTTGGTCAGAAAGCCGACGCCCAGGCACTCTTGGACAAGGAACGTAAATGCGTAGTGGAGGCAACATTCGGCATTGCCGAGTATGGACTCAAAGAGCTCTTTGAGGAGGCCGACATAGAGTATGACGACACGACAATAATACGCCGCGAGATACAGCCCTCGGGCAAAAGCCGCGCATTTGTCAACGACACTCCAGCCAACGTCTCTTTCTTAAAAGAGCTCGGAGCACGCCTTATAGACATTCACTCTCAGCACCAGAACATGTTGCTGAGTCAGACCTCTTTCCACCTCGACGTGGTAGACGCCACAGCACACACAAGCCAAGAGGTGGCCACGTATGCCGAGGCATACCGCAAGATGCGAAAGAAAGAGCAGGAGCTCAATGAGTTAAAAGAGCTCAATGCCAAGCAAGGCAAAGAGCTTGACTACAACCGTTTCCTACTCAGTGAACTTGAGAATGCGAAGCTCGAAGACCCGGCAGAAATCGAAGTCCTAGAGCGCAAACAAGAGATGCAAGACAAGGCAGAAGAGATTAAAGAGAGTCTGGCCTTTGCCATCAACGCACTCGACAGCGAAGAGGGCGGCATAGTATCGCGCCTCGGAGAAATGACACGCACATTGGAGCGCGTATCGAACTTCCTACCCACAGAGGCCGACGTCACCGACCGCATTGAGACGGCGCGTATCGACCTCGACGACATTCGCCAAACTCTGCAAGGCGTGATTGAGACCGTCGAATTCGACCCCGCAGAGCAGCAGCGACTCAACGACCGACTGAACACCCTCAATGCTCTTGCAAAGAAGCACACGGTAGGCACAGCCGGCGAACTTATTGCCATCCGCGACGACTTGAGAAAAAAAGTAGCAGCAGTAGACTCATTCGAGGACCAGCTAAAAGAGATCACAGAGCAACTCGACGCTCTGAGATCCGACGCCAAGGTCAAGGCCGACGTGCTGAGTCAGAAACGCCAATCGGTATTCAACGAGATAACATCGGCCATCGAGGCGCAGCTCCACGAAATGGGTATGCAAAATGCCAAATTCGTTGTCAGCAGGAACGAGGTAGAACTCTGCCCAAATGGCGAGGACGAGGTTCGCTTCCTGTTTGCAGCGAACAAGAATGGCCAGCCGACAGACATAGCCAAAGTAGCATCGGGCGGCGAGATGAGTCGCGTAATGCTGAGCATCAAGGCATTGCTCTCGAAAAACAAGAGTCTCCCGACAATCATCTTCGACGAGATTGACACTGGTGTATCGGGCGACGTAGCGGACAAGATGGGTAAGATAATGGACGAGATGGCCACACATATGCAGGTATTGGCTATCACGCACTTACCGCAAGTTGCAGCCCGCGGCCAAAAGCATTACAAAGTGTATAAAGAGGACACGGCCGACCGCACCATATCGCACATCAAGACGCTAACCGACGAGGACCGCATTGGCGAGATAGCCAAGATGCTGAGTGGTGCCACAGTGACGGACGCTGCCTTGGCCAACGCCAAAGCCTTGCTCGGGAAATAAGCGGAAAGGACATACACCAAGCTCAGACTAAGCCATGAAAACGCTGACGGACCACGCATCGCTGCTCGTGATAATAGCAGCCATAGCAGGATATATCCACCCGCCACTCTTTGAATATATGCGAGGGCAAACACAGACCCTTGTATTGGGCTTCATAATGCTCACTATGGGACTGACGCTCACGGGGCGGGACTTCAAGGTTTTGGCGGAGAGGCCATTCGACATCGTGCTTGGCACTATTGCGCAGTTCACCATTATGCCCTTCGTGGCCTTCGGCATAACCCGCCTGTTGGGATTGGACACCAGTGTCGCGATTGGATTGATTCTTGTGGGTTGCTGCCCTGGCGGCGTATCAAGCAACCTAATGAGTTTCCTTTGTCGCGGCGACGTAGCTTTCTCAGTGGGGATGACCACGGTCTCGACACTTCTTGCGCCGTTTGTCACTCCGGCACTTGTACTTTTGCTTGCTGGGCAGAGCGTAGACGTGGACGCCATCAGTATGTTCCGGAGCATCTTGCTCGTGACGTTACTGCCAATCTCCGTTGGCTTTGGTCTCAACGCTTGGTTGGGAGCACGAGAAGGATTTCAAAAAGTACGAAGTGTTATGCCTGCATTTAGCGTCATAGCTTTGGCATTTATCGTAGGTGGCGTGGTTAGTCAAGTTAAGCCGGATCTTGCCCTTGGCGGATTTTCGCTCATTGGGATAACATTCCTTGCCGTCTTCTGCCACAACACATTAGGTTATGCGCTGGGCTATGCCGTAGGCAAGATATTTCATTTCTCGAAGGCTAAAAATCGAACGATCAGCATTGAGGTAGGAATGCAGAACGCAGGGTTGGCGACGAACCTTGCCTCACAGTTTTTCATGGCAGCCAATCCGTTGTCGGTTGTCCCGTGCGCCATCTCATGTGCCTGGCATTCGATATCTGGTACGATAATTGCGAATATGTTTGCAAGTAGGGACAAGTGCGAGACAAAATCAGCAGATAAGCCCGAAAGACAATAAAATCAGTAGAAAAACAAAAACACAAGACAGATATGATTAAGAAACTCATACTGACAGCACTTGCAGCAATCACCGTAGCCACAACGGCTATGGCGGAGAACAAGGAAGAGCGTAATGTTAACGGCAAATTCACAGCCGTAGAGATTCAAAAGGGCGCTAACGTATCGCTCGTACAAGGCGACAAAGTGGGCCTTGAGGTTGTCACTGACGGTTGCCCCACGTCGGATGTCGAGACCTCAGTAGCCAATGGTGTCTTGACAGTAAAGATGAAGAAACGCACCCCAGGATCCGCCGTTCAGGTGTTTGTCTACTTCAAGGACATTGACAAAGTAACGGTTCGCCGCGGAGCCTCAGTGGAGACTGACGGCACATTCACCCATAGCGGCAAGTTCACCCTCGACATTGGTGCAAAATGCGAGGCAAAGATGGATATCGACGTAGAGGAGCTCAATGTCGACGCCAGCACGTGTATGATACTCCTTGAGGGCAAGGCTACAAAGCAGAACGTGGTTGTTGTGGGTACCGTGGGTAGCTCGACATATGATGCTAAAGGCCTTGAGAGTGACGATGTTACGATCAAGGCCGTGAATTCCGACGCCATTGTCAAATTCAACAATAAGCTCAAGGCCGACGCACTCGCATGCACAGTCCGCTACATTGGCGACTCGAGCAAAGTGACGAAGTCTGGCACTGGCGACATTCACGAATATTAATCGAGACCGAAGTCAGCGACTCGGCGGAACGATAAAAACATACAGAGATATGAAATCTTTCAAACCAAACGCATGGTTATTGCCACAGCCAGTGCTGATTATAGGCACTTACATGGCAGACGGCAAACCAGTGGCAATGAACGCAGCATGGGGCGGCACATGGGATAATGGCGAGATTGTAATCAGCCTCGGCAGCCATGCGACGACCGACAACCTAGCAAGGTGCGGTGAATTCACGGTTACATTCGCAACTCGCGAGACTGAAGTAGCGGCGGATTTTGTAGGCTTGGTATCAGCACGTAAAGATCCAGACAAAATGGTCAAGACTGGTTGGAAAGCGGAAAAAGCGCCTAACGTCAACGCACCAGTCTTCTCTGATTTTCCGATGACACTCGAATGTAAGGTTGAGAGAAAGATAGACGAGAGCGAGACTGGCTACTGCCTCGTTGGCAAGATTATCAACATTCTCTGTGACGAGAAATACCTTGCCGCAGATGGCAAACCGGATGTAGAGAAGATGAACCTCATCGTTTTCGACCCTGTTCACCACAGCTATCTTGCAATTGGAGAAAAGGTTGGCGA
>CAVGTO010000044.1:0-14985 GCA_963631865.1 Eggerthellaceae bacterium
CTGTTACGGTTACAATGTAAGAGCCAGCGTTGAAGAGAGTGCTGTTGTTGGCAGAGCTTGCGCCATAGTACTCAGAGTAGAGGCCCTCATTTGCAGTTGGCTGGTCAACAGATACGGCACCAGGCGAGAGAGTGTACTTGGCGTAAGTACCGGTAGTTGTGCTGGTTGCGCCGCCTGAGACAATCATCTTGATGCTTGCCTCGCGGTTTCCGTAGCAAACAGCCTCCTGAGAGTTAGGATAAGCGACAGTAAGAGTGAGGTCGAGAGCCGCACGGGTGTCGTTGAGCTTGCCCTTGTACTTGATAGTTACAGGGTCGGCTGTTACGGAAGCACCAGTTGCATCGGTAACCTTGACAACGTATGTGCCAACACCGAAGCCTGAGAGGTCGACATCCGAGCCGCCCATGAATTGGCTGAGCTGGATGACATCATCAACGTAGACATCATAGGGTGCGGTTCCGTTCTTAATGCGGACTGTGATTGCGCCAGTCTCGTCGCCGAAGCAAGCTACGTCGGTAAGACCAGTAGCCGGAACCTCAATAGCGAGAGCGCCATTGTCTACAACCTTAACCTCCTTGACATCGGAGCTACAGCCATTAGCATCAATGATTCGTGCATAGTAAGATCCTACAGATAGGTTGCGACGAGTGTAGCTGTCGGTGAAGTCGTCGATGACAGTGAATGGAGAAGCTGCAGCTGACCACTGGAGAGTGTAAGCAGGTGTACCACCACTGACATTGGAGATGGATACAGAACCATTGCTACCATCCTTGATGGTCACCTTAGAAGAGGTCGCATCGAAAGTGATGGGATCGGGCTCAGTGATAACGACGGTCACAGTCTTCTCGCACCCATTCTTGTCGCGGACAGTGATGAGGTAAGAGCCGGCAGGCCACTGCTCGGTAAGGCTGGTACCATCGTTGTACTTGATGGCGCGTGCCGTTGTGGCACTTAGTTCTACGGTCTGTTCCCAATTGGTGAAGTCGCCATTTGCGGGCCAGTTCTGAGAGTTGTACTTATAGTAGTAGACGTTTGTGTTGCTTACAACAGCGGGAGTGCCACCGTTTACGGCAAGACTAATAGTGCCGTTCTGAGTCTTAGTAGCATCCTTATCCGAGTTATGGCAAGAAGCGTCGGTATGAGATGCAGTTACAGAGAGCTCTGCATCAGGACCGGAAATCGTAGCGTCCTTGCTATCGGAGCAACCATACTCGTTATCAGTAATAGTTACGCGATATGTACCTGCAGAGAGACCCGTCTGAGTCTTGCGATCAGTTGAAGAGGTTACGAGACCGTCGCCGGCACCAGTCCA
This sequence comes from Eggerthellaceae bacterium, assembly GCA_963631865.1. Lineage (GTDB taxonomy): Bacteria > Bacteroidota > Bacteroidia > Bacteroidales > Marinilabiliaceae > W3P20-009. The sequence continues at coordinate 1,313 of CAVGTO010000044.1, forward strand.
AGAGTAGCTATAGTTACCCGAGCCACCGGTGGCGGATGCGGTAAGTGTACCGTTCTGAGCCTCGAAGCAGGTAACGTCAGTCGGGGTAAGCTCAATCTGGAAGTTGTTCTTATTCTCAATGGTTACAGTCTGCCAATCATCATCCGAAGTGGGCTCGACAGAAGTGTTTGCACCATTGTAGTAGTAGCAAACGCGTGTTGTGGAGGTCGTGCTGCGGGTATCACGAACTCGGAACTTATATGTTCCAGCACCGAGGCTTGAACGGGTGTTGACGTTGCTCCATGCACCGCCAAGATCATCCCAAGCGAAGGTGTACTTGCCATTACCGCCAGACACCTCAACCACGATTGCGCCAGACTCCTGGCCAACGCAGTTGCTATCGTCTACAGTATAAGAGACATTGAGAGGCTCAACGAGAGTTACCTTCTGGGTCTCGGAGCAGTTCTTGATAGTCGTTGCGCCAGAGGTCTTGATGGTGGAGATGGTCACGCCATAGTCACCACTGATGAGGCCAGAGCGAGAGAGAGGAGTAGTCTTGTCGTTATTAACGAGAGAGCCATCCCAAACAATCTCGACAATGCGCTGCTGAGCCACACCACCCTTGACGTAGTATACAGTCATACGGTCTGTTGTGCTGTCCCAAGTGTAGCCAGTTACGGAGCTACCACTGGCATCGACCCACTTATCACCATCGGTGCTCTTAGTGGGCACGGCAGCGAGTTCAGCCTTGACGTCACCAGAGCCATTCTTATCGAAGATAGCCTTGTTGAGGTCGGAGTCGGTGAAGCGGATACTGAGGATAGCATTCTCACCTGCGCAATCAACATCCTGAGTTACGGAGATTCGGAAGTCGTTGGATACAGGATCGGCTACGGTAACAGTCTTCTGGACTGTAGCACCTGTTGCATCGACAACAGTTACACGGTAAGTACCAGCCGACTGGTTAGTCAACTTATCCTTAGTCGCGCCTGCAATGTCTACTGCAGTAGTGCCATTGTACTTAGCCCACTGGTAAGAGTAGTCGCGGTTACCACCGGTTGCGACCACAGTAAGGTCGGCATCAGATTCACCCGCGCAAGAGATTTCAGTGGCGGTCACAGTGAGAGTGAGGCCAGTATATGCGTCGATAGTGAAGCTTGGCGTGAGGGTCTGGCAACCGTTGCTCTCGACGAGTACGATGTAGGTTCCCTCCTCAAGGTTAGAGAAGCTGTTAGCTGTCTGCTTCTTCTGTACAGGAGCTGCTGACGCGTAAGTAGCTACGGCATCATCAACATAGGTGTAGAGAGTGTAGCTATAGTTGCCGTCTCCACCCACAGCCGAGATAGATGCAGAACCGTTGTGGCTCTGGTCAATAGGAGTGGTAGATGCAATAGTAGCAGAGAGTTCGTCGTAGAGATCGATGCTGGTAGACTTTTCGCAACCGTCCTTGTCATTGTAGATACGGAGGCTGAACTCACCACCCTTCTGAACGTTCTCGGCATAGCCATAGACGAAGGTCTCAGAAGTGCCATCGTAAGCGGTAGCACTCTTTGTGAACTGCCAATTTGTGTTGGCCGTACGACCCGTGCCAGTCCAGTCGAGGGTATAGTTGCTGCCAACGGCAGTAACAGCCTTAATGAACTCAGCACCCTTGAGAGTGACGTTGATCTTGCGTGAAGTGCTGCAAGCGTCGTCGGCCGCTATCTCAAAGTCAATTGCGGGGTCGTCGGTAAGAGTCACATTAGTTGCGAGAGTGGTGTAGCACCCCTCATTTGTCTTATCGTAGACGCGGACATTCCATTCGCCAGCAGAGAAGCCAGAGAAGGTCTGACCATTGCGGCTCCACTTATTGAAGCTGGTCTGAGATGCACCACTGATTGAATACCAGTCATAGGAGAGACTGGAAGCAGAGATGCCATTAGAGACAACAGAGAGGGTGATAGAACCATCTGAGCTGCCATCGCATGTTGCATCGACCTTAGAGTCGGCAGTTACGGTGAGGCTCTTCTGGTAGCTGAGTTCGACCTCAGAAACTGAGATTATAGCCTTTGTAGCGTCAGAGCCAATGTAATCGTCAGATACCTCGATGGTGTACTTACCAGTGCCGAGGTTCTCGAAAGTCATAGAGTGCTGGTTGCCATCGTAGAGAGGCGTCGCTGTAGCATTGAGTTCGCTAGCTACGAATGCCGAGCCGTCAAAGTACGCAGCACCGTCTTTCTTGACAACAACCTTGATAGTGCCATGGCGACCATCGGTTTTGACAACGAGTTTGCCGTCAATAGAGGTTTCGCAAGCGGGGTCGGTCTTCGTTACCGTAGTAGCGAGACCAACGCGGTCGAGAGTTGCAGAGCAGGTTGAGCTGCTGAGAGTGTTAGCGTCGAAGACCTCAATGGTGTAGACACCCATTGCGAGGTTGTCGAGAGTGATGTTGCCATCGGTCTTGCTGATGTCTGTGAAGTTGCGGGTGTCGGACTGACCATTGGTAGCATTCTGGAGACGTACACGGTAGTTGTACTTGTAATCTGCATCGGAGCTGCCAGAAGTAGGCTTGCCACCAGTTACAGAGAGTACAATAGTGCCGTCGGAAGCAGTGTCACTCATCTTGACGCTTACAGGCGAAATTGCGATCTGCTCTGTCTGCTCAATGTTCACGTTGACGTCGAGAACAGAAGTTGTTGCGTCTGCTGTGCCAGCGTAGACACAGTTGTTAGCGTCGGTAACAACGATGGTGTACTGTCCTGCGGGGACATCGTTGAAGGAAGCGAGCGCACTTTCTGCTACGGTAGTAGAGAATGCAGCAGCATCAGTCGCAGATGCACCTGCAACCTTAACCTCAACAGTGTAGGGACCAGTACCGCCAGAAGGACGGACACTGATAGAGCCACGGGCATTAGACTCGCAAGAGACAATGTCGGTGTGGCTAATCTTGGCCTCAATCTTCTTAGTCGGTAGGTAGATCACCTTGGTGGTGGTGCACTTCTCGCCATCATAGTTGAGGGTTGCGGTCACCTCATACCAACCTGCGGGACCTTCGATGGTGTAAGGCTTAGTGGCTGGGTTGACTGCGGTAGAGGGAAGTGCGTTGAATGACGTGGGCTGTGTATTAGCGTCGGTCGATTCGTTGTACTTCCACTCATAGGTGAAGTCGTATTTGTAGACGTTATCCTTGTCACCATAGGCAACGAAGGTATTGTCGTCGTAAGTCGGAGTAGTTGTTACCTCAATGTAACCGTCGTTACCATCAGCACACTTGACATCGGTTACGGTAACAGTCTCAATCTCTGGTTGCGGAGTAAGGAAAATTTCCCTAGTGAGAGTGCAGTCGGCATTGCTGTTCTTGGTAACCTTGAGCCAGTAACGACCACCGTTGGGGAGAACAGAAGTTACGCTATTGGCAGTGTTGAAGGTCATGCCTGCGGGCATATTGTCACCAGTCCAAGAGAAGGTATACTGGTTCTCGCTACCTGCGTAGCTGAAGTCGGTCATCTCAATAGTGCGGTTATCGTAATCGCACATATTGTTGACCTTAAGGTCGAAGTAGATGGGGAGGATACCAATGATATCTACAGTCTTGGTGAACTCACAGTTACCACTCGTCATTGTGAGGGTATAAGTGAGAGTCTTGGCTACAGTGGGCTTGCCTGTTGCGTCGTATGTCACCTCTGTTGGGAGGGTAACGCTCTCAAGGTAATACTGACCAGTCTTGCCACTCGAACGGGCAACCTTTACGGTCTTGTTGAAGCCGTTAGGACCAGTCCAAGTGAAGAGAGTCTGGCGCATTTGAGCATCGGCAGTTACGAGTTCCTGCATAGGAGTTACTCCATCCTGCTCATAGACAATATTGTTGTTGGAGTCAAGAACGGTCTGATAGTAATCCTCGAAGCCCTCGAAGTTGATGAGAGGCTCGATGGTATTGCCATCACCAGCACAGGTCTCTACCGTCACGAAGTCGCTAAGGTCCTTGTCTGGCTCAATATTCTTGACGTAAGCGAGAGTCTTGGTTGCAGTGAAGACACATGCATCTGCAGAACCGAGAGTCGTAGTACGGCCAGGATCGGTAACCTTTACGATATAGTCATCAGGCTCAAGACCCTCGATGCGGCTGTTAGTAGAGGTGAAGGAGGCATCGCCAGCAGCCGTCCAGACATAAGTAGGAGTGCCGATAGCATTATCTGTCTTAACCTCAAGAGAACCCTTATCGCCTGTTGCGCACTCGGGTTGTACATCTACGAGAGTTAGCTTAAACTGAGTGAGCGTAAGAGCGTCGAACTCTACGGAGCAGGTATTTGCAGTAGTTGCGTCCTGATCGATTGAGTTGAAGTCGTAGACAACGATGCGATATGTTCCGTCGGTTAGGTCCTTGAGTTCAATCTTAGACGTGCCGTCAGCCTCAGCAGTTGTAATGATGCCGCTCTCGAGAGCAGCCTTCTCGGCATTCTTGTAGAGATACCAATGGTAGTTGTAGGCACCAGCCTTAGTAGAACCACCCTTTACGATAGCAGTGATCTCACCAGTACCAGCATCGCAGATATTACCCTCAATGGAGACGGTCTCCATATTCGAGATATCGTAGATTACAACGTCATTGACGTCTACAGTTACACCCTTAGAGTCCTTGACGGTTACCTTATAGGTACCTGCAGCGAGCCCCTCGATGCTGTACTTTGCATTGACATTGTTTGTACCATCCTCATTGATTTCGGGGTCGGGCTTAACATCCTTAGCCACTGTTACGCCACCCAGCTGGATTTCGTAAGGAGCAGCACCTGTAATGGTGAGGTTGATAACGCCACTTGCGTCGCCGTGGCAACTGTTGTGAGTTACGGTAGTATCAACTTGGAGAGCATTGCCATAGACACGGAAGTCTTGAGCAAGCTGACAATTCTTCTGGTCGAGAACGTGGAGCGTGAAGTACTTCTCGGCAATACGCTTGTCGTTGTTGTCACGGACAGCAAGATCTTTAATTGGGTTGTCGTTGCCTGTACCGAGGAAGCCAGAAGGATTGAGGATGTCGAACGAAGCATTGTCGTCCTTCTTGGTCCACCACCAGTTGTAGCTTGCGGTGCCACCCTCAATAGGATTGATTTCAATTGCACCGCTATTGGTACCATTGTCGGCAATGATGCTGCTTGCGGTTACACGGATATCATCGGGTTGATTGATGGTTACAATATCAGTCTGCGCATTGCAAGTACCGTTATCGGTGTTACCATTGTAAACGCGGACCATGTAACGACCTGCCTTGCCGGAGGGCAATGTGAAGGTGTGTGAGCTCTTACCATCGGCACCTACAGTCTCAACAGCGGTACCATTGGTAGTTACGAGCGTGTAGACATCGCTGTAGACACCGCTGCCAGGAGTGGTCTCGGCAGAGCTTACACTGTAGAGCTTATAGAAGTGGAAGGAACCACCACCGTAAGTTGCCTCAGCAGTGATGAGAGCTACAGACTTGCTGCCAGCAGAGACGCCAGTCTCACTGTTATCGCTTGTCTCTGTAGTATTGTCGGCGCAGAGGTAATCAACAGTAGATACGATTGCGGCCTTGATGTAAGGAGCGATAACAATATCCTTGCTACCCTCACAAGTGTAGTTCTTAGTGTTACCATCTACTGTATAGTCACCCTCGTTGGTCCAAGTGGTACGCCACTTAGCCACGTAAGTCTTAGGCTCATCGAGATCGTCGATGTCTACACCGAAAGTAAAATCAACGCCATTGGCGACCTCAGTCCAGTCACCGACCATCTTGTCCTGCTCGTTCCAGAGAGAGACCTCAAGCTTGACAGAATGGTTGCGAGGATTTTCGGCCTTAGCGACCTGATTCCAATGTCCAGAGATATTGGTGCGGACAGTCTTTGCGCAAGCGTCAAAAACAGGATCACTGAAGTTGACTACGCCTGGCTCGTAGATACTAATCTGCTTAGAGACAGAGCATACAGCCTGACCAGCGTAGAGTGCCTTATCAGATACAGTAAGGGTGTAAGTGCCCTTGGCAAGATTCTCGAAACGATAAGGGAGTGATGCCGAAGCAGCAATCTCAGAACCCTTAGAATCTGTGAGTTTATAAGTATAGTTGTTGGCAAGGTCACCGAAGTTCGTGGTCTGCTTGCCACCTTTCATTGCCGTTACCTCTATTGCGCCATCGGCTGCGCCGTTGCAGCTAATATCCTCAGCCGAAGTACGTACAATCTCGATGTCGTCATCAGGCTCGGTAATGGTGAACTCATAAGAGTAGAGGCATTCGTCATAAGAACCATACTTGAACCAGACTCGATAGTTACCAGCCTTGAGGTTAGAGATTTCAAGAACGTCCGTCTGGACTGACTGCTCTTTGCCACCGGCATTAACAGTGCTGATGTTGCTCTCCTGAGCAGTAAACTTAGCGCGTGCGCTGAGACCCATTGAGGAGACAACGTACTCTTTCTCAGCAGAGTAGTCGCTTACCTTTTGCCAACCTGCAGCCGATGCAGTGACGTAGTCATTCTCCTCGGCAATGAGGAAACGAACGTCATCGTCGAAGGCAGTGTAGTTAGCGTAGTTATTTGTTGAGCCGTCGGGAGAAATAAACGCTTTGACGTCGTCGAGGTGAGTGAACTCGACAGTAGACTTACCGTCATAGCCACCCTTACAAGCTACAGATATCTCAGCAGAGGATGCCGTAATCTCGGGAAGAGTGAGGACCTCGAACTTGACAGTGTTATAGCAAGAGGTCGCATTGCCAGCGGGGAATACCTGTGCAGAATACTCACCAGGCTCAAGACCTGTGATGATGGTGCTTGTGACAGGCAAAACCTCACCGCTACCCTTGCGCCAAACAACGGTATAGTCAGAAGGAGCAGTAGAGCCAACGAATGCGATAGAAGCCTCACCAAGATTGGTAGCGGCAGAGCCCTCGTAACCACAATCGTAATGCTGACGAACGTCAACAACGAAGTCAACAGGCTGAGTGCCATCCACAAACTGTGCATCGCTCTTATAGTAGCAACCTACCTCAGAGCCATTGGCATCCTTGGTGTTATCCTTAATCTTGAGGATATAATAACCCTTCTGAGCGTTCTCGTAAATGTATGTCGTGCCAGCCACAGGGTTGGTAAGAGCAGTACCGTCCTTTGCCACGCCGCCGAAGTCGCCATTCTTAGAGTTGGTTGCGTCGGACTGGGTCGGGAAGAAGTACCATTGGTAAGAGAACGTGCCGTCTGCTGCAGGAGTAATATCCTGACCGTCACGATGGATTGCAGCGAGGGTAACCTTACCAGAGTAGTCGTCTACGCCACCATTCATACAGGTCTTGTCGACCACGAAGTCCATAGTGACTGCCGCATGAGTTCGCGGGATGAACCTTGCTATCTCACGCTCACAACTATTGTCAGTTACAGGAGCCTGGAGGTTAGTAGCCGTTGTTAAGTCTACACGACCATAGAGTTCATCTCCATTGACGGTCTTGACGTAGAGCTTAGAGCCGTCATTAGAGAGGTAGTAAGTTATTGGGAGGCTTGCCTTTACAACGTAGCCGTCGGTAGGAATGGCAGTCTCTGTTATCTTATTATTAGCGTTGTTGTCGACCTCCATCTTGATGGTGGGGTCGGTGTAGACCATGTTGCCATTGCCATCGTCTTTCTTCTCAGTCGTAATGTTGAGGTTGTAAGCAATAGTAGCATTGGTCGCATGGTAAATCCTGAATGAGTAATAGCCATAGTCCTTCTGCTCGAGGTCCTGCTTAGAGAACTCAAGATGGCTATTAAATACATCATATGGGCGCTCTCCCGAAGTATTTGAAGTAGAGTAAGTTCCGCCGTATGGATTGTTAGCCCAACCACTTTGGACAGTGCCGGCTTCGTTACCGTCGTTGCCGTTGCTTACGTAGTTCGGGCAGTAGTAGACAGTGTCTACAGTCTGGTAAGTATGGCTCGGCGATACGTAGTACTGCTTTGCCTTTGTCTTGTAGCAACCACCATAGGTAGAAGCATCAGACTGGAAGATATAGTTGATGGTGTAGACACCCGGAGAGAGGACACCCGGACGGAAGTAGAACTGACCGTCGTTGTCGTTATATTTCTTGTTGGTAATATCACTGTCAGTTACCTTAACAGCGTCTGAATCACCACTCTTCTTATAGTAGAGACCAAAACTCTTACCGCTTGCGGCACCCTGCATAGTAACCTCGAACCATCCATTACCTGGTACAAAGTTGGTATCGTCTACCTTAGGATGGGTTGTTGCGAGAGCATAGTCATCCACATCATCACCACAGAAAAGTCGCGGCTCGGTTGAAGAACCGTTGTTGGCTGTTACGTTGAACTGAACTTCAGCGAAGTCAACAATATTAATCTGCTTACTTACACGATATACGCAACCTCCATCACCAGCAGTATACTCGAAGTAGATGGTGATAGGCATGATATCGTCGGTCTTCAGACCATTACGGTAGTCCTTAATGTTGAGGTAAGCAACCTGACCGATAGCATCACGCTGAACCGCAATACCCTTGAGGACATCAGGCACAGTTGAAGCTGTGTTGCTCCAAGTAGACGGATCGGCGAGCTTATTGGCATCAGCAGTTGGATCATAGAGGAGACTAAGCTTACCATCCTTAGACTCAACGGCAGTACCAAGCTTGAAGACACCTTCACTAATCGATGTACCCTCAGCATGTATAACAATATAATCGTTGTAAGATGAGGTAGTTACGCCTGTCTCTGCATCAGCATTTGTCTGAGAAGTACATACACTTCCGTTCTGCTCGTTATCTACAGAAATAGTGACAGACGAGTTGTTGCTTATGTAGATGCGGCGAGAGAATGGTTCGCCACAACCGACATAGTAGAGTATGCGGTAGTACTTACCAGGAGTAAGGGTATTGGTGTAGATAGCGTAGTCAGAGATATACGAAGTGCCGTCATAGTTGTCCTTGCAAACCTTGAACATCGCATTCGTAGTATCCTTCACACCAATAGGCTCAGTCGAAGGAATGTCACGGTCGGCCTTACCATCTTCGGTACGGAGTTCCTGAATCCAGAACGAACCAGGGACCTCACTGCCAGTAAGCTCGGTTGGACGGAAAGAAATGACATTCTGAGGATCGGATTCACGGTCATCGAAGTTTTGCTTCCAACAAAGAGCGATGGCAGGAGTACGATCTGACGCGACCATAGTGACCGGATTATTGTTAACCGTCGTGGTCTGCCACCAGTTATCATTCTGATATGCCTCATTGGTTGCGTCAACCTCTGACTTATAAACCGGATAGCGAGCGACTTCACCTGTAGATGCCTCAGACCAACTCTTACCTTGCCAAATTGCAAAAGCGTCAGAGTTGCTTACGATAAAGACATCCCACTCCTTAGTCATGGTGCAAGATGGGTTGTCACCATTGAATGTCCAAGTGAAGTGATACTTACCCGCACCTGTTGAACCAGTCTCATGCTGCCACTTGAAGGAGCCATCTTTGTCGATATTGGCATCCTCAAAGTCGAAGGAGACACTGCCAATGCCATTGTCGTCATACTCGATCTTAGGCATTGCGGTTCCCTTGGTATAAGAGACTGTGTATGTGTTGATTACGCCATCAATCTTATTACCATTGGAGTCAACGACCTTCTGCACAGTTATTACACTGGTACCAGAGACACCCTCGTAGTCATAGTTATATACAGTAGAGGTGAGGTTGCCAGTAAGGTAACCGTTATCACGGTTCGCCTGACTGTCAGCAACATAACGCGATGGGTAGTTGAGAACTACACGTATTGGCTCGTCGGTGTCGTAGGCGCAATAGCTGCTCTTCATGTCATGCTGGAGCTCACGAAGAACTCGAACAGGACGCTCGGTGTTTGCACGACACTGGTCGTTGGTATTTGCACGGCACTCCGAACCATTATCCACATAGAGGTGGATGTTGCCAGTGTTGCCATTGCCTATCTCGCTGACATCGAGGAAGTAATATGCAATATCTGCATAATCATAACCGTCGTCGAGCGCATGGACTGTGCCATCGTCGAGCTTAACCTTGACGTGCGGACCACCGGTAAACTTGTAGTAATAGCTATTGCCAGTATTCTCCGTATAGTCAGTAAGGTCGAGCGGCGACTTATACTCATAGGCATCATACTGCTTCAATGTTGCATCGGTAACTACGTCGGACGAGACAAGTGTACCGTCATTGAAGGTATAGTAGCTGAGAGTCGTCACAGCATAAGAGACTGTAGCTACGAGATTTTGAGCACCAGTGGTCGAGCGATCCTTAATTTCGAGTGTAGCGGAGACTCGTACTGTTAACCCATCGGGAGTATTGCCACTCAACTTGATAGTTGTAGCAGTATTTGCCCAACGAGGCTGTACAGTTACAGTTCCGTTATTTGAGAGAACCTTGAAAGACTCCTCGTAAGTGCCAACGGTCTGATAGCCATTGCCGAGAGTTGCAATCGATGGATTCTCAGCCTGATCGATAGTGGTTGACTTAGTGAAAGTTACGAGGCTGCTGCTATTAGTGGCACTGCCATAAGAGAGCATTGGAGAGCCATCGTCGTAGAACTTGTACTGATATACATAAGGTACAAGCTTATGCTCACTGTTGTCTTCGGGACAGAAGTAGTCCTCGCTGAAACCACCTTGGAAGTTGGTGGGATCCGGGGTGTTGTTGATGTTGAAGTATATCTCATCAGCAACAGGTTGGTAGAGCTTGGATTGTTTTTTTACCTGGTAGACACAACCAGTTGCACCATCTTTATACTCAAAAGTGAACTCGATTGTCTTACCATTGCTGTTACCGCGGTAACGGAGGACAGGGCTGAAGGTGTAACGCCACTCGAGACCATCATCCTCTGGTTGGTCACTTTCGAGGATACCCTCGCAGTAGAGTTTGGCATATCCGTATTCATTGAGGATGGTGTTGGGGTAACCTTCTACTGTTATGTAGTCATTGGTGCAGTAGCAGTCATCTGCATGGATACCGTACTCACCAATGTCGCGTTTTTTGTTGACGGTCATCTTACCGTCGATGTAGAAGGAATTCGGGCACCAACTTTGTTTGTAGCGGATGGTGTAAGTTACAGAATTACCATCCTGAGTCATTGTGGGCTCAAAACCTGCAGGGATGTCGGCTGCGGTATAACCACCTTGAGCGTAGTCAATTCCGTCAGGGGTGAAGATGCGGGGGTCGAAGACTGTAGAACCATTGACCTTCTTGTTGATTGGGAGAAGTTTATCTTGGTCAGTACCAACAATGTAGAAAGTGCCGTCACCAGGATAGAAGTAGCTGAGGAGAGTTACAGGATCGGAGTCCTCACAGATTGACCAACGAGGATCATCCTGCTCAATATTGAGAGCCGTGTTATTCGGACGGATGACCATCTCATAAATAGTCGGGTCAGATTCGCAACCCTGCTGGTTTGCGTCACGTGCTACAACATAGTAATTACGGTGGTAATTTCCATCCGTGTCATAATAACCCGTACCTATAGGCGCACCATCGGGGATTTTTACTGTAAAGTTGTAGACATCGTTCTTGCTCTTAAGAATTGCGACAGGAGAAGCCGTCACGTCAGGTACCTTGTCAGCATAGACATAGAACCAAGTGTCGCCATCAGCACTGGATGCCGTGGAGGATGCAGACATATTAGCCTCGTCACCTTCGCAGGCAACTGTTGAAGCTTGGCTGTAAGTTACAGAAACAGAAGGTGCATCCGGCTGAGGCTGAATATTGAACTTGTAGTGCTCACTTTCGCAGATCAGATCAGTCTGACCAGGCTCGGTCTCGACATAGATATCAACCGCACCTTGAGTAAGTTCGTAGTCATCTGCTACAAAAGAGTAAGTATAGGTATAGGTATTTACTTGAGAAACAGTTGCATCGGTGCTCGAAACTGTATATGACTTACCTACATCGGGAATAATGTGGATCTTAAATTTGTAGGCAGAAGCATTATTCTTGGGGCCATCTGCATAAACAATGGTCACATTGTAAGGCGTCTTACCGTTAGACGACATACAGAATACCTTAGGTATAGCGGGGCTGAGAGTAGGATTGTACTCACGACCGGTAACCTTGATCGACGATGATTTCTCAGACTCACAACTATCGCCGTTCTTAATTACAGCATTATATGTGCCAGCCGTTACATTCTTGAAACGGTAAGTCGTCTTATCAATTTTGACATTCTGAGTCTGATATGCGGTGCCGTCCGAAGCATAGAGCGTAGCGGTACCTGTAACTGATTCATCAACAGTAATCTCGACATCGGCACCTGTGGAACCGCAATAATAGTAGTCCGTCTTTGTCGGGGTCGGAGCACTAGGCACACCAGGAACGGTAATAGCACCATTAACCTCTATACGGCAACTCTCGTCGGAAGCATCCTTGGGGAGAGCGTAGGCCTTGAAAGTCACGGTGTTGTCTGTGGTGTGATATTTATAGACATTGTTGAGGTCGCCGCCGTTGCCCGCAGACTCGGCACGATTTGTTTGCTTTCCTGCAGCGGTCTTCTCTCCTTCTACATATATATAATAGACGTAGTCGGTGCTGGTAAGACCTTTGATAGAGAAAGTATAGTCACAACCATCGTTCTCCTTTACGAGAGTAACGTCGGCAGTCTTACCATCAGTTATAACAAGTTCACCCTCCACCGTCTCGCAACTGATATTTGTCGAGATGGTGTAGGTGCCTTTAGCTGAAACTTTTGTGGAGAATTGGTAGTTGGTGCCGTCGTTGGTGGGAGTGTAGGACTCCACGTCGGTTTTGTTTCCGGCCTCATTTGTGTAAACGAGAGTATAGGTTACGCCGGCTACATACTTATTTATTCCGATGGAGTAACTATCAGTAGCACATTGCTGACCAGTTGCGGTAGTCGTACCGGACTTAGTGGCGACGAGTTGACGAGTTCCTCCTTCAGTGATTATAAGCTGACCACTGATTGTCTTTGTTGCGCTACAACCCTCTCGCTGAGCTACGACGGTATATGTACCAGACTGCTTAAGTGTCGAGATGTCGATCTCGTCAGTACCGTTGTCAGCAGCACCTGTTACTGAATATTTGCCATTGCTATATATCGAATTATTTCGGTAGAGAGTATACTTGACTTTATATTCAGAGTTCTGAACCTTTAATTTAACACCAGCAAGTTCGTTGGTGCAATATGAAAGATTTCCGATCTGAGTCTTGTCGCTATAACCGCGCACCTCAAACTCGCCGTCGAGGAAACCGTAGTCTTTTGAACCGCAAGTCGCCTTTACTTTATATGTGCCAGCATCGGGAATAAAGAAACGGAGAGGCTCAGTATTCACAGCCTCCACTTCATAATTGGACGTGGACACTGAAGTACCGGTTGCCGTTGAGGCAGACTTGAACTGATATTTAGTGGTATACTGGCCGTTTGTCCCTTTCTGGTAAACGGAGAAAAGTACGCCAGGATAAGAACCAGATGTTTGGAGGTATGTAAGTTGGTCGTTTGCGCAGCCGTAAGTACCGTTGGCAGTGATATTTAAACCAGCTATTTTATCCGCAGAAGGGCAGTCCTCACAAGGATCGACACCTAGAGCCGTTGTATATTGGTCAATATTTACCTCTTTAAAACTGCTTAAATCATCAAATGTTATATTTTTTCCAGCATTAACTGAATTATAAGCACTTTCTGTAACTTCAATCCAATAATATCCAGTTTGCGAATTATAGGTGGGAGTTGCTGTCTTATTCTCGGTCCTATTCG
>CAVGTO010000045.1:0-4053 GCA_963631865.1 Eggerthellaceae bacterium
ATGGCAAAGAGTATATTGCGGATCCTACTCCCGATGCTAATTGGAGCGTCGAGGTGCAGACCCCTGCCGGCTCAAAGGCTTCGTACTCAGTTGAGATTAGCGGATATAACAGCATTAAGATCAACGATGTCCTCGTTGGTGAGGTGATCCTCTGCTCCGGCCAAAGCAATATGGAGTTTAATTCCACTTGGTCTATGTGGGATAATTACGCGCCAAAGGACTCCCTCCTCCGTCAGGCCACGCAAGACGATATCCGTATGTTCCGTGTCGATTATCGCACGTCCACTACTCCCAATCACGATGCCTCGGGCCGCTGGGTACACACCACGCCTGCCAATGCAGCCAATTTCACTGTCATAGGCTACGTCCTGGCTTGCAAGCTTAATGCCGAATTAGGTGTGCCTGTGGGCATTGTGGACTCCAGCTGGGGCGGCACTCCCGTTGAGAGCTGGACCGACAAGGCTATCTTCGATGCGAGTGAGCATCTCGCCAAGATTAACAATAGGCTTAGCGAAGTCTCGTGGGGCCCTGTCCGTCCGGGACTTATCTATAATGCGATGATTGCCCCCCTTGCCAACTACCGTTTCCGAGCCGTGGCTTGGTACCAGGGTGAGCAGAATTGTGAGAATGCCGATGCTTATTGCGAGTTGCTCCAGACTCTTGTAAAGAATTGGCGTTCCGTGTTCTATAAGGGCGAAAATCTGCCTTTTGTCTTTGCTCAGATCGCTCCTTATCACTACGACGATCCCGGCATGGCCGTAGTCGTGCGTGACCAGCAGCGTCTTGCAGCCTCTAAGATAGATAACTCTGGCCTTGTTGTGATTGGCAACCTTGGTGACGTCAAGGATATCCATCCGCGTTTCAAGGTCGAGGTTGGTAATCTCTTTGGCAATGCGCTTCTTACCGTTGCTTACGGCAAAACTGGCTACCCTTATGCAGCTCCTCTTTTCCATTCTGCGGCTCTCGCAAAAGGTGGCAAGGCAATTTCTGTTGTCTTCGACAATGCCGAGGGGCTGCACCTTGCCGATAAAGCGAAGGTTGCCAATTGGTTTGAAGTGGCCGGCGATGATGGCGTGTTCCATTCCGCCACTGGCAAGATTCAGAAAGATGGCTCGGTTCTCGTCTCCTGCAAAGATGTCAAGGCCCCCAAGAGCATCCGCTTCGCATGGGCCGACGATGCTTGGCCAAATCTGGAGAACAAGGCGGGCGTGCAAGCTTCTTGCTTTGGCTGCGTCGATGTACGTTAATTGAAATCCCCAAAAATAATCATATAAATCTTCTCTGTATGAATAAGATACTATCTGCAGCCCTGGCTTTCGTCGGTCTTGCGACCGCAGCTACTGCGCAAACTCCCGTCAATCCTAACGCTACTCCCGAGGCGTGCGACCTCCTCAAGTTCCTCTATGAGCAGTCGGGGCATGGCCTTCTCGCAGGTCAGCACAGCTATCCTCTCTACGGCGACATCTATTTCGAGCGTGCTTACCATCAGAGCGGTGAGATAGGTCACCCTGCTGTCTTCGGTCAGGATTTCGGCTACAGTAAGCCCGGCTCTCTCGACGGAATCGACAACCGTCAGCGTGTGGTAGATAATGCCATCAAGCATTACCAAGAGGGTGCAATTATCACTCTTATGTGGCATGCCGTGCCTCCCACCACCGATGTCAACTTCACAACTTGGCAGGGTGAGAATGGTGTCCAGAGCAAGTTGACCGATAAGCAGTGGAGCGACCTCTTCACCCCTGGCACCGAGATTAATCTCCGTTGGCAGTCACAGGTTGACGTGATTGCTTTCTTCCTCAAGCAGTTGCAGGATGCCAAGGTGCCCGTAATCTGGCGTCCCTATCACGAGATGAATGGCGATTGGTTCTGGTGGGGTTACAAGCCCGGCAATTATCAGAAGCTCTACCGTATGCTCTACGATCGCTTGACCAACTATCACCACATTAATAACCTCCTCTGGGTTTTCAATGGCAACGAAATCGGTTCGTCCAACGTTATGGACTACGATAAGTTCTACCCTGGTAAGGACGTTGTGGATATCCTCGCAACAGATGTCTACAGCAAGAACTACGAGAAGGGCGACTATGAAGCTCTTGTCAAGCTTGCTGATGGTAAGCCCATCGCATGGGGAGAATGTGGTCAGATGCCCAGCCCCGAGATTGCAAAAAAGCAGCCTAAGATGCTGTGGTTTATGGTCTGGTGCGAGTTCCTTGAGACCGACAATACTTGGGAGAGCCGCGCGGCTATCTACAATTACTCTATCACCCTCGAGAAGCTCAATGCTATGAGGGCTGGTAAGAAATAAAAAAACAAAAGAATATTTATCTAAGCCGTGAGTCGGGAGGCGACGCGATATGTGCGACGTCTCCCGGCAAACGTACACCGGCAAAACAAAAAAACATAAGATATGAACGTAAGAGAGTTAAGGGAGCAGATGAGGGCTGAGTATGCCAACATCATGAATTTCTGGATTGGCAAGATGGAGGATCACGAATACGGTGGTTTCTATGGCGGCCGCGACAAGGACGGTGAGCTTATGGCCAATGCCGACAAGGGTGCCATCCTAAACGCTCGAATCCTTTGGGCTTTCTCTTCTGCCGCACGCATCTTCGGCAAGCCCGAATATAAGGAGGCTGCCAACCGCGCATACTGCTACCTCTCCGATTTCTTCTACGACAAGGAGAATGGCGGTTTCTTCTGGGCTCTCGACTCTAAGGGCAAACCCGTCGACACTAAGAAACAGGCCTATGCGCAAGGCTTCTGCATCTATGGCCTCTCGGAATATTATCGCCAAAGCAAAGATGAGCGTGCGCTCAACCTCGCCTACGAGACCTACCATCTCATAGAGAAGCATTTCCGTGACCGTAAGAATGGCGGCTACATCGAGGCCCTCGCTGCCGACTGGACTCCTATGGACGATGTGCGACTTAGCGACAAGGACGAGAACACTCCCAAGAGCATGAACTCGCATCTCCATATCATCGAGCCATACGCAAATCTCTATCGTGCCAAGCCTACTCCCGAACTCCGCGAGAGCATAGAGCATTGCCTCGATATGTTCACCGAGCACATCATCGACAGCAAGACTGGCCACTTCAACCTCTTTTTCGATATGGATTGGACTGTCATGAGCCACATCGACTCCTATGGTCACGACATTGAGGGCGCATGGCTTCTCTACGAGGCTGCCGAGGTAATTGAGGACAAGAAGCGTATGGAGTATCTTAAGCCTATCTGCCAACGCCTTACAGATGTTACCCTTGCCGAGGGCTGGGACGGCAACTCTATCTTCTACGAGAAGGTTGACGGCCACCTCGATACCGATAAGCATTGGTGGCCTCAGGCTGAGGCTATGGTTGGTCTCACCGACACTTGGAAGCACACTGGCAACGAGGATTATCTTGAGAAGATGGCCAAGGTTTGGGAGTTCATCTACACCAGCCTCGTCGACCGCAAACATGGTGAATGGTTGTGGCGTACCGACAAGGAAGGTCATGATGTCTACAACGACTGCAAGGCTGGTTTCTGGAAGTGCCCGTACCACAACTCCCGCGCCATTACCGAGGTCCTTATGCGCCTCGCTTAAATGCCAATTGGTTATTTAATTAAATTCCTCAACGAATGAAGTTGCTCAACATATTGTCGGTCTCTTTGGCTGGCGCAATATTGGCTTCTTGCTCCGAGACTCCCGTCTCCGTCGGCGGATATGACGATGCGCTCTCTTACATCGGCCGTGTGGATCGCACAGACTCTGTCGGTCCTCGCCAATGGGGTGCTGCCACCTATTTCACTTTCGCTTTCGACGGGTCTGGCGTTGATATTGACATTGCCGACCAGCGTATGTATGGCACGAACTACAATTACCTCGAGGTTATAGTCGATGGCGATTCTGTTGGTCGTGTGGCTACAGGCGCGAGCCTCAACCGTCTCATTATTGGTAAGCCTCAGTTGCCTGCGCCCGATTCTCTTTGCCATGTTATGCACGTGGCGGATAGCCTTGTGGCTGGCCCCCACACCGTCCTCGTCTGCCGCGATACGGAATGTGGTATGGGT
>CAVGTO010000045.1:4063-14887 GCA_963631865.1 Eggerthellaceae bacterium
GGGTTATACGGAGGTCCTCCGTGTCACTGCCCCCGGTCTCTCTAAATGGAAGCCCGCTGCGAAACACCGCATTGAGTTCCTCGGCAATTCCATTACGAGCGGTATGGAGATGTACGATGGCGTGCTTCCTTTCGGTGAAGGCACTTGGTTCGATCATCATCGCGGATATTATGCCTATGGCCCTCGCACTGCGCGCAACCTCAATGCCGAGTGGAGTATGGCCAGCGTGTCCGGCATAGGCCTCATCCACAGTTGCTGTGAGCATAAGTACGTTCTCCCTCAGACCTACGACAAGATTAACCTCGTAGATAACGAGATTCCTTACGATTTCTCCTTCGATCCCGACCTCGTTGTCTCCGCTCTCGGCCAAAATGATGGCGTGCAAGATTCTACTGCTTTCGCCGATGCGTACGTGGATCTCCTCCGCGTCCTTCATGAGAAGAACCCTAATGCCGATCTCGCCCTCATCTCCAGCCCTATGGCCAACGACACTCTGCGAAATTTCTTCCGCATGATGCTGCCCGCAATAACCTCGGCTGCCGAGGCCCGCGGCTTCGTCGGCAAGAGCCAAAAAGTGCCTTTCCATATCTTCGAGAAGAGCTACACCTCTGGAGGTGCTCAACACCCCAACATGGAAGAGCAGAAAGAGATTTCTGATGAGGTTACGGCTTTCATCAAGCAGGAGTTTGGCTTCTAAAGTCTAAAGCTGAATTTAGGTTGCCCCAGTAATTATCCGTGTCCGTCTGGCTACGCCCTTTCTTCGTCTCTGCTGGCAATATTTCATGTCGCATGAGTTGGAAAAGGCGTACTCTAATGTCCAAGCTCTCAAATTTTTACTATATTTGGAGGGTGACAATTAACGCATTCCGGCGTAGCCCGGCGAACCTTTAATAAGAGAGACTATACAAGTGGTAAAGTTTTATGAGAAGATAGGTTACGGCTTCGGCGACATGGCTGCGTCGATGTTCTGGAAGCTCTTTGGCGCCTATCTCGCGGTGTTCTACACCGATGTCTTTGGCATCTCGGCGGCTACTGTCGCCACTATGATGCTCGTTACTCGTATTTGGGACACGTTTGTCGACCCCATCGTAGGTGTCGTGGCCGACCGTACCGAGACCAAGTGGGGCAAGTTCCGTCCTTACCTCCTTTGGCTCGCCCTGCCTTTCGGCTTGCTTGGTGTCCTGACGTTCTACTCGCCCGAGCTTGGCTATGTTGGCAAGACTATATATGCTTTTGCCACATACGCTCTTATGATGGTTGTCTACTCTGCCATCAATGTGCCTTATGCGTCACTCCTCGGCGTTATGAGCCCCGAGCCTTCCGATCGTAATGTGCTCTCGACGTTCCGTATGACGTTTGCCTACATTGGCAGTTTTGCGGCTCTCTTCTTCTTCATGACTGTTGTCGAGGCTTTTGGTGGTGCGGCTAGTCAACCTATTGCTGAGCAACAGACTGCATGGACTCTCGCCGTGGGCGTTTTTGCAGCCATTGCGGTAGTGCTCTTCCTCCTCTGCTTCCTTCTTACCCGTGAGCGAGTCAAGCCTATCAAGCAGGCTAAGACGAGTGTCCGCGACGACTTCAAGGACCTTATGCACAATCGCCCTTGGTGGATTCTCCTCGGCGCCGGTGTGGCTGCCCTCATCTTCAACTCTGTCCGCGATGGTGCTACGGTCTACTACTTCAAGTATTTCGTGATGGAGGATAACCTCAAGGATGTCACTATGTTCGGCTATCACGTTAGCAACATCACCATCTTCGGTGAGCCCATCTTTACTGCCTTCAAACTTAGTGCCGTATACCTCGGTCTTGGCCAGCTTGCCAACATTATTGGTGTCGTAGCCGCAGGCCCTGTCAGCAACCTCATCGGCAAGAAGAATACCTACCTCGGCGCCATGCTTTTGGCTTCCGTACTCAGTATCATCTTCTACTGGTTCGATGCCAATCAGCTCGGCCTTATCTTCCTTTTCCAGTTGCTTATCTCCATCTGCGCAGGTGCCATTTTCCCTCTCCTTTGGAGTATGTATGCCGACTGCGCCGACTACAATGAGCTTGTCACCGGCAACCGTGCCACTGGCCTTATCTTCTCCTCGTCCAGCATGAGCCAGAAGTTTGGCTGGGCTATTGGCTCCAGCGTATCTATGTGGCTTCTCGCCGCTTTCGGCTATCAGTCACAGATGCCTGTCCAGTCGCCCGAGACAATCAATGGCATCAAGATGTGTCTCAGCCTCCTGCCCGCCGTGGGCACCATCCTGAGTGTCATCTTCATCTCTTTCTACCCGCTCACTGCTCAGCGTGTCAATGAGAACGCCGCCAAGTTGGAGGCCCTCCGACTTAAGAATAATACGGGGGGCGAAGAGTAACGGTATAGAAAGTATTTTGTCGTTTGTTTCTAGTGACGCAAATATATAAACAATAAATGCGCTCCGAGATTTTTGTGTCTCGGGGCGCATTTTTGTTAATTGAATTCCTTCTTTCTGCTGTTTCGGGGGGCTACCTCAGTTCAATTAGTTCGCTTTCTGGAAATAACAAAGGTCGTGCTTTCTTATTCATCATCTTCCATAATGTCTTGACAAATGAATTCGGTGTCGAGACCCAATACATTATTGTAGCGTGCCCTATGGGTTAGCTCGCAATTTTCATTGATGTCGCTTGCTAGTCTAAAATCGAAATACTTGTCATCGGTATACGCCTGAATAAACCCTTCGCTGATGCCTCCAGCACCTGCAAATAGGTCCACGAATGTTACTTTTTTACGGGATTCTATGAATTCTTTTTTTTGCCCCATATGTAGAGTTGACGTTGTCTTTTGATGGCAAAAATAAAAAATAGAAATTTATCAGGAGGATGACGGGCTTTTTGAAGAGGATGTAAATTTTCCCCCCTTAAAACAAATAATTCAGATTGACATAGATGCCGTTAGTTCCGTCGTCCGATTTCATAGCGTGGCCGTAGTCGGCGGAGATGATGAAGTTGCTGTTCATGTGGATCTTGAGGCCTATGCCGGCTGAGGCGTGCGGCTTGTCGTTACACGTACGGAAGTAGTCAGATCGAAGGTCGTCAGGCACTCCGTCGGTCCGAATCTTGTAATTCTGTGTCGTCATTCCGAAGTCACCAAAGATGTTGGTGCCAATGCCCCATTGCTGCCCGAGTAACTCAAATCGTGTGAATACCCATCGGAACTCTACATTCGCGAGGGCTATGCCGTCGGCCACAATCCTGTTGCGGAGTACGCCGCGCATTGTCTTGCTGCCGCCGAGACCCTGGCTTGTGGCGCTCGTGAGGGTGTTCGTCGTGATATGTGGCAAAAGGTAATATGGCACCCTGCCGCATATGCGGTTTTGTAGTGTGATGCGGTAAGCTAGTACGAGATTTGGTGATCCGAGGCTGAAATATTGCCTGTGGTTGAGCGTCAGGCGCACGAAACCATAGTCGTTGCTCGTGAACATCGACGGTTCGAGAGCCAACAACGCCTCACTCCAAACTCCGCTCGACGGGAAGCCCTCTTTGTCGCGCGTGTCGATGCCAAGCCCGAGGCGCACAAAGACATCTGTGCCACCCTTTGCTTCGTCGTCCCTTATTACGCCCCACTCGCGGTAAAGGTCATAGAGTCCTGGCACGTCCGGCGTCGAGCGGCGCAACTCGTTGCGTTTGACGGGTCCGCAGTCGAAATTGAAGGCAGTGACGCCTGCTTGGAAATAAAGGTCCGTCTCGGGAATGTCATATCGGATGCCCGCCATGAGCCTCATCATGAGCCTGTGCTGGGCGTAAAAGGCATGGCTGCGGTAATCCTCACTGTCGTCGTCGGCCCAATCGGCGTTATACACTGCTCGGCGGCCATTGAAACCATAGAAATCACTCAGCAAGTCGCGATACCACGTAAAATCAGCCGTAAATCGCAGATTCTCATTCAGTCTGCTCAACGCTCGTGGGGAGTCGTAATATGCGCGGCAGAGCATTGTGCCCGCCGGATATCGACTGCATTCGAGGTAGAGCGAATGATCGTAGGCCGGGTATCGACTGCCATCACCATACCAAAAGAGGTTGGCAAGGACGCCGTATTGAAATCCAAGGTCCGAATCGTAAGATATGGCGGGAAGTACGCCAAACGAGAATCCCGTCTTGACGAAAGTACTGTCTGTGCCGCCCGTCGCGGCCGCATTAAGCGCTGCTATCGATGCCATAAGGGTCGCCGTGACCCTGCGAAGCGTCTGGTGCATCTCTTGAGGTTTAGAGTTCTGGTCCGATGCTAAATTACGCATTTTTTGCGTACTTTTGCCGAGCTGCGCACCTTTGCGTCGGCTTTCAAAACGTTGAATTACATAACCCCATATATCCCAAGGTGGCCAAATCATTCACAGACACGCCTCTGATGAAGCAATATATGAGCATCAAGGCCAAGCACCCCGATGCTATGCTTCTTTTCCGCGTGGGCGACTTTTACGAGACTTATTTAGACGACGCTCCCAAGGCCGCCAAAATCCTAGGCATAACACTTACACAGCGAAGCGGCACAAACCCAGAACTCGGAGCTCTTGCCGGCTTCCCTTATCATGCGCTCGATACCTATCTGCCAAAGCTCGTCAGGGCGGGCCTTCGCGTAGCCGTATGTGATCAGTTGGAGGACCCCAAACAAGCCAAGGGTATCGTAAAGCGCGGCATAACGGAACTCGTGACTCCTGGCGTCGCCATAACGGATGGCGTGCTTGTGACTACCGAGAACAATTTCCTCTGCTGCGTCAACTTTACGTCGTCATGCATCGGCGTGGCTTTCCTCGACATCTCGACAGGCGAATTTATGATGGGACAGGGCGATACGCAATATGTCGATCGGCTCCTCGCCACTTTCCGACCCAAGGAGGTGCTCTTCGAGAAAGGTCATCGCCAAAGTTTTATCGAAGCTTTTGGTAATAAATGGATTACCTACCCTTTTGACGATTGGGCTTTCCAACAGCAGAGCGCCAAAGATCGCCTCGTTAAGCATTTCGACACCCAGAGCCTCAAAGGTTTCGGTGTCGAGGACCTCGTGGCGGGTGTTACCGCCGCCGGCGCCATTCTCTATTACCTCGATGTTACTCAGCATGAGGGTCAGGCGCATATTAGTCGTCTCCAACGTATCGACGAGCAGGCGTATGTCTGGATAGACAAGTTCTCGATTCGCAACCTCGAACTTTTCAATGATGGTCGCGACGGCTCATACTCTCTGGCTGATATTGAGGATAGGTCAACGACACCCATGGGTAGCCGTCTCCTCAAGCGTTGGCTTGCTATGCCGTTGCGCGATGTCAAGGCCATTGGCCGTCGCCTCGATGTGGTTCAGTCTTTCGTCTCCGATCCTGTCCTTACGGCCGATGTGCTAAGTCTCCTCCGCGAGGTCGGCGATATGGAACGCCTTGTTGGCAAGATTGCTTGCAACCGCATCTCACCACGCGAGGTCGTTATGCTTAAGCGCGCTCTCGAAGCCATTCCACGCCTTAAGTCTGTCATTGCCACCGCTGCGCCCAGTTCCGTGCTCCATTCCCTCGTCTCTTCGCTCGACGACTGCGATGCTCTCCGCGCCCGCATTGAGCACGATATTGTGCCCGATCCGCCTACGACAATTCAGAAGTGCGGTGTGATTGCCTCTGGAGTATCTGCCGAACTCGATGAACTGAGGCAAATATCCACCTCCAGCCGCGACTACCTTGCCGACCTCCAAAATCGCCTTTCTGAGGAGACCAATATTCCGTCTCTCAAAGTGGCGTACAACAACGTCTTCGGCTACTATATCGAGGTCCGCAATACCCATAAGGATAAAGTTCCTGCTGACTGGACGCGCAAGCAGACTATGACTAACGCTGAGCGTTACGTCACCCCCGAGCTTAAAGAATACGAGGAGAAAATACTTGGTGCCGACCAACGTATTGCGACCATCGAGGCCGAACTCTATACCGCACTCCTTGCCGAGCTAAATGCGCACCTCGGCACAGTACAGTCGGATGCCGCTCGCCTTGCCGAAGTGGATGTCCTCCACACTTTTGCGCGCAACGCCGTAGATTATTCATATTGCCGACCCGAAGTCGACGACTCCGATAGCCTCGACATAACCGAGGGCCGCCATCCCGTGATTGAGCGTCTTATGCCCGAAGGCGAGACATACGTCTCCAATGATGTCCACCTCGATGCGGATAATCAGCAGATTATCATAGTCACGGGCCCCAATATGGCTGGTAAGAGTGCTCTCTTGCGTCAGACGGCTCTCATTGTCCTCCTTGCTCAATGCGGTTCTTTCGTGCCTGCCACGAAGGCCTCCGTGGGCGTCGTTGATAAGATTTTCACCCGTGTCGGTGCCAACGACAATCTGTCGCAAGGCGAGAGTACTTTCATGGTCGAGATGACCGAGGCTGCCAATATCCTCAATAACGTCACTCCCCGCAGCCTTGTCCTCTTCGACGAGCTGGGCCGCGGCACGAGTACCTACGATGGTATCTCACTCGCCTGGGCCATTGTCGAGTTCCTCCATAATAATGAGCGGGCGAAGGCCAAAACTCTCTTTGCTACGCACTATCATGAGCTCAACGATATGGAGAAGAAGTACGACCGCATAAAGAACTTCAACGTCTCTGTGCGTGAGGCTGCGGGCAAAGTCATATTTCTGCGCAAACTCGTGCCCGGTGGCTCTGAACACAGTTTCGGTATCCACGTTGCCAAACTGGCTGGCATGCCCCGTACTGTTGTCGACCGTGCAAATGAAATCCTTGCACAACTTGAGCGGGAACGCGATGGTGAGCCCGTACCAGCCAAGGAATGTAAGGGCTTCAAGAAGAAGGAGGAGAAGACCGATGGCGCTGTCCAGCTCAGCCTTTTCCAACTCGACGATCCTCTTGTCTACAGCATCCGACAAGAGATCGAGGGGCTCGACATAGATAACCTTACTCCACGCGATGCCCTCAACAAACTCTACGACATCAAACGTCTGCTGGGGTTGGGGCAATAAATAAATCGGCTGATGAACATCCTTGTTCATCAGCCGATTGCGTTTTATTCGTTGATTTCAAAAATCAGCCGCCCTTTACTTTTTATTCATTGTAGGCCCTGTGAAACCCAAATTGAAAGTGTGGTCTGCGGCGAGCTAAGCGAGAAGTCAAAACATAAATATGCGAGAATCCGTGTAATCTGTGAATTATGGCCATGGCAAGCAGCACTACTTGAAAATATCATATTTGGGCTCTATAATGTCTGTCGCTATGTCTCCCGCATCTATTATTGAATGGAATAGGAATGCACTGTCGAGTTTGCGAAGATGGTTGGCTCTTAGTTTTTCTACTTTACTCGGATAGGCTGAGGCAAAACTATCGGAGTACCATATCCAGCATGCGGGGGAGAGGAGGGCAGGGTGGTCTTGTGCGTGCAGGTAAATTCCGTCCTCGCCTTGGCACTCCGCATGGTCCGAGAGGTATATGACTATCGACTTGCGGTTGCGCACCGTGTCTATTACGTTGTGCCAGAAGTTGTCCGACTCGAGAATTGTGTTGTCGTATGAGTTGACAAACTGCTCATGGGTGTTGTACGACGTTACTTTGCTGTTTGTCGTCGGCTTCCATTTCTTGAACTCGTCAGTATAGTGCCCGTCGTAATACCAATGTGAGCCGATAGTGTGGAGTATGATGAGCTTGAGCTGGTTGGCTTTGTTGAGTGTGGCTTTGTAGATTGGTAGTAAGTCGCTATCCAGCCATTCGGTGGTAATGTAAGACGATTTCCCGCTGTTGGCGTATTGCAGAGTGTCCGCTTCATTCATAAAATATGCATAGGTGTCCACTTTCTCTTGGTTGGCAAGCCATGCCGTGCTGTATCCCGCTTGCTTGAAAATGCTGATGAACGATCGTTCAATATACATAAAATCCTGATGCAAAGAGTCTGCCCTCGTCAGCATATAAGGCACGCATAAGTGCGTTGCTCCGTAGATAGTGTGCACGTTGGGCAGCGACACTGCGTTAGGCTCTTTTGCGAGAAGCGGAGTCGTCTGACGCTCATATCCGTTGACGCCGAGGTTGCTGGACCTCAGCGATTCACCTATCACCATGACGACTGTCAGTGTGTCTGTATTGCAAGTGGCGTTGGCCGTCAATATAGGGCGCTGCTCGGCTATGTAGCGTTGGCTGCTGAGGTAGTCTTTTATGGCTTGGCATACGGAGAATGGAATACGGCCGAAAACAGGGGCTTTGAGTCGGGTACAAACTGTCATAGCCAAGAATGCTATGCCAAACAACGGAGCCACATACCAGTATTTCCCGAAGTCTATGAATCGGAAACGAATGTATGCTATTATGCAGGATGCAATAAACGCAACAGCAGTTATCCCAATAAGTTGTGACGATACAACCTCTATGCAAGTTCGGGAGTCGTTGATAAGGGCGAGATCAATTGTTGCCGCGGTTATCTGAGCCTTCACTGTTACTCTGAAGTAAGCCAATATGGCGCAAACTGTTGTCAGGATTGGGAGCGTTATCGCAAAAATATATTTGTTGGCAATCAGTATCAAGATTAGGCAAAATGTCGCGAAGACGACAACGGCCCATTGGGCAATTATTGTAGCTAAACTGCCAAAACTGTTCCAGTCCAGTTCATAGAACTCTGTCGATATGAAGCAAACGCCAAACAGCACAGCCACGCAGACCGTGAATGCGCAAGCCCTCACAGATGGCCAACCCGCAATATCTTTTATTCTCATTGTAAATCTTTTTGCGTCCTCCTTACGTAAGAAGTTGGCGAATGTAACTCTTTTCCTCCGACCTTTCAGCCACCAAGCTCCGCTTTTTGCACTAAATGGTGAACTTCGTGAGTCTTATATTCCTAAAACATAACTATCTTTGCAAAGTTTATCAAGAACATAATAACAAACAGATAACAATGAAGAGAATCGTCCTTATCCGCCATGGCCAGAGCGCATGGAACCTGGAGAACCGTTTCACTGGCTGGACCAACGTCGACCCCACCGAGAACGGCGTAGCTGAGGCTGTCAAGGCTGGCAAGACCCTCAAAGAGCAGGGCTTCACCTTCGACATCGCTTACACCTCTTTCCTCAAGCGTGCCGTCAAGACCCTCAACAACGTCCTCGACCAGATGGACCTCGACTGGATCCCTGTACAGAAGAGCTGGCGCCTCAACGAGAAGCACTACGGCGATCTCCAGGGCCTCAACAAGGCTGAGACCGCTAAGCAGTACGGCGACGAGCAGGTTAAGATTTGGCGTCGTAGCTACGATGTAGCCCCCAATCCTATCCCCGACACCGACGAGCGCAGCGCTACCAAGGATCCCCGTTACGCAAGCTTCGTTCCCGACTGCGAGATTCCCCGTACTGAGAGCCTCAAGGACTGCATCGAGCGTGCACTCCCTTATTGGAAGAGCGAGATTTTCCCCATGCTCAAGAAGGTTGACAACATTGTCGTCGTTGCTCACGGCAACTCCCTTCGCGGCATCATCAAGTTCCTCAAGGGTATCTCCGACCAGGACATCGTTTCTCTCAACCTCCCGACCGCAGTTCCTTACTGCTTCGAGTTCGACGAGAAGACCTTTAAGCTCACCAAGGATTACTTCGTAGGCGACCCCGAGGAGATTAAGAAGCTCCAGGAGGCCGTTGCTAACCAGGGCAAGGCGAAGTAAATATCTGAGCTGCCTACATTAGTCGACTCTTTTCTGAGTCGTGCAATTTAGGAACTGAAAAGCGGGATGCGACCGGCAAAAAAACGGACGCATCCCGTCTTTCTGTTTAAAAAGGTTAATACTCGCCTTGTCTTATGTATAGATTATTGCTATATTTGGGTAGAGAAAGTTGAGGATGAATGAAGCCCGCAAATTGTCGTATCTGGCTACTTTCTTTCCTATCGCACTCTATGTGATCAACTAAAAGCACCTAAGTACACTTTAAAACATCTTTTATGATTGAGGTTTTCAAAAAATGCATGACTACCGATTTCGCAAACTTTAGCGGTCGTGCTCGTCGTCGCGAGTATTGGCTGTTTAGTCTTGCTTCAGCGATAATCGGTTTTGTCTTTACTGTCCTTTTGTCGTGCGTAGAGTCTAGTGCCATTTTGACTGCACTTGTAAATCTTGTGTATCTCATAGTCGGGATTGCGATGCTGATCCCTAGCATTGCGGTAACCGTCCGTCGCCTTCATGATACTGGGCGCTCCGGTCTTTGGTATTTACTTGTTCTCACTATAGTCGGTATTCTTGTAATCTTCGTTTTCACCCTCATCGAAGGTGACCGCAAAGAGAATAAATACGGTCCCGACCCCAAGGCTGGTGAGTAAGTAAGGTATCCTTTTCTCTCGAAAATATAGCCTGCCCTAAATCCTTGTTTCATAGGATTTAGGGCAGGCTGTTTTGTAGTTGGTGGTTTGGGTGTGCGCTCTTTCCCTCAGTCAGACAGTTGCCAATTAGAAATTCAAGTTTAGTTAAAACTATCGGATTTGCCAAAAATAAATTTTGAGGCTAAGTTCGCAACGCAGGTTGAAACGGAGTAGAGCTCTGCTGAGGAGCAACTCTACAAGGGATAGGCTTGCAAGGCATGACGACATGCAACGAGAGGCCGCCCCGCTGTGGGTGGCCTTTTGCGTGTCTGTATGTTTGATTGCCTTCCATGCCTAAGAAAACCTTTCAACCCGGTAAATCCGCCTTGTACTCCAGTGGCGACAGGTTACCAAGTGACTGATGCGGCCTGTTCACGTTGTAATCATTCCGCCACTCTTCCGTTTGCCGCTTGACGTCATCGAGGGAGCTGAACAAATATGCGTCGAGCACGCCTCTGCGGTAGCTTCCGTTAAAGCGCTCAACGAATGAGTTTTG
>CAVGTO010000046.1:0-6569 GCA_963631865.1 Eggerthellaceae bacterium
CCTCAGTCTTGTACGGAGTGCGTGCGAAGATGTTCGATTTTGCGCCCTTTCGCTTGCGAAAATTTAGTTCATCTTCATTACGTCGCCCGTCATGTCGTTAATGACAATGGTGTCGCTCTCAAGGGAAAGAGAGTGTGGGGCGACGAAAACTGCCTCCATTTTGCTCGGGAAACTGATATCCTGGAACTTTTCAAATCGACCGTTGACGTTGAGGTCGGTGTGCTTCCAGTCATACTGCCCGTTCTTCAACTTGAGTTTGCCTACGAAGCCAGATGACGCTACGTATGCGAATTGTCCCTTGATGATAGGTCGTATCATTGCTACTCCAGATATATTGGTGAACCACAAGGTCTTGCCTGTCTGGATGTCTATACGCTCTGCATGGTTGGATGTCCCGAGGTCTGTGACGTCCGTGAAGAAGACAATGAGGCTCACGCCTTTCTGTACGAAATACAGCGTCTCTATGCTGCCTTTGCAGCTGATTTTGAAACGCCTCTTACCATCGGGCGAGAATATGTTTCCGTTCGATGCTACTTTATACCTCGTGCCGTCGATATATATCAGCAGCGTATCGGGGTCCGGCCACTGCGTATACCGTGCCTCGATAGCCGGCATAGGCTCATTGCCCGATGCCGTGGGTATGATGCCTGCGATGTCCGACGTCTCCTTATTCGCACTGCGATAGCAGGCGGATAGTAATACGCAGACTACAGCGACTACGGCAAATCTGAATATGTGTCTGTATCGAAGGCTCATCTTATTATCATTTGCGCCTTTACTGTCCCGGCTACATCCGTTCCCATAAGCTCGGCCAACAACGCCAAACCAAAAGAGAGACTTGCGCCCGGACCTACGCCAGTGATGAACTTCCCATCCTTGACGACGCTCTCACCAGTGCACTTAGCCCCTATAAGCTTATCCTCAAAACCAGGGTAGCAAGTTGCATTGCGTCCACTCAGCAAACCCATTCCGCCAAGGACAGATGGCGCTGCGCAAATAGCCGAAACTACTTTGCTACTCTTTGCCGCCTCAGCGATAGCTTCCTTGAGAGCTACGCAAGCATCTAGATTGAGCGTGCCAGGCATTCCACCAGGCAACATCAAAAGATCCGCTTTAGCGACATCCGCAGTCAGGAGTTCTTGTGCCTCAATGGCAATGCCGTGCGAACCCGTTACGCGTAATGAGCCTGTTACAGATACAAGTGCAACATCCACGCCGCCGCGCCGCAGTATGTCGAATGGCGTAAGGGCCTCGGTCTCCTCGAAGCCCTCCGCTAAGAATATCTTTGCAACCTTAGTCATCTTTTTTGGGGTAATTCTTTTAATATGCAAAGATAATGAAATTTAGTTTGCCCTATTGTCCAAATTAGTGCGCTTTAGTCTTGCGCTTGACGCAATTTATCACAGTTTAGCCTCTTCTGCACTTTTTTCTCCAATTATTTCCCTAATTGCGACATTCCCTCTAGTTATCGAACACTATCGTGATGTCGTAATATCCATCGACGTTAACACCATTCTTCAGTGCTGGCACCCATCGCCAGGCTCCCTTAGGTATTTGCTCGGCAGCCTTGCGTACCACGCGTGCGAAATTGGGCGATGAGGAGTCTTTTATTGTGAAACTCGAAAGACGACCCGTCGGGCTTATCCTTAGGCGGAGCGTTACGTAGCCTCCGCTTTTGTTGTTGGCCTCGGCCTTCGGATAATATGCCTTGCTGTGGACGTAATAGAATGGTATCATCGATGAGCCGAGGAATGTGGCGGGGTAGTTCTTTTGATTGTAAGTGTAACCTTTGTGGGGCAACATGTATGTCGGGCGCTTCGTTGTCCAATTGTAGCGCAACTCTACCATATTCTGCAAGTTCCGATACTCCCATTCGCCAGTTTTATTGCCTTTGCTATATTGCCCCTTCTCTAGCGTTCGTGTCCCATATGTGAGCTCATAAGCCCCGTCTCGCACCGACGTGTCCGAGGACAGGACTTCGTATGTGGCTTTGAAATAGTCGTATACAGTCTCCATCTTGGTTACGTGCCCTGATGTCTGTGCTTGTGCGGCTAGTCCGACAAGGAATCCTATTAGGCTAAGAACGGTATGCAATCTACTTCGTGCATTCATAGGTGTATTCTTTGTTTGTATCTACTGTCTTATAATGAAAAAAGACGAGGGGAAAACCATGAATAGTTCTCCCTCTCGTCTTATCTTTACGCAAAACACCCGTCTTGGGTTTTGCTATGGCTTACTTTGTGAAACCAGCGCGGAGCTTGTTGATCTCCTCGTCGGTGAGGTAACGCCAGTGGCCGCGCGGAACGTTGAGCTTGGTGAGGCCGCCATAGTATACGCGGTCAAGTTTCTCGACGTTGAAGCCGAGGTGCTCAAACATACGGCGGACGATGCGGTTCCTGCCAGAGTGGATAACAATACCAACCTGCTTGTGGTCGCGTCCATCTACGAAACTTACCTCGTCGGCGTTGATGGGGCCATCCTCGAGCTCGAAGCCCTTGATGAGATGCTCAAGATCCTCATCGGTGGCAGCCTTGTCAAGGAATACGTGGTAAATCTTGCGGACCTCATACTTCGGGTGCATGAGCTTCTCGGCCATGTCGCCGTCGTTGGTGAGGAGGAGCACGCCAGTGGTGTTGCGGTCGAGTCGACCTACGGGGTAGATGCGCTCGCTGCATGCGCCGGCTACGATGTCCATCACGGTGCGACGTCCCTCGGGATCGTCTGCTGTGGTTACGGTATCCTTCGGCTTGTTGAGGAGGACGTATACCTTCTTCTCTGCCTTGAGTACCTTGCCATCATACTCGACAGTCGCGTCGGAGCTGACGGTGACGCCCATCTCGGTGATGACTTCGCCGTTAACCTTGACCTTGCCTGCCTTGATGAGCTCGTCGGCCTCGCGGCGGCTGCAAACACCGCTCATCGCTACGAAGCGATTGAGGCGGAGCATTGCGGGCATCTGCTGCATCTCTGGATCTGAACCGTTCTGCTCAATCTCGGCCTCGTTGTCGAATATGCGACGGTCGATCCTGTAGCGCGGGCCGCGTTTGGCGTCGTCGGCCATCTTCCACTGCTGGCGAGGGGCCGCATTACGGCTGAATGGCTTGTGGCTGTCGCCACCGAAGCGGCTGCCACGGTTGTCTCCACCGTTGTTGAAACGGGGACGGAATTGCTGACGCTGGTCACCGCCTTCGTTGTTGAAGCGGGGACGGAATGAACGGCGCTCACCACCATCGTTGTTGTTGTAACGGGGGCGGAACTGCTGACGCTGGTCGCCATCGCCGTTGTTGTAACGGGGGCGGAACGGACGCTGCTCGCCGTCGCCATTATTGTTGTAGCGAGGACGGAACTGCTGACGCTGCTCGCCGTCTCCGTTGTTGTAGCGGGGACGGAACGGGCGCTGCTGCTGATCGCCTTCTCCACCGTCGTTGTAACGGGGACGGAACGGACGACGCTCGCCATCGCTCTCACTGTTATAGCGGGGACGGAACGGACGCTGCTGCTGGTCGCCATCGCCACCGTCGTTGTAACGGGGACGGAATGGACGACGCTCGCCATCGTTGTCATTGTTGTAGCGAGGACGGAACGGACGCTGCTCTCCGTCGCTTTCGCTGTTGTAGCGGGGACGGAATGGGCGACGCTCGCCATCGTTGTCATTGTTGTAGCGAGGACGGAATGGACGCTGCTCACCATCGCTTTCGCTGTTGTAGCGGGGACGGAATGGGCGACGCTCGCCATCGTTGTCGCTGTTGTAACGGGGACGGAACGGACGCTGCTCACCGTCGCTCTCGCTGTTGTAGCGGGGGCGGAATGGGCGACGCTCGCCGTCGTTGTCATTGTTGTAGCGGGGGCGGTAGGAACGCTGCTCGCCGCCGTCGTTGTTGTAGCGCGGACGATAAGGTCTGCGCTCGCCGTCAGCCTCACGGCTGCCGTAGTAACCGCGTCCCTCGCCGTCGCGGCGAGCGGACTGCTCGGCCCTGCTCTCGTCGCCCTCGGCGCGGGAGTAGCCGTTCTTCTCTTCGTTTTCCATTCTCGAGAATGTTGTTTAGATAATTGTTTGTTTCATAATGCGGAACAGGAATGTCCGCACGTCTTTTGAACTTAGCTATCGGATTGGCAGGGGCAATGGAGACCGTGCGCCTCATCGGCTCTCAGTCCCCTTCCCGTACCATTTTCTTCTTTGCTCCTTACTTCTTGTTCGCCTCGATCCACTTGCGGGCATTGACGAAGGCCTCAATCCATGGAGTTACGTCGTCTGCCTTGCGGTCGGCGGGATAATATGCGCACTGCCAGGGGAAGATGGCTCGCTCGGGGTGTGGCATAATGGCTACGTGGCGACCATCAGCCGATGCCATGCCTGCAATGTTGTCAGCCGAGCCATTCGGGTTGGCTGGGTAGCCACTGTAGGAGTAGCGAGCTATGACATTGTACTTGTCTGCAGATGCGGGAATTGAGAATTTGCCCTCGCCGTGTGCAACCCACACGCCAAGTCGGCTTCCTGAGAGGCTCTTGAACATGACAGTATCGTTCTGAGGAATCTCAAGGCTGAGGAACTCGCTCTCGAACTTGTGGCTGTCGTTGTGGAGCATCTTAGGACGAAGCTCGGGCTGGCTGCGATGGAGGAGGCCGAGCTCAATTACGAGCTGGCAACCATTGCAGACCCCAAGGCTAAGGGTGTCGGGACGTGAGTAGAACTTGTCAAGAGCTGTGCGCGCCTTCTCGTTGTAGAGGAATGCGCCTGCCCAACCCTTTGCAGAGCCAAGCACGTCGGAGTTGGAGAAGCCTCCGCAGAAGACAATCATATTGACGTCCTCAAGTGTCTCGCGACCACATACAAGGTCTGTCATATGGACATCCTTCACGTCGAAGCCGGCAAGGTAGAGCGTGTAGGCCATCTCACGGTCGCCATTCACACCCTTCTCGCGGATGATGGCCGCTTTGACGCCAGTCTTGCCATGGGTAAGGCCAGCAAGGCCGAGGCTGGAGAAAGTGCCCTTCCATCCCTCTGGCATGCGGAGGCCAAGAGGCTGCACCTTGTAGTTTGCTGCACGCTCTGCAGCCTTGTTATTCTGAGTCTGGAGGGCGTCGAGTTTGGCCGATGTGCTGAACCAAATGTCGCGCATCTCGTCAATGTCGATGTCGAGACTCTGGTTGGCAACTGTGATGGTAAGCTTGCGCTCCTTCTGCGGACGACCGAGGTATGTGAAGGCCACATTTGCCTCGTCGAGGATGGCCTTGACCTTGTTGAGGTCTTTAACCTGGAGAACTACGCCGGGGTTCTCAGCGAAGAGGCTTGTTACGGCATCCTCGTCGTCGGCGGGAATGTCTACGTTTGCGCCCCAGCTATTGTTCGGGAAGTTCATCTCGAGGAGGGTTGTTACGAGTCCACCGGCCGAGATGTCATGGCCTGCGAGTACGAGACCATTATCAATGAGCTTTTGGATGGTGTCGAAGATTACGCCGAAAGTCTTGGCGTCTGCCACTGTTGGGCACTTGTCGCCAACTTTGCCGAGAATCTGTGCGAGTGCGCTGCCACCAAGAGCCGGCTCGCAGCCGCTCATATCGATGCAGATGAGGGAAGTGTCCTCGTCGCATACAAGTACAGGCTCGACAATCTTACGAACATCGCTAACCTCACCCATGGCCGAAATGATGACAGTGCCGGGGCTGAGAACGGTGCGGCCGTCATGGTACTTCTGCGTCATTGAGAGGGAGTCCTTGCCTGTGGGAATGTTGATGCCCAATGCGCAAACCCACTCACTCATAGCCTTGACGGCGGCATAGAGTCGAGCATCCTCACCTTCCTGACGGCAGGGCCACATCCAGTTGGCTGAGAGAGAAATTCCCTTGAGCCCATGCTCCATGGGGGCGAAGACGATATTGGTGAGAGCCTCTGCTGCCGACATTACAGAGCCTGCAGCAGGGTCGATAAGGCCAACGGCGGGCGCATGGCCAACGCTGGTTGCCATACCACGAGTGCCAGAGTAGTCGAGAGCCACAGCACCAAGGTCGTTGACTGGCAACTGGATCTCGCCTGCGCACTGCTGCTTGGCCACCTTGCCGGTGACGGAACGGTCCACCTTGTTGGTCAACCAGTCCTTGCAGCCGACGCTCTCAAGCTTGAGCACGTCCTTTATATAATTGGCAATGTTCTGTGCGTTGTATGTTACGGGGGCGTATGTGCGCTCCACGGTCTTGTCCGTCATGATGGTCTTGGGCGGGTTGCCAAACATGTCGGAGAGCTTCCAGTCGATGGGCTTTACGCCATCCTTGTGGCTGAAAGTGAAGTTCATGTCACCCGTGGTTTCGCCAACGACGTACATCGGGGCGCGCTCGCGGTCGGCAATCTTGCGGAGTCCGTCTACGGCTCCCTTATCCATCACGAGGCCCATGCGCTCCTGACTCTCGTTGCCGACAATCTCTCTGTCGGAGAGGGTCTTGTCGCCAACTGGCAGTGCATCCATATCGATGTTGCCGCCAGTCTCCTCCACGAGCTCCGAGAGGCAGTTGAGGTGGCCGCCTGCGCCGTGGTCATGGATAGATACGATGGGGTTGTTGTCGCTCTCGACGAG
>CAVGTO010000046.1:6579-14871 GCA_963631865.1 Eggerthellaceae bacterium
CTTCTGCATCTCGGGGTTAGAACGCTGAACCGCGTTGAGCTCGATGCGGTTGCCATACTCGCCGGTGTTGACGGAAGATACCGCGCCGCCGCCCATGCCGATGCGGTAGTTGTCGCCACCGAGGAGGACGATATCCTGACCCTTGACGGGAGTCTTCTTGATCGCATCGGACTTCTTTGCGAAACCTACACCGCCGGCCATCATAATGACCTTGTCATAGGCAAGTGTGCGGCCGCCTTCCTCATGCTCGTAGGTGAGCAGAGATCCGCAAATCATAGGCTGACCAAACTTGTTGCCGAAGTCGCTGGCTCCATTCGATGCCTTAATGAGAATCTGCGCAGGGGTCTGATACAACCAGTCGCGGACAGATACGCCTTTCTCCCAAGGACGATCCTCGGCGAGGCGGGAGTAAGATGTCATGTAGACTGCTGTGCCTGCGATAGGCAGTGAGCCAGTGCCACCACCCATACGGTCGCGGATTTCGCCGCCGGAACCGGTAGCTGCGCCATTGAAAGGCTCTACGGTGGTGGGGAAGTTATGTGTCTCGGCCTTGAGTGAGAGGACTGCGTCAATCTCCTTGGCCTCGAATTCGCTAGGGACGTCGGCACGCTCAGGGGCGAACTGCGTCATCTTGGAGCCCTCAATGAAGGCAACGTTGTCCTTGTATGCCGATACGAGGTAGCCGGGGTTCTCCTGCGAGGTCTTCTTGATGAGTTTGAAGAGCGAGAGCTCCTTCTCCTCGCCGTCAATAATAAAAGTACCGTTGAAAATCTTATGACGGCAGTGCTCTGAGTTGACCTGCGAGAAGCCGAAAACCTCAGAATCCGTCAATGGGCGGCCGAGTCGCTTGCTGAGACCTTCGAGGTACTCAATCTCGGGACCGCTAAGTGCCAGACCCTCTTTCTCGTTGTATGCCTTGAAGTCCGTGATGTGGACGATGGGGTCGGGCTTTTTGTCGATGGTGAATATATTCTGGTCCAGTCCTTTGTACAGGTTCTGGAGCATGGGGTCGAACTGTGCCTTCTCGTCCTTTACGGCGAAGAACTCCTCGATGCGGCTGATGCCAGTGAGTCCCATGTTCTGGGTAATCTCTACTGCGTTGGTGCTCCATGGCGTGATGGTCTCGCGTCGTGTGCCGACAAAGAAGCCTGTGAGGTTATGCTCGCTGAGGCGCTCTGCACCGCTGAAGAGCCAGGTCAGTTTCTTGGCGTCGTCCTCAGAGATCGCATTAATCGTCTCAACAGCGAGGATGTTGTCGCCTTTGAAAAATACTACCATCTTTCTTATTATCAGTTGTTTGCTGTGCTAATATGCTGATCGCCGCAGGGCGGGAGCACGTCACATGCTACCCTTTGGCGGCCGGTTTTTTAATTCGTTGATACGAGGTTACACCTTTACAGCAACGAAAGTAGGCAAAAGAATTGAATTTGCCGAGAGTCAGGGGGCTTTTTTAGTGGGTGGTCAGAAAAAATAACCTCCCATCGCGTCTTTTAACTTGTGCGGTATGCCTTGCGGTCCACCTTCCCGTTGAATGTGCGGGTTATGGCGTCCGCTTTCTCATATGCGGATGGTATCTTGTGCGGTTCAAGCTTGTCTTTCAGATGCTTGGCTATGGCACGTGCGTCTAGTTCTCGCCCGTCTGTCACGACAATCAATTTAAGAGTCTTACCTAAGACTCTATGCTCCACCTCGACGCATACGCATTCGCGCACCCATCCGATTTCCATTGCCGCAGCCTCGACCTCCACGGGCGATACCTTAAATCCGCCTATGTTGATGACGTCATCTTGCCGCCCTGTCAGCCGCAACCGCTCTGCTTCGTCAATCGTGCCGAGGTCGTTTGTGAAGACCTCGCCGCCGTGCATCACTTCTTGCGTTTTAGCTTCGTCACCTATGTATCCACTCATGAGTGTTTCACCTGAGCAAGCTACTGTGCTTTCGCTCGTTATGCGCACGCTTGAGTGGCGCATGGGCTTCCCGAGGCAGCCTGCAATGCATTCGCCCGCATTGTAATTATATGTGCAGACTATGCCTGTCTCGGTCGATGCGTATGTATTATAAAGCCTTGTCTGAGGCAACGTTGCGCACAGCGTTTCCATATCGGTCTGCGATATAGGTGCCGCACCTGTCTCTATGAACTCTATCTTATCCGCCAGGCTTGCCAACTTGTCTCGCCCGAAGGTGAGCAACATACGTATGTTGGCTGGCACAAGAAACGTGGCGATATGCCCGCCTCCGGTAGTTTCTATAGCTTCTAAAAGTTCAAAAAATGCCCCCAGGTCGCGAAGCCCGTCCACGATGTGCACGGTGCCCCCCGAAACGAGGGTAGGGGGCACTTTCGACAAACTGCCGATATGGTTGAGAGGTCCGTTGACAATGAAGTTTGTCTTGCTGCTAAAGCCTTGTGCTTCAATTAGGTTCTCTGCGTTTGCCAACAGTGCGGAGTGACTTATCATTGCTCCTTTGGGAGCTCCAGTGGTGCCCGTCGTGAACATCACGTCGGCTATGCCTTTCGGTACCGTGGCTTTGGCGAGCCGATTGGTGAGTTCCTCCATTGGGCCGTCTGGCAATGCCTTGTCCAACGGTACTGCGGTGGCTCCCGCTTCGTGGATGGCAAAGTAGGTTATGAGTGTTTCGACTGAAGGCGTGGCACGGAAGGGGACTATCTGGCCTCGCTCGAAATCCCGCGCTTTGTCTGATATGTGTTTTGTAAGGTCGGCATACGTCAGTCTGTCTGCCCCGCATGCTATGGCCGTTTTGCCTGGCGTCGCTATGGCGTGCTCCTTTATGTAATCCTCAATCCTCATTGCCTAATGCCGAAACGTCTTGTAAATCCTATTTTTTCTTGCTCATTACGAGCTCGGCGAGGCTCTTGACGGATTTGAAGTTCTTGGGCGTCACGTCGCTGTAGTCGAGCGTCACTCCATATTTATCTCCGAGCATCATCATAATCTCAGCTATGCCGAGCGAGTCGAGTTCACCAAAGAGGAATTCAGAGTCGGCATCTACGAGGGGCAATGCCTCCTCTATCATTTTTTTTATCTCTTGCTCCATTATCGGGGTGTAAGTTTACTCCGCGAATGTAGGTAGCAATTGACAATTGGCAATTCGATGATGCGCAATTTTTTATTCGTCGCAAGCTTGAAATCGACATTACGCAAACCCAATGACGTACTACAATCTCGCTATAATATACCAGGCCGTCCACGACAATGAGAGCGCGCGTTTCCTTTATGAGAATTTCCTCGCTATGGCGGACCAACTTAAAGACACCCGCAAAAACTGTAAACTTATCCAAGACGCGAGGGCAAGGCTAAAAGAGGGGGAGGGGCGAAACCAAGGGGCTTATATCAAGTAAAATTCTCTTTTTGTCAGATTATGTTTATCTTTGCCCGCTTGAAGATAAAATAATTTTCGATGATTGATTTGTCCATTGTTGTGCCTTCCTTCAACGAGGAGGAAAGCCTCGGCGAACTCACGGATTGGATTGCCCGCGTCATGAAAACAACCCCGTATTCATACGAGGTCATCATTGTCGACGACGGCAGCACCGACGGCTCATGGGCTGTCGTTGAGCGTCTTCACGAGGCGAGCCCCGTGATCCTCGGCATCCGTTTCCGCCGCAACTACGGTAAGAGTGCCGCCCTCAGCGAGGGCTTTGCCGCAGCGCGTGGCCGTGTGGTCATAACGATGGACGCCGACCTTCAGGATAGCCCCGATGAGATTCCCGCCCTTATGGATATGATTCTCAATCAGGGTTATGATATGGTTTCGGGTTGGAAAAAAGTACGTCACGACCCTCTTTCCAAGACTATACCCAGCAAGATTTTCAACGGCGTCGTCCGCAAGATATCTGGCATCAAGCTCCATGATTTCAATTGCGGTCTCAAGGCCTACAAATCCGATGTCGTCAAGACCATTGAGGTTTATGGCGAGATGCACCGCTACGTGCCTCTTCTCGCCAAGGAGGCTGGTTTTCCCCGCATTGGCGAGAAAGTGGTTCATCACTACGAGCGCAAATTTGGTCACTCTAAGTTCGGCATCGAGCGCACCATTAAGGGTTTCCTCGACCTTCTTTCCGTGACTTTCATGGGCAAGTTCGGTAAGCGCCCTATGCACTTCTTCGGTGCCCTCGGTACACTTATGTTCTTCCTCGGATTCATTGCCGCTGCCGTGGTCGGCATCAAGAAGTTATGGTGCGTATATAATGGTGTTCCCGCGCCTCTCATCACAAGCAATCCATATTTCTATCTTGCTCTGACCTTTATGATTATGGGTACGCAGCTCTTCCTTGCCGGATTTACTGCCGAACTCGTAACCCGTAATGCTCCCGACCGCAATAAATACCTCATTGCAAAGCGCATCGAGGCGCAGCCTGAGGTGTAGCACCCTCGATACCGCTCACCATTGAGTTTAGCATTGGAAACAAAAAAGAATTATAAGGAGGCACTTAGTCACCGCGTCTTTGGCGTGGTGCGCGAAATTGTAGAGATTACTGGTCAGCCGGCTTACGTCATTGGCGGTTTCGTGCGCGATTTGCTCCTCGGCATTCCTTCGCAGGATATCGATATCGTGGTGCAAGGCAGTGGCATCGAACTTGCGCAGGCTGTCCACGAACGTTTCCGTGGGTCGCATCTTTCGGTGTTCAAGAATTTTGGCACGGCGCAGGTCAAGATGGGCCCCGCTGAGGTTGAATTTGTTGGCGCAAGGCGCGAGAGCTATCGCAGCGACTCCCGCAAGCCTATAGTTGAGGATGGTACCATCGACGACGATCAGAAACGTCGCGATTTTACTATCAACGCACTCGCTCTCAGCCTTAATCCCGATACTTTCGGTGACCTCGTGGACCCATTCGGCGGAATAGATGACCTCCAAAACGGTATCATCCGAACCCCTCTCGACCCGGATATTACTTTCTCCGACGACCCGTTGCGTATGCTCCGCGGCATCCGTTTTGCCACCCGACTCCAGTTCACCATCGACGATGCGACTCTCGAGGGCATGAGGCGTATGGCCCCGCGCATCGAGATCATCTCTCAAGAGCGCATTACGGAGGAATTGATGAAGTCTATGGAGACGGCTGCTGCTCCTTCTCTAGCTTGGAAACTCCTCGATAAGGTAGGCCTCTTGCAATATATCCTTCCCGAACTTGCGGCTCTCAAAGGTGTTGAGAAGCGTGGTAAGTTTGCCCATAAGGATGTATTTTACCATACAATGCAGGTGCTCGACGGTGTGGCCGCCCAGTCCGACGATGTTTGGCTTCGATGGGCCGCCCTCTTCCATGACATCGGCAAACCCCGCACCAAGCACTTCGAGGAAGGTGTCGGCTGGACTTTCCGCAACCATAACTATGTGGGCGCCAAGATGCTCCCCAAGATTTTCACCCGTATGAAACTCCCTCTCGGCGAGCCGCTCAAGTTCGTCGAGAAAATGGTGAACCTCCATATGCGTCCCATTATCTTGAGTGAGGATATCGTGACCGACTCCGCAGTGCGCCGAGTTCTCTTCGAGGCTGGCGACGATGTCGAGAAACTTATGACTCTCTGCGAGTGCGACATTACAAGCCGCAACGAGGAGAAAGTCCAGCGTTTCCTCCGCAACTTCAAGATTGTCCGCCGCAAGATGAAGGAGATCGAGGAGAAAGACCATATCCGAAATTTCCAGCCACCTATCACTGGCGAGGAAA
Source organism: Eggerthellaceae bacterium (assembly GCA_963631865.1). Taxonomy (GTDB): domain Bacteria; phylum Bacteroidota; class Bacteroidia; order Bacteroidales; family Marinilabiliaceae; genus W3P20-009. The sequence goes on from CAVGTO010000046.1 coordinate 12,266, forward strand.
TTATGAAGACTTTCGGCATCGGCCCAAGTCGCCCCATTGGAATCATTAAGGAGGCTATCAAGGAGGCAATTCTCGACGGCGTTATCCACAACGACTACGACGAGGCGCGCAACCTAATGATTTCCGAGGCCGCAAAACTCGGTCTTCAGCCTGTAGCTTAGCTCCGTAATCAAAACCAAACAAATAAATTGAGCCCCAAGACTTTTCTGTAAAGTCTTGGGGCTTGTCTTTTTTTTTATCCCACTTTCATCCGCCGCCAAATCCAATGCGGTATCAGTCGCCAAAAGTCTGTTACAACCCGCCACTTCCAGTCAATCACCGCAACCTCTTTCTTTTTCTCTATTGCCTCGACAATGGCTTGCGCCACAGGCTCCACATCCATCAGCATCGGGTATTGCGGTGAGTCGCCAAGGAGAGGTGTGCGGACAAAGCCCGGTCGAATGTCCGTAAAGTGTATGTCTATGCCTCGCATCTTTACTTGTTGTGCGAGAGCCTCAATATACGTATTCTGAAATGCCTTTGTGGCTGAGTAGCTTGGCGCCGCACCCAGTCCTCGTGTGCCGGCAATGGAACTTATCACTGCTATGTGTCCGTGTCCTGTCTTCGCAAAGTATCGGTATACCACTCCGATCATTCGTGTCCATCCGAGAGTGTTTGTCATGACAGTCCGCTCCTCAATGTCGCTTGCCAACTCTTTGTTTTGATTGCCGACGCCCGATGCGTGGAAGTAGACGTCTACTGCTGACCCGTTAGCCTCCATGGCGTCAATGGCGTCACTCAGTTTGCCTTCCGCTCCGTCCTCCGTGATATCTATCACGCATTTCGTAACGTTGTCGTACTTTGTGCAAAGTTCATCAAGTGCGGTTTCATTTCGCCCGCAGACTGTCAGTTTCCATCCTTTTTCAGCCAATATCTCCGTCACTCGGCGACCAATGCCGGATGTGGCGCCCATTACTATCGCTTGGGGCATAACTTTGTTTCCTTATTTCTTGAAATACTTTTTCCAAAGGCTCTCGATGCGCGTGGCAATCTTGTAGGCAAGGACTGGCGGCACGGCATTGCCGATAACCTTATATGCTCCCGATGAGCTGAGGCCGCGGAACACAAAAGGGTAGTCAGGTGGGAACGTTTGAATAAGTGCGCATTCCCTTGGCGTAAGGCGGCGCTCTGTCATGCCTGCCGACAACTCTTCGGCGTGCAGCCCGCCATGCTCGGCCGATAGGCGACGGAACTCTATGTTCCCATGGTGCTCGGAACGGATTGTTGGTCCGAGACCTGCGATGTTTATCTCCGTTTGCCCTTGCCCTTTGGGCATATGCTTGGCATGCGAATATACCTGTTGTGCCGGGTCTGCACTTTTGTCTGGCTCAAGCAATTTTCCAAGAACATCGCCAGTGGTAACAATATGAGCCAATTTGTCGCTTTGCGTTTTATATGCGTGCGTCGGGGTGGGGTAAGGGTCATATTCTGCTGGCGTCTCCTCTTTCTCGAGGGCTTCAATAGCCTCGGGGCGAAGCGCGTCTCGGCGTATGCCTATGAATATCACTCGTTCGCGGCTCTCGGGCACACCGTATTCGGCTGCGCGTAGCACTTTGGGTGTGAGTACTATATACCCGTTGCCGTCGGCACTGGCAAAGTCGTTGCGTATGATGTCCTTAACGTCTCCAAGGTTCACTAACCCTTTTACGTTCTCTGCAATGAAAATCTTCGGCCGCGTGATGTCTATAACCTGTTTCATCCAGAAATAGAGCTTGCCGCGGGTCTCTTCGCTCGGGGCGTCCTCAGCTCGCTTTGTCCCATCGTGGTTTTTACCGGAATTGAAACCCATACGTTTGCCCGCTACGCTGAAATCTTGGCAGGGAAAACCGCCCGTTACGATATCGACATTATAAGGGAATACCTTCTCGCCAGCATTATGGCGTTTTACGAGGTTGACGACGCTCTCACTAATATACTCACTGCCGTTGCGCCCAAAGCGGCTCATATATGCCTTCCAAGCCACAGCAGCCTCTGGCAAAATGTCATTGGCGAAGATGGTTGACATCCTTGTCGGACGTGTCAGTATCCAATCTTCATTTATCTCTTGTGCAATGAATTCTGGCGTGCCCTCAAAACTCCTCCGATGGGCAATAAATCCTCCTTCGAGCCCGAGGTCCATACCTCCGCATCCCGAGAAGAGCGACAATACGCGCAGTGGCTTGTCTTTCTTCCCGATAATGGCCGAGTAGTCTGGTCTCTCGCCATCGCTAATGATGTCAGAGCCAGTGTATATATATGTATGAGCAATTTCTTTTTCCATATCAAGCAAATTTAAGCCAATTAGCTGAATTGGTCAAACTGCGAGTTGCCTTGTCGTTTTTTCTTATCTTTGCCGTATGAAGAACAACGACTCGCGTGTGCTATTTGCGCCAGGCACAATAGAAGCTCCCTCTGACGCCCCGATTATTGTGGCAGACGGTTTGCGAACTCCCGAAAACGTTGGTGCGCTGATCCGTTTGGCGGCAAACGTTGGCTGCAAGAAGGTCATTCTTGTCGGTTCTGGGGAGATGAAGGAGAGTAAAATACGCAAGACGGCATGCATGGCGTGGGACTATGTACGCCTTGTC
>CAVGTO010000047.1:0-14835 GCA_963631865.1 Eggerthellaceae bacterium
CGGTATTGGCGGCTGTGGTTTTTGCTGTGTTGACAGCCGATTTCACGGTATTGGCAGCCGTGGTTTTTGCCGTGTTGACAGCCGATTTCACGGTATTGGCGGCTGTGGTTTTTACAGTGTTTACTGCGTTCTTAACTGTCGAGGTGGCGGCTGTCTTGGCGGCCGTTGTGGCGGCCTTGACGGTAGAAGGAATGGAGGTAACGGCGCTCTTTACCGTGGAGGCGGCCGTAGTGACGGCGTTCTTGACGGTAGAGGGTGTTGACTTGACGGTAGAGACGGTCGAGGTTACGGCGTTTTTGGTGTTCGTAGCCGTGTTCTTGACGTTGGCGGCCGTGGTGGCTACTGTCGAGATGGCTTTAGTGATGTTGCCGGACTTGACAGCCTGCGCTGTGGTCTTGACGGCGGAGACGGTATTTTTTGCCGTGTTGGCTACGTTCTTTGCCGTGTTGACTGCGTTCTTGACGGTCGATGTTACCGATTTCACCTTATCCACAACGGTTTTTGCGGCACTGAAAATCTTTTTGATTTTCTGAATAATGGCAGTGATGGTGGCCATAGCAGAGGAGACGGCCGTGCCCGTGGCTGGGTCGCCGAGTCCACGAATGTCGCCATACTGGTCGTAGAGACCGGCAAGGCCGTAGACGAGCATTGCCTCTGGGTCGTCGTCGGCAATGCCCGCCAATTGACTCTTAAGCATCCAGCCGTTATAAGTGCCATACGTTGCAGCTATCCACGTGCTGTCGCCCTGTGCGGTGTCTACGTAGACTTTTGCACCTACGGGGACGGTGGCCAGCACCTTGCCGCTTGTCTCGCCCGTTTCGCGAATTGGGGTGGCGGCTTTGGTCGTCCTCTCGTTCTCAATCACCTCCACCTGTTCCTTTGTGGTAACAGTGGCCACGGTGGTCGATACGGTACTGTCTTCTTTAGCACCCTGCTTGGTCATTTCGGCCTTTGCCTCGTTCCAATCCTTTTGGGTCTCGGTGTCATTGGTGTTGGTGGCAATCTTTTTTGCCGCGTCGATTTGGGCTTGCGTCTCGGGATACTCCACGCCTTCCCATTTCTTCTTGTTGCCCTTTTCGAGGCAGCTCTTTAGTTTGCTCTCTTTGCCGCCTATGGCGGTGTACGCCTTCTTGAGGTGTCCGTAGCTCTCGTTGCTCTTTTTCCATTCGTCCTCTGAGATGCCCTTTTTGAGTGCTGTGGCCTTGTCGAGACTTCCCGGATAGCACTTGTTGGAAATCTTGAACATGTTGAGACGGCACACGGCGAGTATGCCGGCTCTAATGAGGAGTGTAAGGGGATTAAAGCGAACGATGAACTTCCATACCTTCTTAGTAACCTTGGCAATCGCCTTGCCGAGCTTCTTAAAGGCCGAGCCTACTTTCTTGACGGCGGTCTTGACGGCCGAGCCTACTTTCTTGGCGGCTTTCTTGATGGCTTTAGCGAGTTTCTTAAAGAGCTTGCCAAGGCCGTTATACTCCGCGCCTGCAAGTCCTGACATACCGTTCTGCTCAATATCGGTAAGGACGACATCAAGGAGCGTCGGGTTGTTCCACACAGTAAGAATCCGGTCGCAAGCCTCAACGGTGGCCGCCTGCTCCGTCTGGTCGTTGAAGAGGTCGGGGCGGGTGGCTGCGATGCGGCGTGTGCGCGACAGGTAATGACGATAGGCATCCATTGGATTTACGCCCGAAACCATATACTCGAGGTCTCGGCCGTCCATCAACGCTTGAACTTCGGGGTCGTTCTCCCCAATGGAGCCGAGCCCGGAGACGGAAGTCGTGGAGTCTATAATCTTGGCATCGTCCCCGGCGGCAACCGCTTTGGTTGTAACCGTGCGCGCTTGTGCGGTGGCGGATCGGAGTCGTGCCTTTGTCTTTTGTGTGGCGGGGTTGGCGGCAACTACGTCTTTAGCGTCCTGCGTAAGGCGGCTATTGCCTGTGGCGGCCTTGACTGCCGTAAAGAGCCCGCCCCTAGCTTTCTTGTTTTTGGCGCGGGCAATGTTGTCGTCCGTACCAGAGAGCGCGGCGTGGTCGTAGTTGTCCACGAGGGTATAATCCTCGTAGGTTGGTTCGTCGTAGTCTCCGGCAATGTTGGCGTTAATGAGTCCTGCGCCCATAAGGCGTTGCTCCCGGTCGGCCATCTCGCTAATTGCGGCCTCTCGGTCGGTGGTGTCCCATCGGTCGAGGACGTATCCGAGCATCCCGGAGAGTTCGGCGGGGGACTGGTACGCACTGACCATCGAGGGGCAGTCGTCAACTACGCGCTTGGTGCGCACGAGGTAAGAACGCACCATTTCTTCGTCGGCAACGGAGCCGTCACCCTCGAAGCCGGCAAAGTCATAACCAGCCGCAAGGGTGTCGGCATCTTCGCCAACGCTGTTAGAATAGCCGCCGGCGGCGCGGGCAATAAACTGACCACGCCTCACGTCATTCTGCATCTCGCGATTGATAATACCGAGTGCAAAAGCTACGCGGGGGTCGTTAGAGCCTCGCACGCCGTCCAGCAGCTGTATGTCTATCCCGTCTAAAAACTGTATTTCCATTTTGAGTTTTGGCTTTTAGACATCAAAAAATTTACTTGGAGTCTTCTCGGCAAAACATTCGTCGAGCACTGGGTCTACGGTGTAGTAGCCGCCATCGTAGGGGACTACTACATAAACGTGCTGGTAGACTCCTGCCGAGTATGCGGCTATGCGGAAGCGGAAGCCAATGCCGAGGTTTTTAAGCAGCGAGCCGATAAGGGTGGCGTAGCAGTCGCAGTCGCCTTTCTGGTCGTAGAGTGTGCGCAATGGGCGGCGCACCTGCTCTCGGACGCGGCTATCGGGTACGTAGTCAATGTGTGTGTAGACAAAGTTCCAGATGTTCTGGAGGGTGTCTTTTAGGGTGTCTTGCTTAAGTCGGTTGGCAAGGGTGGTGACGTCGGTGTAGTACTTGTCCACTACCTTATGCATAAGGTTGGCGGTGTCCTGTGCGTTGCCGTCGGCAATTACGACAAGGTCTTTGTTGTTTAGGTTCTCTTTGCCGGGGATGTAGGCAATGTAGTCGCCGATGTCCTTAATCTTGCGCTTCGAGTTCGCCACGAGGCCGAGACCTGAGACGGAGGTCTTTGTGGCGGCTATGTTTTCAGCAGCAGCTTTAGTTTGGGCTGCGATATTTTTCAAGGCCTTGCGAAGTCCGCCCTTCTTTGTTGTAGAGGCGGAAGATGTGGAGGTGGCTGTGTTGGCCGTGGTATTGCTTGCGGCCTTTACTTTTTTGACGGTCGTTGCTGTAGCCGCGGTGGCGGCTGTCGCCTTTTTGAGTTTCTTCTTTTTTCGCTTTGAGCCGTCGAGACCGGAGATGTAGCCGTCGTCTACCCATACGTAGCCGTCGGGGGCTGCCTCATTCGTGCCGTCAATGCCAGATACGGCGGTGTCGGTGGAGACGGTAGTCTCCTCGCCGAGCGCGCGGGTGAGGTTGATTACGAGGGCGTTATTGATTACAGCCGAGAGCTGGACGGAAAGGTTTGAGGTGAGGCTACTAAAGTCCTGACCGGTGAGCCATGTGTTAACGAGGTCGCCCGCTACCTGCTTAAGGCTTGAAATCTCAATGTCAATGTCGAGGCCTTCCATGGTGGAGGTGGCGTATTTCTTGATGGTGACGGTCGACGGAGTTACGCCGTTGGAGGCGAGTTTGGTATCCTTATAGTAGACAAAGAGGGCGTTGACTCCGATAGTAATCTCTTCGTCGGAGCGGTTCTCGAAGTCGATGGCTACAGGAAGTCGCAGTCTCGACCCCGAGCCACCGGCAACGACACTCGTCAGGAGTGTCCAGAATCCGCCAGCGTAAAGCTTCGGCTTGCCGTTCAGGCGGATTTTATATGTGAGGTTCTTGGCCATGTTGGAGAGTGAACTACCTTTCGATACAAGGTAGAGTGCGCCTGCTCCAGCTGCTAAGCCTATTATGGGTAGTATTTTCATCGTCGGGGAGTCTTGTTTGACTTCCGCAAATGTAATACTAACCAAATCGGCTAACCCAATTAGACCCAATTAAACCCAATTAAACCCAATTAGCACCCATTTTTGTAATGCAACTTAACATTTGGTAAAATATAAAACAGCCATTTTAGGGTAAAAAAAAGCAACCGACGTTTGCCCGTTGGCTGTCGGTTGCTTCGTTCGAAAATGCGTTACTGCTTTGATACAGATAAGTATTTTGTCTCACGACAAAAGAACCACATATCAACAAAATAATGAAGAAACAAATTGTAAGTGTTATGTGTCGCGTCGCACAAAGATAATATTTCTTGGCGATATAACCGCGCTTGGTTATATTTTCTTTTCCAGACGTGTTAAGAAACAGTTTTTGCTTAACACGTAAAAAGCCCCACTCGACAGGCGAGCGGGGCTAATCCTAAGCTTTTTTTGTTTGTGAGAAAAAATCTCAATTATCGACTGGTATACGTTTTTCGCACCAATCGACAATGCTGTTCGCTCTTGCGATTGCGAGCTTTATGTAGTCAGTGTCCGTAACGCCGTCATAACCCATACCGAGGTGCATCATTTCATACCCCGTGTGGAGCAAAGACTGCATTTTCTCGTCCCTCTTGGCGGCCGCCACCTGATAGTCCTTGATGTCGATTCGACCGTTCTTAGGCTTCGGTATCAGGAAAACGGCATCCATCGCAATGAGGCAGCCCGTCCAAAGCGCGTGGCCCGCCATCTTGACAAACTTGGGGTCGCTCACGTTATAGCCGTCGTTGTCGGCTTTGCTGTTTAGCAGCTCCTTGGCGTTGGCTATGTAGCGCCGGGCTTCCTTGATTGGGTCTTTGTATTTGCGTTCCGCCATAGGCTTTACTGTTATTGTGGCTCTAAGTTAGCCTTTTCCGCATTCATTTCCTCCCAAAGCCCACGGTTTGTTATGCAAAATACGTCTCGTAGATGCTTTTTAGAGGCGTTGAGATTGGGCGTTTCCATAACTTCCAATAGTCCTATGCCGGGGATAGTGACGCTTTCGCCTCTGAGCAGCGCGGCACGAGCTTCGGCAAAGAACGCCTTGAGGACGGCGGCGGCCGTTTCTGTTTCTTTATTCATCGTCTTTATCTTTGTCAATTCGGATAGATACGCCAATCTCAGTGCCATTGCAGTGGCCGAGGTATGAGAGGCGCGCGGTTATTGCGGCTATGTAGCTTAGCAATACTGTGTGCTGTGTGTTGAGCAGCAGGACGTGGGCCTTGTCGGTGGTCTGCATAATCTCGGCAAGTAGTTGCTCACTTACGTTCTCGGCGTGTTTTAGTTCGTCGAGTAGCAGGTCTATGTCTTGCTCCCAGACGGCCCGCTCGATTGCAGGTCTTTGCGGCTGGCGTTTCTCGTCGTACGTGTTTTTGGCTGTTAGCCTTTTCCAAATGTTTTTCATCTCTCCACGCAATGTAATTCCGGATAGTCGGCAGCCTCAGTCGAACTCTCGAACAGGAAACGCCCGTCCACCTCGCCCCCGCCCGAGAGCATGTAATACTCGCACCTGTCGCCCCATTCGTCTACCTCTATCCGATAGCCTTCCACCTCCGAGGAGCGCAACATCGGTAGGCATGTCTCGTTCGTACGGTCGTGCTCTCTGGCTACGAAATACCATACACGGTCGCCAATCTCATATCTCATAATCTTTAGTTTTTTTACAGGTTAATAAAAACCACCGCACCGACGTGACGTGCCCGCCCATCGGCGCGGCGGCCTCAACAAAAAATCAAAAAACACACAGAAACAATCTCCCTCAGTCGTCCGCGCAAACTACTATCTTCCCACCTCCGTAGGTGTGGACTATCACCGTATCCGCGTCCACTTGCTCTATACTCAATACCGTTCCGTAAATCAGCGTCTTAACTATGTCGTCCCTCAGTCGCCTCTCCCAGTCCTCCCCGGTGGTGTTCACCCTCCGAAAGGCTTGGTAGAGCCACATCCGCTCGCGCGCGTTAAGCAGCTCTACGCCTTGCCAGTCGCGCGCCTCGTGTGCCGTGTCTAGCAGCTTGTCTATCGCCGCCTTCGTCTTCTTCAAAATCTGTCTCATACCATCTCTTCGTTTTCTTCTTCGTCCTCCTCGTCGTCGTGGTGCACCACTTGCAAGGTTAGCCATGCCATGTAGGGTATCGGCAGCAGGCAGAACACGATTAGCAGGCTTACCCAGCCCGTCAGCATGTAGCCTATCGCCAGCACGATGATTATGCTCAGGCATAGGCGGTTCACTCGGTTTATGCTCATTGGTTTGCTGTTTGGTTTTGGTCGTTGGTGGGCTCAGTGGCTGTTTTCGCGCTTGTAGAGCCCATTCCTCGCGCTTTATACTCCTCCTTGAACACTTTTATGTCCTCGGCATGATAACGGGGGTTTAATACCGTTCTGAGGCGTTTATGGCCGTCGGGCGCGTCGTACTCCTCTACCTTGAGGTGGAACTTATACCGTATCCACGTCATTCCGGGGTGGTCTTTCTCCATCGCTATCTTGTTGAAAATCTCGCGCTCCACCGTCCCGAGGTTTCGCCACAATACGCTTTGGCGCAACTCGTCTATGTCGAATTCGGCATACCAGAAGTCCCGCAGCCGCGCCTCCAGCATCTTGACGTGCTCCCGCGCGGCCGTTATCCTCCGTATCGCTATGCTCCTCTCGCCCATAAACTGTTGCAGGGCGTTGGTTATTACAAGCGTGTCCGCCCGGCCGTAAAAACGTCCGTATTGCCCGCCCTTAAATCGGCAGAAGAACAGCATCACCTCCGTCAGTTTAAGCCCGGGGTAGGTCGTTATCACCGCCTCGGCCGCCGCCCTGAGCTCGTCACTCTCGGCTTTGTCCTTTACGCCCGCCGTGCGGTTTAGGTCCTCCATCTGTGCCATTACCCACCCCACCACGCCGCCACGCCCATATGCGTTTATGGCTACGGCTATGGTCGGTACGGCCTCGTCCATCATGCACCGGTCGGGGTCTCGCGCAAAGTCGGGTTGATATTGCGGGGCGAATACCCGCGCCATGTCCATCACGCTCGACCCGTACCGCTCAATCGTCGCGCGTGCTGCCGGCCATAAGGGCGTAGGCTGTCTGTACGACTTCATTATGTCGCTCCCGCTCGCTGTTTGCGGCATCGCTTGCCCTATCTGCATTACTTCTCTGCTCATTGTTTATGTAGGTTTTTTTATTCGCCAGCCAGTTGGCGAAATGGTCTACTATCTTGCTAAGATTATCGTATGTCGTGTTCTTCATTCGTACTTGCGCCGCAAATTCGGGTATATAGCCCGCGGCGGTCTCAGGGGTCATCTTCGACCGCATGCATATCAGTGGCTGATATGTCGTGTCGTTCAGTGCTTGCCCTAATGCCGCCATTGCTTGTTCTGGAACAACCCGAAAGCCGTCCTCGCGCGCAACAGCAACAACAACAGTATTATCTATATTCTTAATACGTGTACCAGGGCATTGACCATCTGATATCCCTTCTTTTGCCCAACTTGTTCCCTCACTTTGTCCCGAGTTTTGCCCATAGTCTTTTGCTTTTTCGCCGTAATCGTCTGTATCACAGCCGTTAAACCTATCCCCTTCTTTTGCCCAACTTGTTCCCATACTTTGTCCCGAGTTTTGCCCATAGTTTTGCCCAACTTTTGCCCTTTCTTTTTCCCCACTTTTACCCATAGTTTTGCCCAAGTTTTTCGGGTTTTTGCCGTAATCGTCTGTATCACAGCCGTTAAACCTATCCCCTTCTTTTTCCCTTTCATTTTCCGCACCCTCCTGATATTGTTCGTAGTTCACTATCGTTATTATCGTGCATACGCCGTTCATTCCCTGCATCTGGATAGAGCCCTCGTCCATCAGTTTCCGCAAGCAACGGAGCACCGTTTTCCGGCTTATGCCAGTAGCCGCCCCAAGCGCATTGATTGACGTTGCTAGCTGCCCGCGCTCCGTCGTGATGCCGTGGTACTTGTTGCTGCCATAGCAAGCGCGGAGCAATATGTGTATCCACAGGGCTACCATGTTAGGCTCATCGTGCCATTGCCAGTCCAGCAGCTTCCTGTGTAGCCTTATCCAGCCTTTGTTCATACCTTTCCGTTTTTGAGTTTGCGAGCGTAGGCGCGCGCCATGCGCTCAATTTCTTCCTGACTTGCCGAGCGGTTTGTCAATATCCATTGGTCGAGCTCCGAGCGGCGGAACCACGAGCGGCGGCCGTGAGGGTAATACGGTAAGTCGCCCCTCCGTGCGTGCTCCATCAGCGTGCGTTGCTCTATGCCGAGGTATAGCGCGGCGTCCTCCGAGTCCATCACGTCCCGCTGTACTATCGTCATCATCCGGATAGCCTTCGCAAGCTCCGCCAGCGTGCTGTTAGTCGTCTCCATCGCTCCGCCTCCTGTCGTCACTCGTGAGTATCAGCGCACCTGCCACCATAAACAGCAGTGCGGCCACCTTGGTCGAGAGTAGCAGCCATACATAGCCGTCGCCCCATGTCTCGTCTATGTACGTCCCCATCATCACCACCCCCAGCACCACCAGCCCAGTGCCGGCAAAGAAACGTCCGTCCTTACTCATCGCTCTTCCCTCCTCCGTTAAGCCCGGCAATGCGCCTCTGGAGACTCGTTTTGCCTGTTATTATGTTGTTCACCGCCACGCGGGTTTTGGGGTATTCCGGAAATTTCCTGCGGAAGTCGGCAAACTTCGCGCTCTCGTTCACCGTGCGCCACACCACGGCGGCGATGTACGGCATCTCGGGATACCTCTTCTTGATGTCTTTGTACAGCGCGGTTATCTCGCTATACATCGCCAACTTGCGTACCTGCATGGGTGTAAGGACGGCAAAATCCCTGTCCAGTGCTATGTTCATATCCTTTGCGTTCTTCATGGCTTTAACTTGTTTTGGTTAATAGTTCTTACTCCGCGAGCGCGGTTATTATGCGTGCGAGGTCGGAGAGTCGCATCTTGCCAGCGCCGCCAATCTTAGTGACCCTTGCGCTGGGCTTCGGCTCCGCCTCTGTGTACTCCACGGTCAGCGTCCCCGCCTCCCGGTCGTACATCAGCGTTATCTGGTCGCTCTTCCATACGCTTACGTGGTTGTTGTCGACCGTGAACTCAAACTCAATTCTGCAATCTTGGAAATAACACTTCATTTGTTTCGGTTTTTGTTTTTACTTTGCTCTCTGTTTTGATTTGCAGTTGCGCCACTGCTTGGGCTTCTGCTTTCAACACTGCAATATTACACTTAATTCCGTTACCTTGTTTCGGTATTCCGTTATTTAGAACTATTCCAACATACCATATAATGGACAAAAATGTTATCAGACAGAGACTTAACTCTATAATCGAGGGTGGTAAATTCGGTACTGTCACCAATCTATCCAAGAAGATTAACGTACCTCAGACCACCCTCAGCAACTGTGCTAACGGCACCGAACCCCGAATGTCGTTACTTGTTTCCATCCTCACAGGCCTCCCCAACCTCTCCGCAGAATGGCTTATGCGCGGCGAGGGCTCGATGTGGCGCACCGTCGAGGGTGGCACTAAGCAGGCGGCGGGAAGCAATACCGTGCAGGTGGGCTACGGCGCATCGGTGGGCGATATTGCCAACAACGCCCCAGCGTCGGCCGCCGACGTTGCCGAGATAGCCCGTCTCCGCGCCGAGGTCGAGAGCCAAAAAGGCGAGATTACCAGCCTCCGCCGCCAGCTGGCGCAAATGGACGACACCATCAGCGACCTCCGCGACACAAAGAGCCACCTTCAGGACCAGATTGTGCGCAAAGACAAGCTAATAGATGCCCTCACGGAGCGAAGTAAGTAACCGCCCCGCCCGCCATGGGCAAAAAGAAAAGGTTAACCGACTGTTCTTTAGCCGATTAACCTTGTAACGGGTGCGTAACTGCCGGGCTTGTGCCGTGCACTACTCTATTTTAGGTATCTTCATTACTGCTTTCTGCTTGTTCTTGTCTATCACCTTGGCGTAAATCTGTGTCGTGCCGATGTCCGCATGCCCCAATAGTTTGGACACCGTATATATGTCTACGTCCAGCGATAGCATAAGCGTGGCAAACGTGTGTCGTGCGCAGTGGAACGTTATCTTCTTCTCTATGCCGGCAGCGGCCACCCACCTATCTATATATTTGGCTATGGTCATCGCCGTCGGCAAGTCGAAGACCGCCGTCTCCGCCCCTCCCCTCTCTCCGAGGTAACGTTCCGCCTCTGGCGATATGTCGAGGTACTCTTGCCCGCCCGTCTTTTGCTGTCGGAATATGATTCGCGCCATGCCGTCTTGCGTTACTATGCTCGCCCATCGCAACGCCGTCACGTCGCTAAGTCGCAAACCCGTGAGGCACGAGAACAGGAACGCCCGTTTTACTTCCCCGTTTCCGCACTCCGTGGCGGTAAGCTTCCTAAGCTCGTCGAGGGTCAGGTACATTCTTTCGCCGGTCTCCTTCTTTATCTTGGCGGCCCCCGATATTACGCTCTCGCGAATCAAGTCTTTGGCGGCCGCCCTATGGAGTACGCATTTTACTTTGGTCATCATCATCCATACCGACCCCTCTTTCAGCCCCGCCCGTCGCATGTGTTCCGCCACGCCGTCTACCCATGCGCTTGTTACCGCCGATAGCCGTGTGTTGCCCGCCCCATACTCCTCAAGGTATTTCCGGCAACACTCCCATGTGCGTATCGTCTTCTCGCTATACTCGCCCTTCTGAGCGTCAAGCGTCTCGTCAAAGAAGTCAAGCACCGACATCTTTTTTCCCGTGCTCTTATAGCCATACGTCCCCTCTTGTATCTCTATCACTCGTTGCGCCTGTATGGCTTGCGCTATCCTCAGGGTCTCGCGGTTGCGCTCCCGCTCCTCTTTCGTCCGTGCCGGCACGGTGTAAAGCTTCAGGAACTCGTATGACCTTTTGCCGTCTTGGTATATGTCGAGGTAGAGCGAAGTCCGCCCGTCTTTCAGGGTCTTCTCTCTCAGTGCCACTGGGCCGCCATTCTGTTTAGTCATAATATTTCATCGGAGTAACGTACGGGTAACAAAAGTAACATATTTATCCCGCTCCGAAACCCTTTTTGAATATATTTTGCTATCTCGAACGCTTTCAGAATGCATTGTAAACGTGTTACTACAAAGCTTTTTACAGCCGAATATGCGCATTCTCGACTTGTTTAACTAAATTTGCCCCGCAAAACAATAGATTGGACAATAAACAACAAATGAGCAACGGTCAGCAACAGCAGTCAAACCTCCGAGACGCTTTCATCCAACTCCACATCAGCGCACTCCTCGCCGGATTCACCGGCGTTTTTGGTAAACTCATAACACTCAACGAGACCACCCTCGTGTGGTACCGCATCTTCTTCGCCGCCATCATCCTCATGGTCTTCACGGGCTTCCCGCGCATAGGCTGGCGCAAATTCTTCCAAATTTTGGGATGCGGCGCGCTCCTCGGACTACATTGGCTTCTCTTCTACGCCTCAATCAAGATGAGCAACATCTCAATCGGTGTGGTGTGCTTCGCCAGCCTCAGTTTCTTCACGGCCATTTTCGCGCCCATAATCAATAAGCGACGAGTCATTTGGACGGAGTTGCTCTTTTCGCTCATCACCATCGCGGGCCTCGTCTGCATATTCTCGTTCTCGACGGAATACCGCACGGGCATCCTCGTCGGCCTGGTCTCTGCCGCCCTCTGCTCCCTCTACGCCATCACCACTCAGCGTGTTTCCGTGGGCCAACGCACACGCGATGTCCTATCCTACTCTATGTGGGGCGCACTCGCTGGCGTCAGCATTATGGCCCCAGTCTACCTCCACTTCTTCCCCTCGTCGCAACCCGTGATGGTCTTTCCCGAAGGCGCCAACCTCTGGTGGCTGCTCAGCCTCTCGCTCTTCTGCACCGTGGGTCTCTACCTTCTCCAAATTATGTGCATGAGGCGACTCTCGGCCTTCACCGTCAACCTGACGTACAACCTTGAGCCATGCTACTCCATCCTCATCGCCTTCGTAGCCTTCGGCGAGTCCCGCGAACTCAACTTCTCGTTCTACGTCGGCATCGCGCTCGTCATCCTCAGCGTCGTACTGCAGACAATCAGGCAGTGGAAGAACAAATAAGATTTCTCGGCTAACGGTTAGTCTCAAATAAAAAAAAGCGCCGCCACGGAGAGTATCTACTCTCCATGGCGGCGTAAAATGTTATGGCAGGAGACTGCGGTTTAGCAAGCCTTCATATCCTTGGCAGCCTGCTCAATCTTCTTGTCAGCCGCGGCATTTGCCTTAGCCCACTCGCTCTTGTCCTTCATGGGGACCTTCACCTCGAAGTAGAACTTGATCTTAGGCTCGGTGCCAGAGGGGCGTACGGAGACCTTAGAACCGTCCTCGGTGAAGTATTGGAGTACGTTACTCTTGGCGGGCATGTCGAGAGGCTTAACCTCACCAGTGGCGACGTTCTTCTCCGTGAGGTTCTGGTAGTCCTTGACAATGATGACCTTAGAGCCACCCATAGTTGCGGGAGGGTTCTCGCGGTAACCCTTCATGAGGGCCACAATCTCGTCGGCGCCAGCCTTTCCCTCACGGACAATGTAGATCATCTTCTCCTTGCTGAAACCGAACTCGGCGTAAATCTGCTTGAGGAGGTCGTAGAGCTTGATGCCCTTATCCTTTGCCCAAGCGGCAATCTGAGCCATAAGGGCGATAGATGCTGGAGCATCCTTATCGCGTACGGCATCGTATGGCAGGTAGCCGAAACTCTCCTCACCACCACCAATGTACTTGGTCTTGCCCTCCTCCTCGCGGATCTTGGCAGCAATCCACTTGAAGCCAGTGTAGACATCGTAGAAGCCCACGCCATACTTCTTGGCCATCTCGCGGATAACCTCGGTAGTAACGATGGTCTTGATTACGAACTGCTTACCGTCAATCTTGCCGCTCTCTTTCCACTGATTGAGGAGGAACCATGTGAGGATGAGGCAAGTCTGGTTGCCATTGAGGATGATGTACTTATCCTCATCGTTCTTGACGACGACGCCAATGCGGTCGGCATCGGGGTCTGAAGCCATGACGATGTCGGCGCCAACCTCTTCGCCCTTCTTGATTGCCATTGCCATTGCGGCGGGCTCCTCGGGATTGGGAGATGGGACAGTGGGGAAGTTGCCTGTTACGACATCCTGCGGAGCAACGTGGATAACGTTCTTGAAACCAATGGCGGCAAGCGTGCGCGGGATGATGTGGCGGCCGGTGCCATGGATCGGGGTGTAGACAATCTTGAGGTCCTTCTGACGCTCGATAAGGGCCTTGTCGAGCACGCAAGCCTCAATGTTGGCGATATACTTGGCGTCAATCTCCTCTCCGATAATCTCAATGAGGTCGGGGTTGCCCTCGAACTTGATCTGGTCAACGCTAGTAATCTTGCCGACCTCGTCGATGATATTCTTGTCATGGGGCGCAATAATCTGCGCGCCGTCACTCCAGTATGCCTTGTAACCGTTGTAAATCTTGGGGTTATGGCTGGCGGTGATGATGACGCCGCTCTGGCAACCGAGCTCACGGATAGCGAAGCTCATCTCAGGGGTCGGACGGAGGTCGTCAAAGAGATAGGCCTTGATGCCGTTGGCTGAGAAGATATTGGCTACAGTCTCGGCAAAAAGGCGGCTGTTGTTGCGGCAGTCATGACCGACAACGACGCTGATTTTCTACCCCTTGAAAGCCGCATTGAGGTAGTTAGCGAGGCCCTGGGTTGCGCTACCTACGGTGTAGATGTTCATGCGGTTGCTGCCTGCGCCCATCTTGCCGCGGAGGCCACCCGTGCCGAACTCGAGGTCCTTGTAGAAGGCGTCGATGAGGGCACTCTTGTCGCTGTCGTTGAGCATTGCGCGGACCTCATCCTTGGTCTTGTCGTCATATTTGCCGTCGAGCCATGCCTGAGCCTTAGCCTCGACTTGCTTCAATAACTCCTTGTCTTCCATCTATTTTAAGTATTGTTTGTAATACGATTAATTCGCTGTGTTCGCCCTTTCGAGGGCTATTCGATACAAATATAATTAATTGTTTCGGTTTTTTGTCATAATATGCCTACAGAACAGCCAAAACTGAATAGAGCGGGTAATTGACAAGCCAATCTTGCTCACGGTATGGCGACATGGACAGGCGTACACCACGTGTGCGCTTCCCCTAAAATCGGACTTTTGCGAATTAGAAAACAAACGACTAATTTGTACCGATTATGAAAAGAAGTGTCATTCAGAGAGTGAGATGGTGAAAGCCGTCAAGGAGTTCGAGAGCGGTGTTGACGCCGACACCGTGGCGAGGTCGTACAACATATCGAAGGCCACGCTGTATAACTGGAAGTCGAAGTACAGCGGCATGGACGTCAGCCAGGTCGAGCGCCTCCACGAGCTGGAGGAGGAGAACCGACGCCTCAAGAAGATGTACTCCGAGCTGGCGCTCGACAACATGATATTGAAGGAGGTCCTCGGAAAAAAAATATGACGCCCGAGGTTAAACGAGAAAAAATAGAGGCTGTAGCAAGCGTTCTCAAGGCCGGCATCTCTCGGGCGTGCAAGCTGCTGAGCTACAACAATTCAATGTTCTACTACAAGAGGAAGACGAGCGATGACGGGGCGGTCGAGGTCGCCATCCGGGAGGCCGCCCGTTTCGGCGACGGCTTCTGGAAGATATATGAGCGGCTCAAGAAGGACGGCAAGCCTTGGAACCGCAAGAGGGTCTACAGGGTGTACAAGCGTATGCGTATGAACAAGCGCATGCGGCTTCGGAAGCGGACTGGTGTCAGGCCAATGGCATCGAGCACACCTTCACGCAACCCAGACGCCCGACACAAAACTCATTCGTTGAGCGCTTTAACGGAAGCTACCGCAGAGGCGTGCTCGACG
>CAVGTO010000048.1:0-14543 GCA_963631865.1 Eggerthellaceae bacterium
ACTCGAGTCGCATGAAAATCTCAGTCTCTGGGCAGACGCCGTTACATCTCTCATAATAGAGAATGATACTGTTAAGGGAGTGCGCACAAAACTGGGTGTCGACTTCCGTGCCAAGGCTGTCGTGCTCACCGCGGGCACTTTCCTCAACGGACTCATCCATGTCGGTCGTGTCCATTATCCCGGCGGACGAATGGGCGACGAGGCGGCCTTCTCCCTCTCGGACCAGATTAAGGAGCTCGGTGTGTCGACTCTCCGAATGAAGACAGGCACACCCGTGCGCATCGACGGTCGCACTATCGACTTCAGCAAGACGGAAAGGCAGGAGGGCAACATCGAGGGGCATCGCTTCAGCTACTCGGCAAACTCCAATAGGGTGCTGCAGCAGATGCCGTGTTACATCACGTACACCAACCCGACGGTCCACGACATTCTCCGCTCGGGCTTTGCGGACTCTCCTCTCTACAACGGAACGATCAAGAGCATCGGCCCGCGTTATTGCCCGAGTATCGAGACCAAGCTCATCAACTTTGCGGACAAGGATCAGCATCAGCTTTTTCTGGAGCCCGAGGGTGTGGACACCGTTGAGTATTACCTCAACGGTTTCAGTAGTTCGCTACCGCTTCATACGCAGATGGATGCCCTTGCGCATATCCCTGGTCTTGAGCATGCGCAGATTCTCCGACCAGGCTATGCTATAGAATATGATTTCTTCGACCCGACGCAACTCTATCATAGTCTCGAGAGTAAAGTCCTTTCCGGTCTCTTTATGGCGGGGCAGGTGAATGGTACTACTGGATATGAGGAGGCGGCAGGCCAAGGCCTCATGGCGGGAATCAATGCTGCACTGAAAGTCAAGGGTCAAGAGCCTCTCGTACTCCAACGAGACGAGGCATATATCGGTGTACTCATAGACGACCTCGTAACCAAGGGAGTCGACGAGCCATACCGAATGTTCACCAGCCGCGCCGAATATCGCATTCTCCTCCGACAGGACAATGCCGACGACCGTCTCACGGCAAAGGGTAGGGCAGTGGGCTCGGCTTCGCAAGAGGCTGTGGACCGTTTGGCTCGCAAGGATGCGCTCCGTGAGTCGGCGTTGCGAATCCTCGAAAATAAGTTGCTCAAGATGGAGCGTCTCAATCCCATTCTTGAGAAGCTTGGCACTACCCCCGCCACCGAGGGTGTCAAGGCCACTCAGGCTGTAGCCCGTCCGCAGGTCCATATATCCGACCTTATGCCCATCATCCCAGAGCTCCGCAAACTGGCGGACGAGGCGGGTGATTTGGCGGACGAGGTACTCGAGAGTGCAGAGATAAACGTAAAGTACGGCGGTTATATTGCCAAGGAGAAGCAGCAGGCGGAGAAGATGCTTCGCCATAACAACATCCCTCTCCGCGGCCGCATAGATTATCAGAGTGTCAAGGCTCTCAGTTTCGAGGCTCGCGAGAAACTAACGCGTATTGATCCTGCCACCATCGACCAGGCTATGCGAATCCCCGGCGTATCGCCTAGCGACATCTCCATACTGCTCATATTGCTCGGAAGATGATATTCCGTTTCACGTGGAACGAGCCGATTTTCTTACAATCTAAAAGCATCACACGTTTTTAGTGCGAAAATAAGCCCCCGAAATCAACATCAAAATTACAATATGAAAGAAATCACTCCAAAAACGACACTTTTGGTGAACTACCTCGACGTCGTGGAACGCAACATCTCCACGGCGCGAGTGTCCTTCGCCGACACCATCCTAGAGGTCGAGAAGATGGCCGACACGCCTACTGACGGACTGCCATATCTCGTGCCGGGACTCATCGACTCCCACGTCCATATCGAGAGCTCGATGCTCGTGCCCCAACGTTTCGCCTCTATGGTCATACCCCACGGCACCATCGGCGTTGTCTGCGACCCTCACGAGATAGCCAATGTCCTCGGCGAGGAGGGCGTCCGCTATATGATGGATGACGCTGCGAAATCGCCCCTCCATTTCTATTTCGGTCTCCCGAGCTGCGTGCCCGCCACTCCATTTGAGACCAATGGCGCCGAATTCGGACCGGAGCAGATACGCCGCCTCATGCCTCGTGCCGTGGCTCTCGCCGAGATGATGAACTACCCCGGTCTCCTCGGCGGCGACCCCAAGGTGCTCGAAGAGATGCAAATTGCCAAAGAGGCGGGAAAACCGGTGGATGGGCATATCCCCGGCATTACTGACGAGCGACTCAAGAGTTACGTGGCGGCGGGAGTATCTACCGACCACGAGAGCTATGAGCTTTCCGAAGCGCAGGCGAAGATTGACCTCGGCATGAAAATCCTCATCCGAGAGGGTAGTGCGGCGCGAAACCTTGCGGCTCTCGAACCGCTCTTCTCAACTAATATACCCGACATTATGGCTTGCACCGACGACGCCCACCCCGACGATATTGAGGACCGCGGACATATAGACAAGTTCTACCGCCGTGCTCGCCAAATGGGGATTGACGTATTCGATATCTTCCGCGTCCTTACGCTCAACCCCATCGAGCACTACCACCTCGATGCCGGTCGTGGCCAAGTGGGCGACGCTGCCGACTTCGTGCTCATATCCGACATGGACAAATATGACGTCCGCAAGGTATATATAGGTGGCCATATGGTCTTCGCCGATGGCAACCTAACGTACCAAGTTTCTGATACGCCTGTCGTCAACAACTTCGCCGATCGCAGCTTCACGCCCGCCGATTTCC
Source organism: Eggerthellaceae bacterium (assembly GCA_963631865.1). GTDB lineage: Bacteria > Bacteroidota > Bacteroidia > Bacteroidales > Marinilabiliaceae > W3P20-009. The sequence goes on from CAVGTO010000048.1 coordinate 2,724, forward strand.
GCATCCTGGCGCCCAAGGACAGACCAACGGCTCGTGTCATTGGCCTCATAAAGGACCAACTAGTGAGCCAATGCAAGACGTGGGAGACAACCGCAAGTGCGGGGGAGGAGGTCAAGGCCGACGTGGAGCAGGACGTGCTCAAGATATCCGTGATCAACAGATATTCCGTCACGGCTCCCGTGGTGAACGGCTTTATTTCGGGTGTCGGGATGAAGCGCGGCGCTATGGCGGCCTCCATTGCCCACGATTCGCACAATGTGGTCGTTATCGGCACTGATGACGAGGTCATGGCAGAGGTGGCCAACGAGATGTTCCGCATTAAGGGTGGCATTGTCCTCTCGGCAGGTTTAGGCTCCGAGATGCACAAGTTGGAGCTTCCCGTAGCTGGACTTATGACTACTCGCCCGTGGCAAGAGGTGGCGACAGACTATCGTCGTCTCGTGGCTCTGGCTCAACGTGAGTGCGGCACGACTCTCGCCTCGCCATTTATGACTATGGCCTTCATGTCCCTCCTCGTCATCCCCAGCCTCAAGATAGGCGACCGTGGCCTCTTCGACGTTGACAAGTTTGAGTTTGTGGAACTTTTCAGTTAGCAGTTTTTCTCAGTTAGCAGTTAACAGTTTCGGCAGCTTGCGGTAGCGGTTTTTCTTGTCCCTATTGTTTTCATTGTCAAGAATTGTCCAAATTGTCTGAGATTGTCGTCATTGTCGAGGATTGTCTAATATTGTCCCTATTGTCTAAGGTTGTCCCCATTGTCAGAGATTGTCCTTATTGCCGTCATTGTCGAGAGTAGTCGTCAAAGTCAAGGATAGTCGTAGAAAGCACGTAATCTAATAAAAATTACAACACATATATCGCTTGATTTTCCGAGTTATAGGCAATTCTATATTTATGAGTTGTCCATACTAAATCTATAACTGAGCACTGTGGACTGCGAACTGAAGTATAAGTATAAGAACGATGCCGAGCGCCTTGATCACCTCAAGCAGCTCGTGAGTGTACTGCCAGACCTGCCGGGCGTCTACCAGTACTTCGACAAGACCGGCAAGATAATATACGTCGGAAAGGCCAAGAACCTCAAGCGGCGCGTGTCGTCGTACTTCCTCAACAAGAAGCAGACGAGCAAGACAACGATGCTCGTGAGCAAGATATGCGACATACGCCACATCATTGTTAACAACGAGGAGGATGCGCTGCTGCTGGAGAATAACCTTATAAAGAAACACAAGCCGCAGTATAACATCCTGCTCAAGGACGACAAGACGTACCCGTGGATTGCCATCCTCAACGAGCCCTATCCGCGCGTCATATCCACCCGCCGCCACGTGCGCGACGGGAGCACATATTTCGGCCCATACCCCAACGGATCGCAGCTGCGCGACCTCCTGGACATCTTTAAGCATACATTCCCGCTCCGTCAATGCGCATTCAATCTTGCGCCAGAGAACGTACGCACAGGGCGTTACAGCGTTTGCCTCAAGTATCACCTTAAGCTATGCGACGGCCCTTGCGAGGGCAAGATAAGCGAGGAGAAGTACGGCGAGTACATATCGTCAGTCAAGGACATCCTGAGGGGCAATATCGCGCCCATAGTTCGCCAGATGCGCACGGAGATGAACGATGCCGCCGAGGAACTGGAGTTTGAGCGCGCGGAGGTCATAAGGCGCAAGATTGAGCGCCTCTCGAACTATCAGAGCCGCTCGCTCGTGGCTGGCAACGGCGTATTCAACTGCGACGTCTTCAGCGTGGCGAGGGACGACGAGAAAGGGGAGAGCTACGTAAACTTTATGCGCGTGCAGGAGAGTCAGATTCTCTCGTCGTACACTATGACCTTCAAGCGTAAGCTGGACGAGGAGGATGCCGAGATACTCTCTTTCGGCATTCAGAGCGTGCGCGAGACGAGCGGCATACTGCAACGTGAGATTGTGGTGCCTTTTATGCCCGACACCGAGTTCCAGGGCATAACGTTCCTCACGCCGCAGTCGGGCGACAAGAAGCGCCTCCTTGAGCTCTCCGAGAAGAATGCCCGCCTCTATAAGCTGGAGCTTCTCAAACAGGAGGCCATCCGGGTCCGCGCCACGCATGAGGAGAAGTTGCTTATCCAGATCAAGGAGTTGCTCAGTCTTCCTGTCCTCCCGAGGCATATGGAGTGCTTTGATAACTCTAATATCCAGGGCACGAATGCCGTAGCGGCGTGCGTTGTCTACCGCGATGGCAAGCCGAGCCGCAAGGACTACCGTCTTTTCAATATTAAGACTGTGGAGGGACCTGATGACTATGCCTCGATGTACGAGGTCGTCTACCGCCGCTATTCGCGTTTGCAGAGTGAGGGGCAGGAGATGCCGGACCTCGTGGTGGCGGATGGTGGAGTGGGGCAGATGGAGGTTATCCGGGAGGCCACCGTGGCTCTCGGTCTCCACCTCAATATCATTGGCCTTGCCAAGGACTCTCACCACCGTACGAACCAGATCTTGGTTGGTTTCCCGCCCAAGGTGGTGCAGGGCGTGGCCAAGACGGACTCCGTGTTCCGTTTCTTCACTCGTATGCAAGACGAGGTGCACCGCGTGGCTATCACGTTCCACCGCAATAAGCGTAGCAAATCTATGGTGGCGTCGGAGCTCGACGAGGTCAAGGGAATAGGTCCGAAGACCAAGGAGGTGCTCTTCAAGGCGTTCGGTGGCGTGGAGAGCATCCGTCAGGCGTCACTTACACAAATTGAGGAAACGATAGGAAAAAGTAAGGGATTGTTAGTTTTCGCCTATTTTCACCCCGACGAATCTTACGAATCGAAAGAGTAGGGGTGTGTTCCACGGGAAACGCTTCGCCAGTTCACAGTTCACAGTGCTCAGTTCACAGTTCACAGTTGCCTGCGGCATTTTTCTTACTACTATTTTTTTTGTGGGGGAAAAAACTGTTTTCGACAATATCGACAATATCGACAATCATAAACAATCTCTGACAATTCTGACAATTCTGACAATATCACACAATATTGACGATAGATGTCAATAGCCTCAAAATTCCGGTCTGCGGGGTAACGAAGCCCTGTAAGGCACTACGATTTATTAGCGATTAGCTTAGAACCGTGCGATGCAGAGCTAGCGTGGTATGATAGCCCGGCGGCGCGAGCCCCGGGCGTTATTTTCCAATCAGAAATTCCCTCAAATATTTCCCGTCTACAATTCCTGCAAACTATGAACTGTGCACTGTGAACTGTACTCTACCCCCTGCCTCATCGCACCCGAAATGAAAATACTTTTCTACGACCCACATTGGGATAAGCCCACTTCTCATAACGATGGCGTCATTTATACTCCCGGTGTCTTCGTCTTCAAGGTCGATGACTACGTCGAGTTCCCTGTAGAAAAACGCTTCTCTGTGGACGTAATCACTTGTGCGGCTCCCAACCTCCGTCCTAGTACCAACAATAAGTACAACAAGGAGACGGGTGGCAAGCTTGATATCACCCCTGGCGAGCTCTATAACCTCCACGTGAAGCGCCAGTGCCATTATGAGCGCTGCGGCTCACAATGGCACGGATGTCATCATCCTCGGCGCTTTCGGTAGCGGCGCATTTATGAACGACCCTGTCATTGTCGCCAAGGCCTATCATAAGGTAGTCCAGGAGTTCGCCCACGCCCTTAAGGTTATCCACTTCGCCGTCTTCTGCGGTAAGAAGGATTCTGAGAACTATACGACTTTCAGGGCAATGCTTGGCTGATAACAGTTCGCTGCGCTCGGTTCTCTGTCGCATAGATTATTTGCCTGCGGTTCTCGGACCGCAGGCTTTTTGGGTTTTATGCCTTTGCTTCTTACTTACTACGTCTCTTATCTACGATATACGACAATCCTCGACAATACAGACAATTTCCGACAATGAGGACAATCCTCGACAATACAGACAATCCTCGAAAATGCCGAATATTTTGTCTCCCAACCCTGTCTGCGGGGAACGTTAGCCCCCGGAGGGCACTACGAGTTCTTAGCGATTAGCTTAGAACCGTGCGATATCTCGGCGTGGTACGTACAGCTCCGGGCTTCAGCCCTGGAATTTCCCCACTGAAATCCCAAAATCAACTCCCATCTCAAACTCCCGCAAACTGTGAACTGTTAACTGTGCACTGTGAACTGATAAGTGTACGTACAGCCCCGTGGATTCACCCGCCAGGAATTTCCCGCAAGAACTCTCATCTCCAAATCCCGTGAACTGTGTATAGAAAACTGTGCACTGTGAACTGTGCACTGAGAACTGTGAACTGATTAAGCGGATAAGTGGTTTGGCCTGTGCACAGAGCAAATTCATAAAAATCACAATACACCCCCATCATATATAATATTCAACAAATTAAATCACCACTTTTTTGACCGACACCCCCTCCAAATTATCAATCAACGCCAAAAATCAGTCAATCAACGAAATTTATATTCAGTCAAAACAATGGCGGTCGATGTCCAATTTTCAGCCCGCCAAACTTATTAAATAACAGGTTGTTGAATATTACAACCTTATTACAAATTAATTATGGGAAAGGCTCGTTCGCGCCCCATCCGTCGGTAATATACGCTATCAACTTTACGCTTTTTAAGTCCGAAAAGTTTCAATCAGAAAGAATAGCGCATATATTTGCGTTGAAATTTTAATTCTAACTAATCAACTATGAAAAATCTATTACCTGCATCGGTAGCGGCGGCTCTCTTCCTCGGGTCGCTGTTCGCCTCGGCTCAAGACCGCGGCATCACGGTAAAGGGTCGAGTTGTCGACGATGACGGTCAGCCCGTGCCGGGCGCCGCTGTAGTGGTTGAGGGTACCACCTCGGGCACCGTAACCGACCTCGATGGCAACTACGTCATCGTTGTCCCCAGTTCCGAGAGCGCCATCAAGTTCTCGTTCATCGGCATGAAGGAGTCTCGCCAGGTTATCGGCAATCGCTCGACGGTGGACGTGGCCCTCGCTCCCGACGATGAGGAGCTCGACGAGGTCGTCGTCACCGCACTCGGCATTTCGAGGGATAAGAAGGCCCTCGGCTACGCCATTGCCGAGGTGGACGGTGAGGAGATGATCAAGAGCCGTGGCGGCCTCAACAACCCTGTCAACGCACTTCAGGGTAAGGTGGCCGGCCTAACTATCTCCAGCGGCTCCGGCTCCATGGGTGGCTCCAGCAAGATGCTTATCCGTGGCAACAACTCCATTTCGGGCAATAACCAGCCTCTTTTCGTTATTGACGGCGTGCCCATCGAGGGTACCGACTTCAATACTTCCAACACCGCCCGCGGCGCAGGTGGCTACGACTACGGCAACCTCGTGAGCGATATCAACCCCGACGACATCGAGAGCATGACCGTCCTCAAGGGCGCGAGCGCAACTGCCCTCTACGGCTCCCGCGCATCCAACGGCGTAGTCCTCATCACCACCAAGCACGGCCGCGTGCAGCCTGGCTACGGCGTCACCGTCTCCACCACTGTCGGCTTCGAGAAGGTCAACAAGCTGCCTAAGCTCCAGAGGCTCTATGGTGGCGGCTCTAGCACCGACTTCGAGACCATCACCATCGGCGGCGAGGATTTCCTCTACCCCGATATGAACACCGACGAGAGCTGGGGCGCTAAGTACGAGGGTCAGAAGGTTGTCACCTGGTACGACCTCGCCAAGTGGGAGGCCGGTGGCAAGGTTGGCAAGCCCACCACCAGCGAGTGGAAGGCCCCGGAGCATGACTTCGACGAGTTCTTCGAGACTGGCGTCAACGTCACCAACACCGTCTCCGTCGAGAACGCTACCAGCCGCGTCTCCAGCCGTATCGCCTACACCAACTCGACGATGACCGGCTACATGCCCAACAGTAAGATGACGAAGAACATCGTCAACGCCTCCATCAAGGGCAGCAGCCCCAACCACTACCTCACCACCGAGGCCAACATCACCTTCCTCAACCAGAAGGCTAAGGGCCGTGCCGAGACCGGCTATGGCGACAACAACGTCATGGAGCGCTTCGTACAGTGGGGTCACCGAGAGCTCGATATGAAGCAGCTCAAGGAGATGTATGAGATGCCCGACGGCACCCAGGGCACGTGGAACCGTACGGCTTGGGACGACCCGACGCCCGCCTACTCCAACAACCCTTATTGGAGCCGCTATAAGAACTACGAGACCGACTCCCGCAACCGCGTCTACGGCAACATCGGCGCAACCTGGGAGCGCGAGTGGCTCAAGCTCCAGTACAAGGCCAGCCTCGACTTCTTCGCCGACAAGCAGGAGGAGCGCAGCGCAGTAGGAAGCCAAGAGCAGAGCTCCTACTCCGAGACCCGCCGTCAGCAGTATGAGCTCAACCACGAGTTCCTCATCTCCTTCAACAAGCAGTTTGGCGACGACTGGCACCTCAACGTCAACCTCGGCGCCAACATCATGCACAACCACTACACGGCACTCGCCGGTGAGAGCGTGAGCGGCATCGCCATCAGCGACTTCTACAACCTCAAGAACTCTATCTCGACGGCCGCCGCCTCCAACAGCACCACCAAGAAGAGCATCAACTCTCTCTTCGGCAGCTTCAGCGTGGCTTGGAAGAACATGCTCTTCCTCGATGGCACAGTGCGTAACGATAAGAGCTCAACCCTCCCCTCCGACAACAACAGCTACACCTACCCGAGCCTCACCGCCAGCTGGGTCTTCTCCGACCTCATCGGCAAGAACTGGCTCACCTACGGCAAGATCCGCGCGGGCATCGCTAAGGTCGGCAACGATACCGACCCCTACAGCCTCGTCTCGACCTTCTCGCAGTACACCAACATCGATAGCTCTACCCCTGGCTACCGCCTCCCAAACACTCTCAACAACCAGAACCTTAAGCCCGAGAGCACCAAGAGCTTCGAGGTAGGTCTCGAGATGTCGTTCCTCGCCGACCGCGTTGGCTTCGACTTCACTTACTACAAGTCCACCACCACCGACCAGATCATGCCTCTCTCTGTCTCCGGCACCACCGGCTACATCTACGAGGTTGTCAACAGTGGCGAGATGGAGAACAAGGGCGTCGAGCTCGCCCTCCACGGCACTCCCATCAAGAACTCCATATTCCAGTGGGACATGGGCATCACCTTCGCAAGCAACAAGAACAAGGTCGTTGAGCTCACCGATGGCGTTGACTACTACAAACTGTCTTCCGCTCCTTTCAAGGTTGAGATTGGCGCCAAGAAGGGCGATCCCTACGGCTGCATCATGGGCTCCAACTACGTCTATGACGAGAACGGCCATAAGCTTGTCAACTCCGACGGACTCTATGAGTACACCGACGGCAATGAGAACCTCGGTTCCATCTTCCCCGACTTCACTGGCGGCTTCTCGAACAACTTCCGCCTCTGGCGCTTCGACGCTTCCATTCTCTTCGACTTCAGCAAGGGTGGCCACTGGTTCTCTACCTCCAACATGTGGGGTATGTACTCCGGTATGCTTGAGGAGACCGCCGAGAACGACATCCGCGAGAACGGCATCGTAGTTGACGGTTACAAGGAGGACGGCACCAAGAATGACATCTTGGTCGGCGCTCAGGATTACTGCGAGTGGTTTTACACCGGTCCTGCAGCCCAGAACGTCTTCAAGAGCGACTACGTCAAGCTCCGTGAGGTCACCCTCGGCTACAACTTCCCCTTCAACCCGAAGGACAACTTCATTCACTCGCTCCGCGTTTCGGCTTACGGTCGTAACCTTGCAACATGGGGCCCCGACGTCAAGCACTGGGATCCTGAGTCGGCCGTCACCAGCTCGGGCAACGTGCAGGGCATCGAGGGTGCCGCTCTCCCTGGCCTCGCCAACTTCGGCTTCAGTGTAACAATGAAGTTCTAAATCCCCTTTTTAACTGACAACGAAAATGAAAACATCATATACCATTGCCGCTCTCGCGGCGGTCGCAGCCTCGGCCCTCTCTTCGTGCCAGGACTTGGAGGATGTAAACGTTTCGCCCAACAACCCGGAGTCCGTACCGAGCAACATGCTCATGTGCGGCGCCGAGAAGTGGATTGCCGACAACATCTATGACAACTGGTTCTCTGGCCGTCAGTGCCTCCTCTACGCTCAGCAGTGGGCGCAGCGCAACTACACAGAGGAGGACCTCTACCAGATCCGTGAGAGCGTCAACAACAACTACTTTAACTACCTTTACATGGGCGTAGGAAACCTGAATAAGGTTATCGCGCTCAACACCGACGAGGAGACAGCTGCTACCAACTTGGTTTACGGCGCCAATTGCAACCAGATTGCCGCAGCGCGCATCCTCAAGGCTTGGCTCATCGGCCTCATCACAGACACGTGGGGCGCCGTACCTTACTCCGAGGTCGCTAAACTCGAGAGCGACGGCATTGCATATTGCAAGTATGACGACCAGGCTTCCATCTACGCCGACCTCATCAAGGAGGTTACTGAGGCTGCCGCCGAGATTGACGAGAGTGAGGATGCTTTTACGTCCGGCGATATGATTTTCTCTGGCGACGCATCTAAGTGGAAGAAGTTCGCGGGCTCCCTCAAGTGCCGCTTCGCAATCCACCTCAGCAAGGTCGACAGCAACTGGAAGACCTACATCGCCGAGGCCCTTGAGAGCGGCGTCATGGAGAGCAACGACGACGTGGCTGCCTACCACTACACCTCTTCCGGCACCGAGTATTGCAAGTTCTACGAGGGTTGGTTTGTAGATGGTCGTAACGATTTCACCATCAACGCACGCTTCTGCGACCTCCTTAAGGGTCAGCCTGACACGCTCAACGCCAAGAGCCACCCATGGGAGGGTACTGTAGACCCCCGTTTGGCTGTCTACACCACCTCCAATGGCGGCGAGTATAAGGGTTTCCCCCTCGGTGTCACCAGCGGCCAGAGCAAGTTCGTCCGCACAGGCACTCCCAACTGGTACTCCAACCCGCCAGCCTGCATCAACATGGACTATGCGGTGCCCCTCATGACCTACGCCGAGCAGAAGTTCATCGAGAGCGAGTATAAGGGTTTCAGCGCCGACGAATATAAGGCCGGCGTCGAGGCTTCCCTCGAGTACTGGACTGGCTCTGTCGATGCCGACTACGTATCCGCCGTCTCTGGCACCGTCGATGCCGAGACCGTGGCCATCCAGAAGTACATCGACCTCTGGACCAACGGCACCGAGGCGTGGACCGAGATCCGCCGCACGGGCTATCCCGAGCAGGTCCTCCGCCCTGGTGAGATTGCCGCCGTCTTCAGCAATGGTAATGAGACTATTACCCGCGCCTTCGAGCCACTCTCGGAGGTCAAGGGTGACATCATCAGCCGAGTCAAGTACCCCACCAACGAGAGTACCCTCAACGGCACCAACTGGGCCGAGGCCGTCTCCAAACTCGACGATGGCACCAACAACTACTACACCAAGATGATCTTCGATGTCCGCACCAGCACATACGATCATCCGGCAAACCTCTAAACAGTTAACAGTTAGCGGTTAACTGTTCACAGTTACTGTTGCCCCGTCTACCGTGTTTCTTTCGGTAGGCGGGGCTTTTCAGTTAGCAGTGAACAGTCCACAGTTTTTTGAGGTTTTACTTCGTTTTTTTATCTTGTATAAGATGTTTGCGATGCTGTGCTGGGTGGTTAGGTAGCACCCGCCAACTGTGAACTGTGCACTGCGCACTGAGAACTGGTTTAAGATATTGTAAATTGTAAATCGAAAGTTTATCTTTGCGTTTAGCAGTTAACGCTGAGCGCGTGATGTGGCAAATTCCTTAACCTGCCGCAGTTTCACCAGTTAAGAAACAATTAAGAACCAACATAAACCCATACATAAACACCAAACATGACCGACATAGAGATTGCTGACGCGGCCGAGAAGCTGCCCATCAAAGAAATCGCCGCTAAACTCGGCGTGAGCGAGGACGTCATCGAGCCCTACGGCCGCCTCAAGGCCAAGCTCCCCCTCAACCTCATCGACGACGCCAAGGTCGCCAATTCCAAACTCGTCCTCGTGACGGCCATCACCCCGACCCCCGCCGGCGAGGGCAAGACCACCGTATCCATCGGCCTGGCCGACGGCCTCAGCCTCATCGGCAAGAAGACCTGCGTGGTTCTCCGCGAGCCCAGCCTCGGTCCTGTTTTCGGTGTCAAGGGAGGCGCGGCAGGCGGCGGCTATAGCCAGGTTGTCCCTATGGAGGATATCAACCTCAACTTCACGGGCGACTTCAACGCCATCGAGAAGGCGCACAACCTCCTCTCGGCCATGGTGGACAACGCCATCCATTTCGGTCCCAGGGCCGCAGTCCAGATTGACCCGCGCACTGTAACATGGAAGCGCGTCATGGATATGAACGACCGTTCTCTTCGCCACATCGTCATCGGTCTCGGCGGCAAGGCTCAGGGCGTTCCCCGTGAGGCCGGTTTCGACATCACCGCCGCCAGCGAGATCATGGCCATCCTCTGCCTCTCAAAGGACCTTCAGGACCTCCAGAAGCGACTGGGCGACATCTATATCGGCCGCACATACTCGGGTGAGCCCGTCCATGCCCGCGACCTCAAGGCCGAGGGTGCCATGACGGCCCTCCTCCGCGAAGCCCTCATGCCTAACCTTGTGCAGACGCTCGCTCATACGCCGGCTCTCGTACATGGCGGCCCATTCGCTAATATCGCGCAGGGCACCAATACCCTCGTGGCCACCAAGATGGGTCTCTCGCTCGCCGATTATGTCGTCACGGAGGCCGGCTTCGGTTCGGATCTCGGTGCCGAGAAGTTCCTCGACATCAAGTGCCAGGCTGGCGGCCTCCGCCCCTCGGCTATCGTCATCGTGGCCACCGTCCGCGCCCTCAAGATGCATGGCGGCGTCAAGAAGGACGAGCTCGGAAAGGAGAACGTCGAGGCCGTCCGCAAGGGTATCTTCAACCTTGAGCGCCACGTCAAGAACATGCTCTCCTACGGCGTGCGCGTAGTAGTGGCTATCAATAAGTTCGCTTCGGACACCGATGCGGAGCATGCCGTAATCAGCGAGGCGTGCGCTGCTCTGGGCGTCAAGGCCGTTGTGGCCAACGTCTGGGGTGAGGGCGGCAAGGGTGCCCAGAAACTCGCCGAGGCCGTGGCTGCCGAGGCCGAGAGCGGCAAGAGCGACTACAAGCCTCTCTACGATTGGAGTGAGCCCATCGAGCAGAAGATTGAGAAGATAGCCAAGAACATCTATGGCGCGGAGGGCGTCGAGTTCGCTCCCCAGGCCCTTAAGGATATCGCCGTGGCCAAGGAGATTGGTCTCTCCGACGCCGCTGTATGCGTGGCCAAGACGCAGTACTCTTTCACGGACGATGCCAAGCAGGTCGGTCGCCCCGGCCCGTTCGTCATCCACGTGCGTGGCGTTGAGCTCGCCGCTGGCGCACGCTTCGTCATCCCCCTTACGGGCGAGATGATGCGTATGCCCGGTCTCCCGCTCCATCCGGCCGCCGAGGGTATGACGGTCGATGCCGACGGCAAGATTCACGGACTCTCCTAATCAGTTAACAGTTAACTGCTGTTAGCAGTTTCATCGCCCCGCCTACCGTATTCCTTTCGGTAGGCGGGGCTTTTTTTTCAGTTAACAGTGCTCTGTTCACAATTTTGGGCATTTTAATGCGTTATATCTTAGTCTGTATTAGGGTGTACAGACTAAAGTGGTATTCAATAAGAATTCCCCCAACAAAAACTCCGTCTCCAAATTCACGCCAACTGTGAACTGCTAACTGTGAACTGTACTGATGCCCTTAGTTTTGTAATTGCCAATCGCTTTGCTATCTTTGCGTAGTAACAAAATACACCCTGCGATATGGCGAGATTGGCCAACCCCACATACGACGAAGTCTTCAAATACC
>CAVGTO010000049.1:0-7058 GCA_963631865.1 Eggerthellaceae bacterium
ATTGCCGCGCCCACGTCCGTCGGGTCCCCGTAACTGTGAACTGCTAACTGAGAACTGTGAACTGGAAAGTGGTATGTTTAGCCCCGGGCTTCAGTCCCAGGGATCTTCCAAAAGAAAATAAATAAAAACTTCTATAGTTCCCAGTTGGGGTTCCCGCAACTGGGAACTGTTAACTGTGCTCTGTGAACTGGAAGGAATGGCCGTGTTTTCGTAGCTTAGGGGAGCAAGGCCGCCTGGCCGGCCGTTCCCTAGGCCATTTCCCGTGCTTATGCAGTCGGGGGGCCTGCAATTCTGAACTGCTAACTGTGCACTGTTAACTGTTTAAGCTGTCTCTATCCCATTCGCCCGCGGTAATCCTCATACCCGAACGTACGGACAAGGCGTAGACCGCCATGCTCGGGATCGAAAATGGCAATCGATGGATGTGTGACGCCATTGAACATTGTTGTCTTCACCGTCGTGTAGTGAATCATGTCCTCGAATATGATATTGTCACCAACTTTTAGCGGTTCATCGAACGACCAACTGCCGACATAGTCACCCGAAAGACAAGAGCAACCGCCCATTCGATAAGTAGGTAATCCATCTACGGGCTCAAAATGTGCTCCTCGAATAGCTGGTTTGTAAGGCATCTCTAGGCAGTCTGGCATATGGCATGCAAAGGAAACATTCAGCATGGCCGTCTTTATTCCACTATTCTCTACAACGTCCTCGACTGTCGAGAGCAAGAATCCTGTCTGCCAAGCAAAAGCAGAGCCAGGTTCCAATATAACCTTAAGATGCGGATGTCGTGAGCGGAATGCTTTGATAGTCTCTATGAGTAAGTCAACGTCATATCCCTCGCGAGTCATAAGATGCCCGCCGCCGAAGTTCACCCATTTGATGTGCTTCAGGTATTGCCCAAAGCGAGCCTCGAAAGCTGCAATCATATTAGCACTCTGCTCTGCAGAACTTTCGCACAGTGCGTGGCAATGCAATCCCTCTACAATGCTTGGTAACGATTGGGGCAGGTCGCACTGACGTATGCCAAGTCGTGAACCAGGTACGCAAGGGTTGTAGAGGTCCGTGTCTACCTGTCCAAGCTCCGGATTTACTCGCAGACCCACAGATATCTCGTGGTCGGAATGCATAACGTTCGGTGTGTACCTTTCGAGCTGGGTAAGAGAGTTGAATGTTATGTGCTTGCTGCACTGCAATATTTGGTCTATCTCGTTTGGTGAGTATACTGGTGCATAGGTATATGCAAGGCTGCCCAGTTCCTCATATGCCAATCGGGCTTCGGACAAGGAACTTGCCGTGGCGCTATCGAATTGTTCTCGTATTATGGGAAAGGCGTCCCATAGGGCGAACGCCTTGAATGCCAATATTATCTTAGCTCCGCTCTCATCCTGCACTTTGCGTATAAGACGTAGGTTGCGGCGCATCTTCTCTGCCTCGAGCACGTAGCACGGGCTTGGAATCTGGCTAATATCGATCTCTTGTTTCATCTGTCTCTGTTGTTCTATTTTTTTTGTGGGGAATTTACCCTGCGTTGCGTACAAACTCAGACGGTGTCAATCCCGTCTCTTTCTTGAAGAAACGTACGAAGTGTTGCGGATATTGGAAGCCAAGTGAGAACGCCGTCTCCTTTACCGTGGCATTAGGCTCCAACATTTTGCTCTTGGCGAGGGATAACACTTTGCGGTTGATGAGCTCTTTGGGCCCAATACCCGTTTCGCGCTTTACCATGTCGCCAAAGTAATTGGGCGTCAGGCATATCTTGTCCGCAAAATAGCTTACCGTCGGCAGCCCGTCGGTCTCGGCTTTCCCTTCCGAGAAGTAGCCGTTCAGCAGGTCTTCAAATTTAGACAATGCGTTATGGTTGAGCTCCTTTCGACTTTCAAATTGGCGCTCATAGAACCTAAGGCAATAGTTTAGTAACACCTCTATATGACTCACTATAAGTCGTCTGCTGAGTTTGTCTGTGGGGCGGCGCACTTCAGCCTCTATCATATCCATACAGCGCAATATGGCCTCTCGCTCCTCAGGTGAAGGATGGAGTGCCTCGTTGCTCGAATATGAGAAAAAGCCAAAGTCGCCCATCTGTTTCTCCAATTGTGTGCCTACAATAAGCTCGGGAGAGAATATCAAGCCCACAGCACTTGGTGCTGTGCCAGGCACAGAGCGTGATGTGATGGTCTGGTTCGGTGCAAAACTTACAATTGTTCCCTCATCATAGTCATACTGTGTTCGCCCATAGCTCAATACGCAGCCCTTGTTCTTCTTGATGTAGACAGCATAGACTCCCAAGTTCACTGTGCGTTCCTCTTGCGGGAGCTCGCGCTCTGTTGCGCGGATTATGTCTGCCAATGGAAATGTTGGCTCGGGGTAACCATAGAACTTGTTGTATTGCGCAATGTTTGGCAGTTCGGTTATTGTCATGACAATAGTGCTAGGTATGAACGATTTGCGATAGGCAATGCTGACTTCTGTAATTAGAAAAGCAAACACCGCCTATCGCAAATATACTATTTTTTCGGCTACAATGCCAATGGGCAATTGCTTCCTCCGCAACCCAACAGTTTAACCCCTCTCCTCCAATAGCTCGCCTCGAGCATAAGCAATACTTGAAATCTATTTAATTCACGTCAAAATCGGTTGAATCTGCGGATTATAACAATTGAGTCTCTATGCGACCCTGGCTGTTAACTGTTTACAATATTTGCAGCTTGATGCCTATATCCAGATGAAATACATCTCGGAAACCAACATACCTGTTGCCGAATCCGCTAAGGACATAAGTGTCATTTGTCGAGAGGTCGTAATATATGCCCACGCTGCGCCACATTCGCCGTTTGTCGCGACTGATGTTAAGCGTCCATTGCTGGCCAAATCCACATATGAAGTGGAATTTCGTGGAGAAGAAGTAATAACCTTCGGGATATTTACTTGGGTTACGAGTCCAAAACTCATGACCTATTATGGCATTCAGTCCTGCCGTCACCCTCAAAGGACTGAAGTCTACAGCCGACTGCCCGATAGGCAAGCTCCACGGCATAAAGCACTCCCTCAGCGTGAAAGTCAGTTTTGCCCTGTTGCTCTCTAGCCTTGGCACGAAGCCAACCATGATGTCTGTCTCCCAACGGTCGTTCTTCCCATAGTCCCATCCGAGACCTATGGACATCATGCCAATGCTGCCTGCAAACTGCAGTTTGGTGTACTGCGGAGTCAGTAGCGCATGAGAACTCACGTATCGTTCAATTCGCACGTCGTAGGCAGTCTTGCCCTCGGGAATTGAGTCTATTCTTTCGCTCTCTGCCGCTATGGCTCTCTGTGTGCTCAATGATATTGCTATGCAGGTTGTTACACACATGAAAACCTTAGAAAGTAACTTCCTCATAGTCATAGCCGTCTTCTTTTATGTTGAAAATGAGGTAAGTCCTGTCTTGGGCACACGTAGTGGTGTGGTATATCAGTCCGTCTCCGTAGAGGTCGTCATGGGTAATCTTGTGGATATGTCCCGAGAGGCAGAACATTATGCCTGGCAGCCTTTTTATCACCTCATGCGTATACCGCGCCATGTTGTTGTTATACTCGTCGTCGAATGGTCGGCAGTGTTGGAGTATTATGGTGCGGGTGCACTCCTCGGGAAAGTTGTCTGCCTCGTTGTAGATGAAGTCCATATCGGGCACGGCCTCCGAATAGTCAAATTCGAGTGCGTTGCTGTTGAGGCATATAAAGCGTATGTCGCCCGCCGTAAATGCGTAGTTGAGGTCGCCCCACACTCGGCGGAACGTCTGTTTTCCTGTGGCTAGGCAGTCGTGGTTGCCTATCACTGCCACGTATGGGACTTCAAGCCCTTGCAGGATGTCGCGCTGCCATAGGAATTCGTCGTTCGCTCCGAAGTCAGTCAGGTCTCCGGCGTGTAGCGCGAAGTCTATGTCGCCTCTCGCGTTGATGTCGCTCACGAGGTCCTCTGTCTCGTCATACCATCGCTGCGTGTCCGATATCAGTGCGAACCGAAATGCTTTGCGCCCTTCCGTTATGGCGCCTATGCGCTCAATGTTTTTTCCGTTTATTCCTGTCTCTCCGCTTATGTCTACGCAATAGGGGTGGTAGTCGAACCACTCGCAGGCGGAGAATAGGGTGGGGACGAGCACGGACATAGCCAGCGCTCGTCCTCTCCGCTTAAGAATTTGCATCTGTTGTCTCTTGATGTGTTTGAATTTGTAACGCGAATGTAATGAGACGACTTGACCCTTTTGTTATCTAAAATGGCACAAAAGTGTGCAATTTGGGGCGTGACGGTTCTTCTCTGATTGTATTTTCCCCAGTAGGACGAGAAAGCGGTCTTGACCGCATCAGCTATTCTGTATCTCCCGTATGACCTCGTCCAAGTTGGGTATCTCGCCCCACACCATAAGGTCCATCTTGAGATTCTCCTTGCGCCCCTTGGAATCTTCATACGGCTGCTCATAGTCCACGCGTAGCAGGCGAAACCCGTTGTGCTCGTAGAAGGCAATGCGGCGGCGTGCCACTTCAGTCTCGGGTGGCTCTACCTCAAGTATTATCGGATCGCCCTGTCCTTTGAGTATGGTCAGCACGTCCGACGCTATGCCGTGCGCTCTGTCGCGCGGCATTATGGCCAAGTGCTCAATGTAGCGCACCCCGGCAAAGTGCCATGTGTTTGCGAGGCCGCATAGGTGCCCGTCGTGTATTATGGCATGTGGGTGGAAGTGTGGTTCGGTGTCTGTCAGTCGGCGCTCTTCCTCTGCCGTTCGCCGCTCGTCGGCGGGAAAGGCTTCGAGGTAGAGGCGTTCACAGTCGTCGTAGTGGACGTCTGTGGTGTCCATTATTCGCTCAAGACGAGTTTTCACGGCTTTCTGCTTCTCGTTCGTTTTTATCTGTTCTTCGTTCCCCAAAGTTATGCCTTTTAGCCTATCTTTGCTTTGCCCGCAGCGTTAATTATCCTAATTCCTATGCGCATCTTGTCTCGTACGAGCCGTTTGGCGGCTTGCGCCGTCCTTTCTGTCTGCTTTTCAATATCTGCTCATGCCCAGGTTGGCGACCTCCCACGTTCGTCTCCTGAGGCCCAAGGCGTGTCGTCGGCCCGCATCGCTGCTTTCCTCGACTCCGTCATGACCATTCCCGATGCCGAGATCCACCACCTCGTGCTCCTCCGCTATGGCTCTGTCATTGCCGAACTCCATCCGCGACCTTTCTTGCCCACCGATGGCCATACGCTTTTCTCCTGTTCAAAGACTTTCGTTGCGGCGGCCGTGGGCATCGCTGTCGGGGAGGGGCGTCTGAAGGTTTCGGACAAGGTTATGTCTTTCTTCCCCGATGAGCTGCCGAACTGTGTGTCGCCACGGCTTGCCAATCTATCTGTGCGCGATTTGCTAACAATGACGTCCGGCTTTGTGCCTACGGATAGCGTCCGCCAACACTCTCTCTATTGGGTTCGTGATTATCTTGCTCGCCCTTTTGCGGCCCAACCGGGAGAACGTTTTGCATACGATTCTATGGATACTTACCTGCTCTCTGCCATTATCGGGAAGGTTGCCGGTATGCCACTGCTCGACTATCTCCGTCCCCGTCTTTTCGCCCCGCTCGGCATCGATAGTCTCAATTGGGAGTCTAGTCCCGAGGGGGAATCTTGTGGCGGCTGGGGGCTCTATCTTCAAGCGGAGAGTATGGCCAAATTTGGTCAATGCCTGTTGCAAAAAGGTGTGTATAATGGCCGTCAAATCATTCCGTCCGATTGGGTGGAGCGTATGATGACAGTCCACGTTCCCACGATCGGCTACGGCTATCAGATGTGGACGTGCGCTCATCCCCGCACAATGCGTGCAGACGGCCTCCATGGCCAATTCATTATTGTCATGCCCGACGAGGACATGGTGTGCGCCATAACCCAATGCATAACGGCCGCCGCCCCTGGCAACCGCGAGCAGGCTTACCTCTTCAACCTCGTCTGCCCATACGTCTCGTCTTCTCCCCTTCCCGAATCTGCTGATTACAAGACACTAAAAGACAAACTCTCCCGATATTCCATAGCGATGCCGTCTGGCGAATCCAAGGTCAGCAAGCTAAAGATTGGCGAACATGTGGATATCCTTCTTCCCTCAGATAACCTGATGGGCTGTAAGTTGCTAAGCATAATGCAAAAAGCTGAGTGCCTGACTATGACCGTGACCGACACTCTCGGCCGGATTGTGCCGATAGAGTGCGCTTTCTCTGAGTGGGCTATGTCCCAAGTCCCTACCACATTCCCGTCTCATCCCCGCGGCACGACCCTCGGGGCCTTCTCTGGCTTCACCGGGCCTTTCCGTGCCGCAGCCTCTTACGCTTGGCTCAATGAGGATGAACTTGAGGTTCACGTACTCTTCACCGATTGGATCTCGGGCTTTGATTTGCGGGTGCGTTTCTCTGCTGATGGTGATATCCGCCTCCTTGTGAAACGTAACCATGATAAAACCCCGTTTGAGGTTACTGGTCGGGTAGCCTCAAACGGGGAAATGTAACGAGCCGAATATTTTATTCAGTTCGCTCTAAAGCTCGCACCACCTGCTCCGCAATGGCTCTCTGACCTGCTATCGTCGGGTGTCCCCAATGCTTGTCTATGTCGTAGAGTACGACGTACGGCACGCCGTAGTGGTCGGCTATGGCCTGCATGCTCTCGCTAATCTCATAGCGCAACTGGCTGTTGATGAGCACGATGATTTTTGCCTGTGGTTGCGACTCCTTGAGGTCGCGCAACAGTTTGGCCATTGCGGGGCGGAAGGTGTATAGGCTGTCGCGGCTGAACGTCTCGTAGTCATACGTGCCGGCTGGTGCGCCGGACCAACTGTCGTTCGTTCCGCCAAAGACAAAGATGTAGTCCGACTTAGCCAGATTGGGCTGACGCGTTATGAATGCGCGGTCCGAATAGTCGTCGCTCTGCCCGTCCTTGTTGTCGTCATACCCGTGGTAGCCTACCGTCGAGCCTGAGAACGCATTGTTCTGCATGAGGCGCATTCCAAGGCTGTCGGCCATGATGTGCCACCACATCTGCTCTAGTTTGCACACGTCCGTGCCCC
>CAVGTO010000049.1:7068-14368 GCA_963631865.1 Eggerthellaceae bacterium
GAGTCGTACCATACGAAGTTTGTGTCTGGCGTCACTGCACCCTTGAATGTCGAGTACGAGTCGCCGAGTACGCAGAATGTCGCGCCCGCAAATGGGGCTTCATCGCCTGCGTTTACTTCATTTTTCGTGATGCAACTGGTTGCGCAAATTGCTGTTGCGGCAATAGTTGCAATGGCGGTTGCCGCTCTCTGACGTCTTTTCATCATTATGGTATTTTGCTCCTTGTTTCGTGGTAAGATAATGCTTTCCGCTCTGTGCGGGAACACTAAAGTATAAAATGAAACACAATTTTAACAAACATAACTGAGAAAAATACGTTATATTTACAACGATATATATAGTACACGATATGGCTAAAAGGAAACAGTCCGACGAGCAGCATGACAACGCTCTGAAAGACAAGATTTTGAAGTTTTTCCAAGATAACATGTCCAATGCCTGGAATTATAAGGATGTCACCGAAGGCATTGGCTACAAGAGCAAAAAGGACCGTGAGGAAGTCCAGGATATGCTCTATAAACTCGCAGAGACAGGTACCCTCTACGAGACGAGCCACCCGGGCAAGTTCGCTCTGACCGGTGGCAGTGCTGGCTCCGACACCGTTGCCGGCACCGTCGATATGACGTCGTCCGGCACCGCCTACATCGTCCCCGACGACAAGGAGGCCGAGCCTCAGGACATTTTTATCGACCGCTCAAACGTCGGTTCCGCTATGCACGGCGATAAGGTCCTTGCCCAAGTCTTCAAGCGCAAGCCTGGCCGTCAGCCCGAAGGAAAGATTATAGAGGTCACCGAGCGCAAACGTGAGACTTTTGTCGGCATCCTCGACATCACTGAGAAGGCAGCTTTCCTTGTCTGCAATCCCCGCCAGACCGGTGGCCACGATATCTACATCCCGTTCGACAAACTTGGTGGCGGCGAAAATCGCCAAAAGGCTATTGCCAAGATTACCAAGTGGCCCGAGGGCGGCAAGAATCCCGAAGGCGAGATTGTTGCAGTGCTCGGCAATATGGGTGACAATCAGACCGAGATGCATGCCATCCTTGCAGAATATGGCCTCCCATACTCTTATCCGGAGGATGTCGCAGCCGAGGCCGAAAAAATAAACCCTGGCATCACTAAGGAGGAAATCGCCAAGCGTATCGATATGCGCAAGGTCACAACCTTCACCATCGACCCCCGCGATGCCAAGGACTTCGACGACGCCCTCTCTATCCGCCAACTCGAGAATGGTAATTGGGAGGTCGGCGTCCATATTGCCGATGTCACCCATTACGTCACCCCTGGCACTATCATCGATGAAGAGGGCTACAACCGTGCCACGTCCATCTACCTTGTGGACCGCGTTATCCCTATGCTCCCCGAGCGCCTTTCCAATTTCCTCTGTTCTCTCCGTCCCGACGAGGAGAAACTTACTTTCTCAGTCCTCGCCGAGCTCAATGATAATGCCGATGTCTTGAGCACCAAGATCGCCAAGACCGTCATCAAGAGCGACCGCCGCTTTACCTACGAGGAGGCGCAAGCCATCATCGACGGCACCAATACCGGCAACGACCCCAAGGATTTCAAGACCGAGGTTCTCAAACTCAACGAGCTCGCCCAGAAGATGCGCAAGCGCCGTTTTGAGGCTGGTGCCATCAGCTTTGAGCGCGTCGAGCCCCGTTTCGAGATAGACGAGAACGGCAAGCCCCTCTCCGTCTACTTCAAGGAGGCCAAGGAGAGCAATATGCTCGTCGAGGAGTTCATGCTTCTCGCCAACCGCCGTGTGGCTGAATTCGTCGGCAAGGACGAGTTTAACGAGACAGGTCGCAAGCGTACTCCAAAGACTTTTGTCTACCGTATCCACGATCAGCCCTCAGAGGAGCGTTACGCCAAGTTCGCCTCTTTCATCCGCCGCTTCGGCTACGAGGCAATGCCTCAGAAGGATGAGCAGATTAATAATGCCGTCAACCGCGTTCTCTCCGAGTGCCGTGGCAAGGGAGAGCAGAACATGGTCGAGGTCCTTGCGCTTCGCACTATGGCCAAGGCCAAGTATTCCACCGACAACGTTGGTCACTATGGTCTCGCATTCCCCTTCTACACCCACTTCACCAGCCCCATCCGTCGTTATCCCGATATGATGGTCCACCGCCTCCTCTTCAGCTATCTCAACGGCGGCAAGAGTGCCAATAAGGAGAAGTATGAGGAGATGTGCGAACATTGCTCATCGCAGGAGGTTATGGCTGCCGAGGCTGAGCGCGACTCTATCAAGTACAAGCAGTGCGAGTTCCTCCTCGAGCGTCTTGGCGAGGAGTTCGATGCGCATATCTCAGGTGTCACCGAGTGGGGCATATATGCAGAGATCAATGAGAATCTCTGTGAAGGCATGATTAGCCTCCGTGATATGGACGACGACAATTATGTCTTCGACGAGGAGAACTATTGTGTCGTTGGCCGCAACACTGGTAAGAAATATCAGCTTGGCGACCAGATTCGCGTCCGCATCGCTAATGCCAATCTCGAGAAGAAGCAAATCGATATGGCGATTGCCGGCTCTCCCCTCACCGACATCGAGAAGCAGAACCAGAAGGTTCTCGCTGCCGGCGGCAGCATCCTCGAGCAGCAGCAGAAACTGGCTCTCGCTGGAGCAAGCGCAGGCCTCGGTGGCAAGAAGGCTAAGCTCGGCGGCTTCGGTGGAGGCAAGGGCAAGTCAGGCCACGGCCGTGGTCGTAAGGATTCTGGCGGCATCCCACCCAAGAGCGTCCTCGACAAGCGTAAGAACCACAAGGACGGCAAGAAGAAGGACAAGAAGAAAAAGAAGAAGTAACGTCCTCGCTTCGTCTGGCGTATAACACTCCGCCCCGCCAAGATTAATTTGTTTCGTCTTGGTGGGGCGGTTGCTTTAGGCAGCCTCTGCGAATATTCTACACACTGTGTATAGTATTCGGAGAGGCTATTTTTTTGTGCGACGCTGTAAGATTCCGCAATCGGAAAAGCGAAGCGCAAAATCCGTTTAATCAGTGAAATCCGTATTCTAAAAAATCACAGCCCAATCACAGTCCCTCTTCGCAACAACTGTTAACTGTTAACTGCAAGAACGGCCTCCGCCTTCCATCCGCGGAAAACGGCAACAGCAGCCGTAAGAGTCCACCCTCGAGCTTCTGCCTCTGTGCGCAAGCGGTTGTCGGCCACATATTGGGCAACCTGCGCCTTCGCTTTCTCTGTGATCGCTTTCACCTCGTCATCGGACGCCGAAGGCTTGAGGTACTTGAGCTCAAGCACCAATGCGTTGGGGTAATCGGGCACGATAGGGTAGAGGTAGATGTCCGAATATCCGTGTCCCATCTCGACCTCTGTGCGGACGGCATATCCGTTGCCATTGCAGAGGTGCGCAAGCATAAATCCCTTTACGAAACTCTCGCCCTCCGGCCCGAAGTCCCGCACGCTGTCGTTGTCGTGCATCACCGAGGCAATGTACCTGATCATCGGCTCCCACTGCCCATAATAAATCCAGTCAACCCATAGGTTGTCCATCGTGTCGTTGTCGGTCCTCCATTGCAGAGCCTCGCCATATGCTTGTGACAAATATGTGCAGTACTGCAGGCGCATCGCCTCATTCGCCACAACCAAGCCAACCGTCTCGTTCGTAATTCCATTACGCTCAATCTTGACTTTGCCATAGGTCAGCAAACCAAGGTAGAACAGCAGGCTTACGAGGTTTTTCTCGTCTGCAAGCTCGCGGATCTGGAACTCGGGGTTGAGCTGTGACAGGATGTAGCCGTTGTTGAGGATGGTCTGCATCTTTTTGATCTTGTTCCCGAACTTCGACTCGTATCGCACCATCATGCGAATCTTGTTGTAATCCTGCTTGACGTTGTCGTCCAGCATATTCTCAGGTGCTTCGCCTCCGGAGTCTTTGCAACAGTCAATAAAGTAGAGCACCATGTCGGAGTTGAACACATGCTCTCCCTTCAGAGCTGCCGCCTTGCTAAAACTGTAGTTATCATAGTAGGTTCGTGCAACTTGCAGCAGCTCATCGATGGATTCGTCCAATTGCAGATAATACGTCATCATTTCGCATACCTCCGGCTCTGTAAACCCCACCATTCCATTGAATTCTGTGAGGGTTGAGATGTTCCTGGCTATGTTAAATCCGCTAGTGACGTCGCTAAGGCAGAGTGGTGATACTCCCGTTATGAATATCCTGTCTATTGCTGCTGAATTGTCCGTGGTCGCCTCCTTCAGGACATTATAGAAAAGACGCACAAAGCCGTCGGCGTGCAGGATTTTCTGATACGCCGTCTCATCTATTGTCATCAAAGTGTTGGCGAAATTATCATACTCGTCAATGACCACGTAGATCTTGTTGCCTGCCCTGTTGACTAAAGAAGATAACAGCGCCAGCGCTTCGGCGCAGTTTATTCCGCTCTCTATTACGAGTTTGTAAGTTTCCGAAGGAATATTCCCGGAGTTCCGAAATATAAACTTGTCTATGCTTTCAAGTGCGACTTTATTGAACGACTCTTGCACATTTGCCGGCGTGCTGTCTACCCTTGAAAAGTTGAACGACAGCATGAGGTAAGTGTTGTGCAACTGTGTCGGTTCTTTGCCAATGGCTAGTTCGCCAAACAAAGAGTCGAACTTGTTCGCGAAATTAACGTCGTAGTAAGCCTTGAGCATATTGACAAACAGGCTCTTGCCGAAACGACGAGGACGTAAGAATAGGGCAAAATTATACTCCTCAAGCCTGCGGATGTAAGCAGTCTTGTCCACGTAATAGCAATTGTCGTTCCGCAGTGTCTCGAAATCCGACAATCCGTATGGAATACGCTTCCTTGTGTTTGCCATATCTTGCTTTGCTCCCTTTGTTTCAGTGCTAGTTTGCTCTGCGAATATAGCCAATTTTCCTGGGTTTGGTGGGGAGTCAATACAATGATGCCTGTCAATGCTCCAAAGCTCTATGGAGGCCTCTTGAGTTTATAATATTTAACTAATATCACCCCATCTGCTCATTCATCTTCTAAAATAACCATTTTAGAAAATATCAACGCCCCGACGCGCAACCAAAGTGCGTCGGGGCATTTGTGTGTCGCAGATCGGGCATTCTGTTAGGAAACTATCCAATGGGGCGGTTCCGCATTGCCATCCCCAGCCCCCTCCCACACCCGCAAACCGCAAAAAATCACTACCTTTGTAAAGTAACAACCAATATAGAAGCACTATGCAGCCCATAGAACAAATTCGCCGCCTGCCAGTAGGCATCCAAACATTCTCTAAGCTTAGGGAGGACGGATATCTTTATGTGGATAAGACCGACCTTATTTGGAATATTGTCAATAAGGGTGAGCAATACAACTACCTTAGTCGCCCCCGTCGTTTCGGAAAATCTCTGTTGGTCGATACTTTTCAGTGCTATTTAGAGGGTCGCAAAGACCTCTTTGAAGGCCTGAAAATAATGGATTTGGAGACGGAATGGACTGCGCGCCCTGTTATCCGGCTTGATATGAGTTGGGCTGGCGAGTCCTTGGCAAGCCTGAACTCTTATTTGGATTCTGTTTTCTGTGAGTGTGAGAAACAGTATGGATTGGATAGCGTCTCCGCATTCTCTTTCCAAAGAAGGTTTCGTGACATAGTGGGCGCAGCCCACAAAACCTCAGGTCACAGAGTCGCCGTGCTGGTTGACGAGTACGATTTCCCACTTCAACATTCGTGGGGTACGCCCGAGCACGAGAAATGCGCATCCGTCTATCGCGAAGTCTTTACTACCCTCAAGGCTGCCGATGCCCATATCCGTTTCGTCTTCATAACGGGCATAACCAAATTCGCTCAAATATCGCTCTTCTCGGCCCTCAACAACCTCGTTAACCTCAGTTTCAAGCCCGAATATGAATGCCTCTGTGGCATAAGTGAGCAAGAGATGCTCGATAATTTTGGTCCCGAGATTAAAGCTATGGCCGATGAGAACGGATGGACCGTGGGGGAGACAATTGGTAACCTGAAATCAAACTACGATGGGTACCACTTTTCCCGAAAATGCACGGCCGACGTATATAACCCCTTCAGCCTTGTATATGCGTTTAGCGAGAGGGACATAAATGGCTACTGGGTGGCCTCGGGGGCGACAATGCTCTTGCCTAAGTTCATTGACAATATGGAAGTTACTCTGCGTGACTTCGACAACTGCTATGTCGAGCGTCGCATCCTCGAAACTTCCGATGTTACCGTAGGTCATCCGGAAATCTTCCTTTATCAGTCGGGCTACCTCACCATAAAAAGTTTCGATGGTGACCTCTACGTTCTCGGTTTCCCGAACAATGAGGTACGTGTCGCCCTCTACAATGTAGTCCTCCCTATCCTGACAATGCGGAGTGGAGCGCCATCTTCGATATCCTCACAAACTCTGCTGTTCAAGTATCTGAGGGACGGCAATATCCCCGAGGCAATGACGGTCCTCAAAGCCCTAATCTCCGATGTCCCATACAGCAACAAGAAATTGGAATGTATGGATATGGAGGAGCGTTACCGCTTGATAATAAGCACTATACTCAATGCCATCGGATTTCAAGTGGAGGTCGAGCGTATGCTTGCCACTGGCCGCATAGATATGGTTGCCACTTCCGCAAGATACATCTACGTAATAGAGCTCAAACTCCAAAAGAACGGAGGCCTCGATGCAGCCGCCAACCAAATCGTTGCCAACAATTACCTCGTTCCTTTCCAAGGCTCAGCTCGCAATGTAGTTGGCCTTGCGCTCGAACTTGATGACCTCGGCAAGGGCCTCACGGGATGGCGGGAAGTAAAGGCGGCGGAATAAAGTCCGTCGCTAACTCCTGTGAAAATCTAAAAAAGGCGCCCCGTCGCAGAAGAAACTCTGCAACGGGGCGCCTAACTCATAATAATATATCAACCAAGAAAAACAAAGCCTAGTTGCGGAAGACTAGCTTGTCGCCGTCTACGTCCACCGTCATCGGGCGCTCCTTGTCCACGTCTCCAGCGAGTATTCGCTTCGAGAGGTCGTTCAGTACGTAGGTCTGCAAGGCTCGCTTTACAGGACGTGCGCCAAACATTGGGTCGTAACCCACTCGGGCAAGCCAATCGATGGCGGCCGACGTCATGTTGATCGTCACGCCGTTCGAAGCGAGAGTCTTCTGTACGGATGCGAATTGCAAACCCACAATCTCGCGAATCCTGTCCTGACTGAGCGGGGTGAAGGTCACAATCTCGTCAATTCGGTTCAAGAGCTCAGGGCGGATGGTCTGGCGAAGCAAGGTCATAACCTCGCGCTTGCTGTTCTCAATGAGCTCTGGCGTTATGGTGTTGC
>CAVGTO010000050.1:0-14232 GCA_963631865.1 Eggerthellaceae bacterium
GGCAAGGGACTGAACTGCATTTGATTATTTTGCAGTTTGAGGGGTGGGAGATTAGGAGAATGGAATCAGTTAACAGGTGGAAGAAAATGTAGGCGAGGGTGTTGTAGTCCTTGACTTTGCGAGGTTCAGCCAGTTGGCTTGAACTGCCTGTGTTGCTACGCTTGCCACAAATTTCAATTTCCGCACTTAGGAAATAAAACAATCCCCCGTCACACATTAGTGGCGGAGGATTGTTTGTTGTGTTTATGCCTCAGGGGTGGGAGTCGGAGTTTCGGATGTTGAGGTTTCGGGAGTTGAAATTGACGGAGTCGGTGTTGAGGTTTCAGAGCTCGGTTTGCTCTCGGCCTCACCATTCACGGCCTCGTTGATATTCTTCTCCTTCTCAGCATTTTCCTTCTCCTCCTTCTCGGCCTTCTCCTTCTTGCGCTTGATGGCGGACTCGAGGGCGTCGAGAGAGCAGCTGTCGAGGTACTCCATACGGCGTTTGCCATCGCGGGCCAGCGCATCCAAAGTATCCTTGCGCTTTTTCTCCTCCTCTTTGCGCTTGTTGATCTCGGACTCAAGGTCGAGGTTTTTCTTCTCTTTGAGTTTGGCGGCCATTGCGTCGGCAAAATCCTGCACGGAGAAGACAGCTTGCTCGCCCGATTCGCTTGCCTTGCGGAAGAGGAGTTGCTTTACGCCTTGCTTAATCTCTCGGCCGGCCAGACCGTCCATCTTGTCGGCGATGGCGAGTAAATCCTCGTCGGTGAACGTGTGATCGAGTGGAAGATGGGCGGGAATGAGGTGGCGGAGAATGTCGGCGCGCGCCTCACGGTTGGGGAGATCCAGCTTGATGTGAGCCACGATGCGGCTCTCGAAAGCCTTGTCGTAGTTGGACTGAAGGTTGGTGGCGAAGATAACCACACCCTTGAACTCCTCGAGGTAGATAAGCATCTGCGAACGCTGCGAGTTGATGCTCTGGTCATGGCCAGAATCGACATTGCCGATGCGCTTGCCAAGGAAAGAGTCGGCCTCGTCGAAAAACATAACAGCGTCTTGCCTGCTCGCCTCCTCGAAAGCGCGCTTAAGGTTTTTGGCAGCCTCGCCTACGTATTTGCTCTCAATCTCGGCATAGTTGAAGGCGAGGAGAGGCTTGTGGAGATAGTTGGCAATGGCGTGGGCGCACATAGTCTTGCCTGTTCCTGGAGGGCCGTAGAAGCTAAGTATGCTGTTGGGCGTAGGGTCGCATACGCCAAAGCCCCACTTTTCGTAGACCAATTCGCGGTGGGCTACAACGCCAAGGGCATCAAGAATGGACTTACGGGTGTCATCGGGGAGAATAATTTGGTCGAATGTGTAGCGCGGTGTTGTGGGATGGAAAGTCATTTTGCTCTCCTCGTCTTCGGGACTCTTCTTTGCCTGCTGGGGCCCGGCTTGCGCCTTCTT
Source organism: Eggerthellaceae bacterium (assembly GCA_963631865.1). Lineage (GTDB taxonomy): Bacteria > Bacteroidota > Bacteroidia > Bacteroidales > Marinilabiliaceae > W3P20-009. The sequence continues at coordinate 1,426 of CAVGTO010000050.1, forward strand.
GGTGAAAGTGAGCTTGATGCGGATAGAGAACCTATCGGACTCGGCTTTGTCTGAGGCGTAACGGCTTGCATCGGCTTCGATGCTGAGACTGCCGGGGATGCCGAAAGCGGCGTTGGAGTCAAAAGTGAGGAATTTGGTGTCGCGACGGGTGACGGCGACCTCGTAGTCGAGCAAAAGGTCGCGACCGTTGGCATCGACCGACTTCTGGAGCACGGCTGTGAGGCCAGAGTGGAAGTTGTCAATCCATATTTGCTGGTCTGGGGACAGATCCTGCTTGTTAATTTTGTATATCAGCATTTTTCATTAGGAGTTTATGCCATTGCTGGCTTTGCCCACATATTACACAGATTCGCACAGACTCTGAAGGAACAAAGCATTCCACTTCGCTCAGATGATATTTTCGCAGAAGCGGAATTTTGCGGACTGCGTATAGAGAGGCAGATTATGCAAAAACAATATTTAGACGTAGATTTCCTGACCGACATAGATTGAAGAGTCGACACCCTCGCTGGATTCAATGGTCATTTCACCAACTTTTTCGTCGTTTTTGTTATAGACGTCGCAATAAACTTTTCGTAAGTCATTGCTTGTGATGAGCTTCCGAAATTCTTCGGTACACTTAATTATTCCGGCCTCGGAATACAATCCCACATTTCGGACGGGCGCACCTGTGATGACCACCTTTAAGGCTCCAGGACACTTTATTCTTGCTGTCCTGGCAATCTGTCTCGGACTGATGAGTTCACTAACGGTGACGCAGATAGCAGCGACGGCAACAGTAGCGGCGGCACCGACCAAAAGGGCTCCACCTAATCTTAGAAGTAAGCCTAACATAGAGGTATAAGATTATTCACTCGTTAATATTCGATAGAGCACGTAAATGATGGCAATAGTTACAGCAATAGCAAGCGCAGCGCCACAAAGTTTGAGAACTAAAACTAACATGCTATTGAGTTTTATGAGAGTAAAACAATAGTCTCGTTGCCGAGGACATCCTTGGTCTGCTGGTCGAGGGAGTCGCATTGGATGAACTGGCACTGAAGGGTTTCATCTGACTTGCAGTAGATGCCGAGCATGATGCCCACGGGCTTGGTGAGATCGGGGATAGAGAAATCGGGGGTGGAGAGCTTCTTGGCAATCTCGGGTGTAATCTTCATAATGAAGGGGGTGTGCTCCTGCGAATTGATGTTCTTGGCCTTGAACCAGGACAGGAAATCATTGAAGTTGCACGGGCCGTCGATTACAGAGATCTTAATTGCGGGCTTGCCACCCTTGGCTTTTTCAATGAGCCCCTTGAAGGCGGCGGCTAATTGTTCAAAGAGTTTAGCGAGGGCAGGCGAGAGTGCGGGGGCATCCGTCTTTGCGGGTTCGGGAGTCGAGACTGCGGGCTTTGCCTCCTCCGTTGCGATAGTATCTTTCGGAGACACATCTGTTTGCGCTTTTGAAGCCTCGGGAGCGGGATTTACGGTAATCTGTGGCTCAGATGCGGGGGCGTCGGGCTCGGTGGACTTCTGACCGAAGAGACGGTGGAAGAAGTCGGCTATCATTTTTGAGATTTCCATAGGTATGTAGTGTAGATTTAGGAGAGGAGGACAATTTTCTCGCCACCCAGAACTTCTTTGGTCTTCTGATCGACGCCCCGTTCAGACTCAACCTCGTGATACTGGATTGTATCGTCCGTCTTGTCGTAGACACCCTTAAAGATACCGACATTGCGGGTAGGAGCCTGGCCGAGCATCTTCTTCATATTGTCGTCAGCCTTCATAATGAAAGGCGTATCCTTCTTAGGATTGAGATCTTTAACCTTAAACCATTCGAGGACATCTTGAAGGAAGCTGATTACACGATTTAAGACATTGATAATCCACCTACCGATAGCCCTGACGGCATCAATTAACCATTGAAACATAGAGATATTGTGTTTTATGAATTTGAGGTTTAGAGTTAGTTGAGGATTTGAAGTTCGCCGTCGGCAAAGAGTTCCTTGACATCGTTCGAGAGAGCTGCTGCCTTGATGATGGCGTACTTGTTGGTCTCAGGCGTGAGGAGCTCACGGCCTTTGACGTTTGCGAGGTTGATGATTGCTGCACCATCCTCGCCCTTTACGCGGAATACGGCGATACCATCGGCACCCTGGGCAATGATGGATTGGGCGATAGACATGAGCTGCTGAGTCTGGAGGAACTCGACCTCGGTGTAGGTGATGTTGGCCTTGTTGGCGGCGTCAATCTTCTTGTCGAGTTCGTCGAGTTGCTTGAAGGCCTTGTCCCATGATTCCGCAACTGCGCCAGAGACGTCTGCAGCTTGTTCGACCACACCCTGCCAAAGCTTGCCGAGGTCCTCGGCTGTTGGCATATTGAATTTACCTTTTGCGAACATAAGTTTATTATTTGTTTATATTTTATTGATTACTATAGGTTTATTAGGTTCTAAGCGTACGATGATGATGTAGCCGTGCAGGGAGGTCTTTGTTGTATGCTGCAATTTACGGAGAATTTTAACATTACCCCCCCCCGAACGTTAAATTAAGTTAAGAATGGGTTTTTTTTTAAAGTGGAGACACCACGTCCCCTTATCTTATGCTTAGGGAACGGTGGCATGCGGCCTTGCCACCCCAGGCTACGATAGTGCGACGCCATACCGGGGACCACACATTAGCCATCTCGCAGACCGGGAATTAACTCTTGGCATTATCGTATGCGTCTTTTCTTGTCATTATCGTATGCGTTTTTGACCTCGCCCGCAGCCACGATGACTTTTACGACTGCAACGACAAGACCGGCAATAGGAATCAAAGGTATCATAATATTGAATTTTAGATTTTTTAAAAGGATGAGTTGGGTGGGGGCCAGTCGTTTTGCGGACTGGCCCTGTAATGGGTAATTGAAAGAAAATTATTGGGGTTTAGAGGTTTACGAATTGCGAGAGCTTAGCGTGCTCCGTAGAGTAACTTGCGCGGCTTGGGTGAGTAAGTTTGATGCAGCGGGCTTTGCGGCCACTGACGAGAGTGTAGTCGACGCAGCAATCTGAGACTGTGTTATAGTTGCGGTCCGGGAGATTGCCGTAGGCCTTTGCGCCCCAAACGAGGATAATGTCTGGCTGGAGAGCCTCCATGACCTCGGCAACGAGAGGAGTGGAACGCTTATATTCGTCAACGGAGAAGTTATCGTTGCTGGGGTCGGGAGCCGCAGTCTGCACGAAGTTGTAGAAAGCGACTCTGTTCCAAATGTCGAGGCTTTCAGCGGGCGAAATTTCGGACTTGCCGAGCAACATCTTCTCGAAAGAGAGATATGAGCGAGTCATCCAGCCCTCGCCTTCGGCACGGCCTGCGCGGTAGTCGAGATAGCGGCGTGTCACCATATTTGTGAAATCCTGGCATTTGCCCATACTGGAGGGTGGGAGGTTGCCACGTACGCCGCACTGGTTGCGCATAGCGCAGTCGTCACCGCAATAGTGGCTGTCGCCAATTACGAGGACTCGGGGTTTGGAAGTCTGGTAGTTCTTGCCTACCCAAGGGTTGAAATATGTTTTCATAGTTATAAAATATTTTATTTGTTAGAAATCGAGAGCCATATGTTTCTTGATTTCTGATGCAAATATATGAAGTACGAAATCGAGAAAATGCATGTTTTCGATACTCGGAAATGAGATTGCATAAAACCACTATAGCTTCTTAATCTTTCTTTTCGAGGACTATATCACCATTCTCGTTTTTTGTCATTTCGTACTTAAGTAACGAGCATATAGAATACGCACCGGACAAAACAGGAAGTCCGATAGCGCAAACTGCTCCCGCAAGAAGAAAAGGCACCAGAAGAACAGTAGAGAGGCTACTTTCAAGATATTCAAGACCGTCAAAATAATTGACAGCAAAACGACGATAGATAAAAACAAGCAGCAAAAAGACGCCCAAAGACGGTACGAATTTTCGGATCTTCGCATCCACCGTCTTGACCCTTTTGATAGACTTTTCAATGGACTTCGCATTACTCCTTCCAACGTAAAACAAGACGCCACTTACTACTGCACCAAGAAGGTAAAGCGCATTGTCTTCAAAAAATGATACAGCAATGAAGACGATGAGGTAAAGAGACAGTATCAGCCAAGCGCAAAATTTTTTACCTAAACATTGTTTTTCCTCTGCCTTCAACAGACCATCGACACACTGATCTGACAATTCCTTCACAATGATACGCTCCTTTTGTGTCCTAAGGGCCTCCTGAAGCTCCTCATAGGGACAACACTCCTCCGGTTCATTGTCATTCATAACCGGCTCTTCGAAGTTTTCTGATGTTAACATGATTTTTTGTTTTAAAATATTTACTTGAAAACGATACAGACCGCCTGCTTAGCGTTAGCCTTTTGGCTTCGTTTTCTATGGTAAATATACGATGGAGTTGAGGGCTGGTTTGCGATTTTAACGGTCAGGACGGGTCCCAGGAGGAAAACTGCGTGGCGAACGGTCAATTCAACATCGACGCCGTGCAGTAAATTTAGAGAAAGGAGGCAAGGGGGATCGGCAAAACGTCTTCACCATGAGAAATATTGCATCATCAAACGGCTTGGCTCAGCACAAATCCGAACGTCTTTGAGTATATTTGCATAACCTTAAAAACAAACAAGAGATAATGAGCAAAATACTTGTGACGGGCGGCACCGGCTTCATCGGTTCGCACACCGTGGTCGAGCTCCAGGAGGCCGGCTACGAGGTCATCATCGTCGACAACCTCTCCAATTCCAAGGCCGAGACTGTAGACAACATCGAAAAGATAACCGGCAAGCGTCCTGAGTTCGAGAACTTCGACCTCTCGGACCGCGGAGCCACCCTCAACTTCTTCCTCCGCCACAAAGGCGAGATAAACGCCGTAATCCACTTCGCAGCCTTCAAGGCCGTGGGCGAAAGCGTACATAAGCCCCTCGAGTACTACCGCAACAACGTCAACAGCCTCATGAACATCCTCGAGGCAATGAAGTACACCGGCGTTGCCAACCTCGTGTTCTCGTCGAGCTGCACAGTTTATGGTCAGCCTGACAAGTTGCCAGTGACCGAAGGCACTCCACGCAAGCCCGCCGAGAGTCCCTACGGCAACACCAAGACCGTGAACGAGGACATCATCCGCGACTTCTGCCATGAAGAGAAGCAGATCAACGGCCTCGCACTCCGCTACTTCAACCCCATCGGTGCTCACCCGAGCTCGCTCATTGGCGAGAGCCCCGTGGGAGTGCCCAACAACCTCGTGCCTTACATCACCCAAACGGCAGCCGGCCTCCGCAAGGAGCTCAGCATCTTCGGAAATGACTACGACACCCCGGACGGCACTCCTATTCGTGACTACATCGACGTGGTAGACCTCTCGAAGGCTCACGTAGTGGCCATCAAGCGACTCCTCGAGGGCAAGAACAAGAGCAACTACGAGTACTTCAACATCGGCACGGGCAAGGGCCTCAGCGTCCTTGAGCTCGTCAACGCATTCAAGAAGGCCACCGGCGCCCCCCTGCCCTACAAGATTGTAGGCCGTCGTGCTGGTGACATTGTCAAGATTTGGGCAGACACGACGCTCGCCAACACCGAGCTCGGATGGAAGGCCGAGGTGCCCATTGAGCAGACTCTCCTCAACGCATGGAACTGGGAGAAGAGATGCCGCGGCATCAAGTAGACGTGCGCAGTTGACAGATAACTAACTTATTAATCCGCAGACTCTTGGCTTTTGTGCCTTGGGACTGCGGATTTTTATTAGCCAGAACAGACATATCATCGTTTTCATGAGCAAAGAAAGCAGAATACGCCAAGCTATTAACGAAGGCGAGACTCTGGAAATTACATATATAAAGTTCAATGGGGAGCATTCCGAGAGGACGATAAGTGATATTGAGCCGTCCGAAGAATGGGGGGCAGGATATATCCATGCTTTCTGCCATTTGAGAAATGAATACAGAACATTCAAAATCGCCAGAATACAGTCTATTAATGGCGTATCCTACGAAAGCAACACATATAGCACGCAAAGCAATGGTTACTCACCACGCTCTGCCACAATGGGAAGGCGCACTACTTTGAGCAGCAGCAGTTACACGCCTTCTTCATCAAGCAACTACAGCAGCGGAAGCTATTCCAGTAGCAGTTACTCAAGCAGTAACAATCCCTCAAGTTCAGGAGGTTGCTACATTGCCACAATGGCGTATGGCGACTACGACCACCCGCAGGTCATGGTTCTCAGAAGCTACCGCGACAACGTCCTAATGAAGAGCTTATTAGGTCGCACATTCGTGAGATTTTACTATGCGACATCTCCACACTTAGTAAAAATCCTAAGTGGGCATAAAAGAATCAACGCCGCTATACGCAGTTTGCTTGACAAGTTTGTAGAGCACATAAAGAAACAGAAGATGTAAGCCCATCCCACTCCCCAAAACGCAAGCCGCGGCAGACAAAGCTACATTGTCTGCCGCGGCTTATATGTTTATGAGGATGCTATATCACTTGCACTTACCAAGACTCACGCCGAAGCGGAGGTTGAAAGAGATGTTGGAATAATCGTCGTAATCGTCATAATAGAAGTCGTAACAATCCTCGTCCAAGCCAAGTTCTGAGAAGCCCAGAGAGAAATCGAACCGACGGACTCGCACACCGGCCGTTACACTGAAGAAAGCGCCAGAATCGCCATAAGATGGAGACACAACGCCACCAGCACGAAGGTCTACGAAAGGCGAGACTTTACGTGCGAGGATGTCATAGCGGCATGCAGCATAGATTGGCAACACGTCGATATCCCAATTGTCCCAGAAATAGCCGACTCCGGCACCAGCGAAGATATGGGAGTTGAACTGGAAACCATGGGTAGTGAGGATGCCGACGTTCTCATAATCGCCCACAAGGATATTCGCGTCCACGAAACCGCGGTAGCCACGCGACGGGATATAGGGGCCTGTGCCGTCCGCACTTTGGATGGTGGACATAGCCGATGAGGTATTGGCCTCCTTGGTCATCTTCTGGACATCGCCCATCGGGTAGACAAGGACATCGTTGTAGTTGTTGCGAATCTTTATGATGGAGTCGGGGAAAGCCTCGACAATCTGACCGTGGATTACAGAGCCATTTTTGAGATAGACCACATCCTGCTCATTGGATTGAGCAAAAGATTGCGAGCACAGAGCTGCGGCAGCGAGAGCCAGCATTACTTTTAATGATCTCATATTGAATGCGAAAACAAGGTTTAGGATAAAGCGATTATGACGAGACGTATTTAATAAGAGGTGGAAAAGAGAAGCGGAGGCGGACAAGATTACAATCAAGCCGCCCCCGCTTATCTCAGTAGAGTCCTGGACACAAGGTCCGTATGCGTGTTCGCCCTTGCGGGCTGAGAGTTTTACTCAATGATGGTGACCCAACCGTACTTGTCGGGCTCGTCGCCATACTGGATGGCGCGGAGCTTGTGGTAGAGCTCGGTGCAGACGGGACCGGGCTTGCCATCCTTGCAGTACTCGTAGGTCTTCTTCATATCGAGGTCGTCGATACGCGAGATAGGGCTGATGACGGCAGCGGTGCCACACTCAGCAGCCTCCTCGAAGGTCTCGAGTTCCTCCTCAGGGATCTGGCGGCGCTCAACCTCAAGACCCATGTCGGCAGCGAGCTGCTGGAGGCTCATATTGGTGATAGAGGGGAGGATGGAAGTGGACTTAGGAGTAACATACTTACCGTCCTTGATGGCGAAGAAGTTGGCGGGGCCGCACTCGTCGACGTATTTCTTCTGCTTAGCGTCGAGGTAGAGTACAGCGGAGTAGCCCATCTTGTGGCCCATATCGCCGGGCACGAGGCTAGCGGCGTAGTTGCCACCGACCTTGATGGTGCCGGTGCCAAGAGGCGCAGCACGGTCGTAGCCACGAAGGATGACAACCGGGGTGGCCTTGAAACCGTCCTTGAAGTAAGGGCCGACAGGCATCACGAAGATGAGGAAGAGGTATTCGGAAGAGGGATTGACACCGACTCGGGGCGAGATACCGATGAGGAGAGGGCGGATGTAGAGCGAGCAACCGCTCTCGTAGGGGGGAACTAAACGCTCATTGAGGAGGACGACCTTGCGGACAGCCTCCTCGAATTTCTCGATGGGGAGCTTGGCCATCATGACGCCGTCGCTGGTGCGCTGGAGACGCTTAGCGTTCTCGTCCATGCGGAAGACACGGATTTTGCCGTCTTTGCCACGGAAGGCCTTCATACCCTCGAAGCCCTCCTGGCCATAGTGGAGACAGGTGGAAGCCATATGGATGGAGATGTTCTCCTCGCTGGAGACCTCAATCTCACCCCATTTGCCGTCGCGGTAATAGCAACGTACGTTATAGTCGGCCTTCATATAGCCGAAGCCGAGTTTGCCCCAATCAATGCTATTATTGTCCATAATGAAATGTATGTGTCCTTTTGGTATGCATTCACACAAAAGTACGATTTTTTTGTGGGATTGTCTTGCCGTCTGTGATATTTTGGTGGCTCGGGGTAGTATTTTACGGGTAATACTTATGTTTTGGGCAGTATAATTAGAAAAACCGCACCACTATGGTGCTTCGAGATTTGGCAATTGGTATATTGTGACAGCATACCTATAATGCTATACAGACTTCCCAGCACTGGCAAATGCCACACGGGAAAAAGAAAATTAAGTATATTTGCGGCACAGTCGCCCCGTGGGGCGGCGCAATGAATAAACTCAGACACAACGCGATGTTTTCAGGAATAGTAGAGGACTCCGCCACAGTGGTAGGCGTCCGCAAAGATGGCGGCAACGTACATCTGACCCTCACATGCTCCTTCGCCAGCGAGCTAACAATAGACCAGAGCGTGGCTCACAACGGCGTATGCCTCACCGTGGTAGCCCTCGACGGCGACAAGTATACCGTGACGGCCATGGCCGAGACCCTCCAACGCTCCAATCTTGGTTTGCTCAAAGAGGGCGACCGCGTCAACGTGGAGCGCAGCATGATTATGAACGGCCGACTCGACGGCCACATCGTACAGGGCCACGTGGACACCACGGCAACGTGCGAGAAGGTGGTCGAGGACAACGGCAGCTGGCGATACTACTTCACATACGATGTGGACCGCGAGAAGGCCCGCGCAGGATATTTCACTGTCGAGAAAGGTTCGGTATGCGTGAATGGCGTGAGCCTCACCGTAGTAGACAGCGGCAAGAGCAGTTTTTCGGTGGCCATAATCCCCTACACCCACGACCACACGAACTTCGGACAGATAGAAGCGGGCTCTAAAGTGAACATCGAGTTCGACATCATTGGCAAGTACATCTGCAAGATGAACAGCCTCTAAGCATTAACATAGAGACACATACAAGCAGATGCGCAAAAGCAGAATATCGAGCCTACTGATGCTCCTGGCGGCCGTGGTAATGGTGCTGGGCATGGGCGGATGCTCGGGAGGGAAGAGCGTTGTGAAAGGCACAACACACCTGTCGACCACGAAGAAAGACAGCAGTTCGTCATCGTCGTCTACCTCGAAAAAGGCCGACACATCGGGCAGCAGCTCGTCGTCGTCCTCCTCTAAATCATCCTCATCGTCATCTTCCAGCAAGAAGAGCACGGGCAAAGTAGAGAAAGGCCAGGCGTCGTACTACGCCGACAAGTTCCAAGGCAAAGCCACGGCCAGTGGAGAGAAGTATGACAAGAAGAAGCTGACAGGCGCGCACCGCACGCTCGCTTTCGGCACCGTGGTCCGAGTAACCAACACGGCCAACGGCAAGAGCGTGGATGTGACCATCAACGACCGCGGCCCATTCAAAGCCGGCCGAGTAGTGGACGTTAGCCGAGCGGCGGCTGAACAGCTGGACATGATAAAGGCAGGCGTCATAAACTGCACGGTTGAGGTGATTAGCACTCCATAGTGAGCGGACAAAAAAACGAACAAAAAGGGGCTTGAGAACGTAAGCACCGGCAGTCAATAGACCAACAAACGCAAACCATCCGACAAAGTGGAAGAAAAAGAAGTATTGCAGCAGCACATTGAAGCTGCCACAGAGGCCCACGGCACATTTGTGGACATTGCCAACTGGCTGCTCGAACTGTGTGGCGTGAACAACGCATCCGAGACCGTAGCCACACTCATAATGATAGTCCTCTCGACCATCATCTCGACGCTCATTTTCTACCTCGCCAAGTTCCTCTTCACGACCATCGTGGCGAAGATAGTGGAACACACCGAGAACAAATGGGACGACATCATACTGAACAAGAAGGTATTGAGTCGTGCGGCATACATCCCGTCTATCTCTTCGCTCACGGCGTTCGGACTGGCGATGCACACCGACGTTTGGCTGCACGTGGTCTACATGCGAGCCGTCTACCTCTACATGACCCTTATGTGGGGACGCCTCGTACTTGCCATCATCGACTCGCTCTTCAACCTCATTGCAGCCAAATATCCCAAGGTGCAGTCGCTCAAGAGCCTCAAGCAGCTTGCGACATACTTCATCTTCGCGATGATGCTCATCATCATGATATCCATCGTGATAGACAAGAGCCCCTCGACGCTTCTCGCCGGCCTCGGTGCTTCGGCGGCCATCATGTCCTTGGTCTTCAAGGAGACCATCCAGAGCCTCGTATCCGGCATCCAGCTCTCGGCCAACAACATGGTATCGGTCGGCGATTGGATTGTAGTACCAAAAGCCTCGGCCAATGGAGTGGTCATCGAGATGAACCTGAACACCGTCAAGATCCGCAACTGGGACAATACGATAACCACGGTGCCGCCCTCGACTCTCCTCTCAGACTCCTTCACCAACTGGAAAGGCATGAGCGAGAGCGCAGGCAGAAGGCTCAACCGTTCGATATGCATCGACATGGACACCGTGCGTTTCATCACTCCCGAGGAGGAGAAGCATTTCTCACAAATGCCCGAGCTCTACTACTTCTTCGAGCGCAGACGCAATGGCGAGGAGGGCATCCAGGATCAGCTGACAAACCTGACGCTCTTCCGCGAATATATGTACGCATATCTTCTCCGCGACCCGCAGATTCACGACCCGGACGATTCAATCCGCATGAAGCTTATGGTGCGCTACCTCCAGCCCACTCAATACGGTATGCCAGTGGAGCTCTATTGCTTCACCAAGACCAAGGTATGGCCTGAGCATGAGGCTGTCATCTCGAACCTTATGGACCATATGATAGCGTCGCTCTCCGTGTTCGGATTGCGCCCATATCAAGTTGCAAGCAGCAAAGCCGGCAAAGACGAGAAACTCAGTGAGCCCGTGCGCGCCAGCATCCGCGCCATCGAGGAGAATTACCCTTCAGACTCGACGCCTGCAGTTAAGACGGGAGAGTAACGTGGTATAAGTAATAAGAAGAGAGGGGTATGATAGTAGACCAGATGTTCGACCTCATTGGCCGCTACTGCCGCTTCATGTGGCAAGTTCTGTCGAAGCCCGAGAAGTGGGGAGTCTTCGGCCAGCGGACATTGCAGGAGATATATAAGCTGGGCGTGGACTCGCTCGGCATCGTCACGCTCATATCTTTCTTCGTCGGCGCCGTGGTCACCATCCAGATGGCCAATAACCTCGACAATCCCTTCATTCCCACGTATACCATTGGCTACGCCAGCCGCGAGACCATAGTCCTGGAGTTCTCGAGCACCATTGTCTGCCTCATCTTGGCGGGCAAGGTGGGCTCCAACATATCGTCGGAGATTGGCACTATGAGGATAACTGAGCAGATAGACGCCCTGGACATTATGGGCATCAACTCGGCGGCCTACCTTGCGGCGCCCAAGATCTTGGCAATGGTGATATCCGTGCCTCTGCTTGTTTGCTACTCCATGTGCATCGGCATTGTAGGCGGATGGGTATCGGGCTTCGCCACGGGCATGGTGCCGTCGGACGACTTCATCTACGGACTGCACTTCACCTTCAAGTCATTCTATATCTTCTACTCGCTGTTCAAGAGCACGCTCTTCGCCTTCATCATAGCCAGTGTATCGTCGTTCTTCGGGTATAACGTACGCGGCGGCGCACTCGATGTTGGTCGGGCGTCCACCAAGAGCGTGGTCGTCAGCTGCATATCCATTCTCATGGTCAACCTGCTCGTGACGCAGCTTATGCTGACGTAGCGCGCAATGGCGAGGATTTTCTGATATTAAAGGAGATAAGCGGTGATAGAGGCCAAGGAAATATATAAGACTTTCAATGGGCGCACGGTGATGCACGGCATCACGTCGACCTTCGAGGACGGCAAGACGAACCTCATAATAGGCAAGAGCGGCTCGGGCAAGACGGTGCTGCTCAAGAGCCTCGTGGGCCTCTACGAAGTTGAGCTCGGCTCCATTCTCTACGACGGGCGCGACACGACGTGCATGGGGCACAAGGATAAACTCCGCCTAAGGCAGGAAATCGGCATGATATTCCAAGGCTCTGCGCTCTTCGACTACATGACGGTACTCGAGAATGTCCGTTTCCCGCTGGACATGTTCTCAGATCTTTCACTCTCCGACCGCAATAAGAGGGCTCAGGAGTGCCTAAGGCGCGTCAATATGGAAGAGGTTTCGGACGGGCTGTTCCCCGCTCAGATATCGGGTGGCATGCAGAAACGCGTGGCCATAGCGAGGGCCATAGTCCAAAATCCGCGCTACCTTTTCTGCGACGAGCCAAACTCTGGTCTCGACCCCGTAACGTCGGGCGTCATAGACACGTTGATATCAGAAATCACGCATGAGAGCGGCATCACGACCATCATCAATACCCACGATATGAACTCCGTCTTCACCATCGGCGAGCACATAGTCTTCATAGAGAGCGGACATAAGAAATGGGAGGG
>CAVGTO010000051.1:0-12163 GCA_963631865.1 Eggerthellaceae bacterium
AGACATTATAGCCTATGCCACCGTCGTTGTCCGTGAAGATATTCTCGAGGACGCGGGAATGGATGTTGGCGTCGGACAGGGACTCGACGGTGTGGGTCTTATAGCCATTGAACATGGCCTTATAGACAGTAGCAACACATACACAAAAACGAGCAGACACGCCACAAGACCTCACACTTTCCCTAGCCCCACCCCACCCATCATTCGCCCCCTGAACAGCCATTCGCCCCAATTAACAAACGATAAGTGAAACACGCACCGGCGCCGCAAGCCACCTAGCCACCCCTCAAACCTTGAAATCTCAATTATTTGCGCTAAATTTGGGCTTACTATGCGCAGGCGCACGCGAAGGACACAGTCCTCGCCCACACAAAAAACACAGAACATCAACCTCTAATACCCACAAAAAAAGAGATGACACTAAAGCAAACAGCCATCGCCATTGCGGCAGTAGCCACTGCATTCACAACCAGCGGATGCCACGTGAACGAGGGTGCCAACGAAGGCACTCCCGAAGTTGTTGTAGACCCAGCCGAGAGTTGGGCTCTCAAGATGGCGCACAGCCACGGCATTGGCGACTTCGACTGCAACACCAAGCACCGTGACAGCCTCGCCACCACCCCATGGGACTACGTCGGCGGACTCGTAGCGAGCTCGGTTCTCGAGGCTTGGCGCATGCACCCCACCGACACTGCGCTCATTGAGGCCGTTGAGGGCTTTGCCAACCTCGCCACAAACGCCGACGGCACGTCCATAACCAAGAACGGGAAAGAGGCCCTCCAGCCTAGCAACATCGACGACCTCGCCGCCGCTCGCATCTACTTCGGACTCTACGACTATGCCATATCACAAGGCGACACCGTATCGGCTCACCGTTGGAAGACTGCAGCAACCGTGGTTCGCAACAAACTCAAATACAACCACAACCGCATTGCCGAGGGTCTTCCTGGCGCTGGCGGTTTCTGGCACAAACTCCGCTACCCCAATCAGATGTGGCTCGACGGTCTCTTCATGGGTCCGGCAGTTTATGCCCGTTGGCAAGCCAAGTGGGGCACGGAACTCGGCGAGAGCGACAACACCGAGAGTTGGTCGGACATAGCTCTCCAGTTCAAGATTCTCTACGAGAAGACCTACGACGCCGAGTCGCACCTCAACTACCACGGTTGGAGCGCAACGCCCGACGACGAGAACTCCTTCTGGGCAAAGAAAGAGGAGCCCAACATGGGCTGCAATGCTGAGGTATGGGCACGCGCCATGGGCTGGTACGTTGGCGCGCTCACAGACGTACTTGAGCTCATGCCCGCCAGTCACCCCGACCGCGACGCACTCATCACTATGTACCGTCAATCGGCATCGGACCTTATGGCGCGCCAAGACACCGCCACAGGCCTCTGGTTCAACCTCCTCAAGTATGACGGCAGCATTTCGGCCGACGGCAAGGGCGACACCGTAGACGGCCAAACATACAACGTCGGCACTCGCCAGAACTACACCGAGAGCTCGGCTTCGGCAATGTTCGCCTACGTCCTCATGAAGGGCGCACGCCTCGGGCTCCTCGACTCAACGGCCGCACAGGCAGGTCGCCGCGCCTTCGAGGGTCTTCTCGCAAACAAGATTGTTGACGAGGGAGACGGCAAGATTGGCATCAAGGACATCTGCGCATCGGCAGGCCTCGGCCCGGCCAGCGACAAGAGCCGCACCGGCACTCTCAACTATTACCTTGAGGGCACGGACACCGGTCTCGTAAAGAGCAACGAGGGCAAGGGCATCGGCACCTTCATCCTCGCCGCCACGGAGTACGAGCGATAGCCCCAACCCGCAGAAACATACGAGACGCACATCAAGCACGTAGCAAACACACAACAATAGACAACGACAACGAAACAAACGGAATCAATTGAAAGATAAACTACTAAAAGCAGCGGCAGAGCTCTATGACGAGACGGTGGGCATGCGCAGGCATCTCCACCGCCACCCCGAGCTCTCGTTCCACGAGACGGAGACGTCGGCCTACGTGGCCGCACGCCTCAGCGAGATGGGCATCCCCATCAAGACTGGCTTCGGCGGTTTTGGCGGGGAGGCCGGTCATGGCATCGTGGGCCTCATCGAGGGCGGCAAGCCCGGACGCACCATAGCCTTGCGCGCCGACATGGACGCGCTGCCCATTGTCGAGGACAAGATTCACGAAGTGCGTTCGGAAAATGAGGGCGTCATGCACGCATGCGGGCATGACCTCCATACGGCCTCGCTCCTTACGGTTTGCAAAATCCTCATGGGTATGCGGGCCGAGCTGCCAGGCAAGTATATAGTCATATTCCAACCAGGCGAAGAGAGTTGGCCCGGCGGCGCTAGCCTCATGCTCAAGGAGAAGGCACTCAGCGCATTCGGTTGCGAGCCCGAGGCTGTGGTTGGCGCACATGTCTTGGCCGAGATGCCCGTAGGTCACACAGGTTTCCGCCCCGGCGCTTACATGGCATCGGGTGACGAAATTCACCTCCACATTATGGGCAACGGCGGGCATGGCGGCATGCCTCATCTGCTGACGGACAACGTACTTATAGGTTGCGAGACAGTGGTGGCGATGCAGCACCTCGTGGCGCGTGAAGTACCGGCAACCATCCCCATGGTGCTCTCTTTCGGAAAGTTCGAGGCCGACGGGGCTACCAATGTCATCCCAGACAAGGTATACATCTGCGGCACTATGCGCACGATGAACGAAGAGTGGCGCGCACGGATGAAGAAACGCATCACTACCGTGGCCCAGAGCCTCGCCGAGGCCTACGGCGCCCACACCGAGGTGGAGATACGCCACGGATACCCCAGCGTATGCAACAATCCCGAGCTCACACTTCGAGCCAAGAGCCTCACCGAGAGCCTCATAGGCTCGGAGAACGTAGAGGATATGCCACTGCGCATGACGGCCGAGGACTTCGGATATTACACCGTACGCTACCCGTCGGTATTCTACCGATTCGGCGTAGGCTCGGCATCGGGAGCACACACGCCAGGCTTCTGCCCCGACGAGGAGGCGTTGCGCACTTCGCCGGCCATAATGGCATGGATAGCTATCAATCTGGCTTATGACGAGAAATAGCGGAGGAGGCGGATGGATACAGAAAAGAAGATTAGGGAGCAACTGACTTTCGTCATCATCTCCATAGGCCTTGGCATGTGGGGATTGGCGTCGGCAATGATGCGCCCTACGGCCCACTCGATATCCCGAGTCCTCAGCATAGGGGACGCAATGGACTACGAGGGCCGGCTCTATGCGATACTCTATATCGTGTACTTCGCATTGTCAATCCCGGCCGCGCTCACCATCAGGCGATACGGATTCAAGTCCGGACTGGTGGTGGGGCTTACGCTCTTCGGAGCTGGCACGATGTCCTTCATCCCTGGCTCACAGTTGGATAGCTTCGAGCCTTTCGTGGTAAGCTATGGCGTAATCTCGGCGGGCATACTCATGATTGAGACGTCGGCCACCCCCTACCTGCTGGTATTCGGACCCAGGCGCGAATCAATGTACAGACTGCTTATTGGCCAGATGCTCAACGTAGTAGGTTGGGTGACGGGTTACGTCATCGAGCGTCTGTATATGACGAACACCATAACGGACAAGGACATTACGGCGCGCCAAATGATGGACAAGATAACCTATGCCATCATGCAGCGCCACGACTTGCTGACTGTCACCTCACCCTATTTGCGCATTGGACTGATAGCCTTGCTCTTGGCTGTTGTCATTGCCGTGACGGGTTTTATGGACCGTGCGCAAGACGAGAACCCAAACGATGCGGGATTGCGCACTATCTTTAGCAGACTGGCGCGTGATAAGGTATATCTGCTCGGCAGCCTATGCCAATTTGGCTACGTTATGGCACAGACGCTCACATGGGCAAGTATGATGACCTTTGGCTCACAGTTCATTATGAACAGTTCGGCAGGCATCACTAGGGCCGAGGCCAGTTCAACAGCAGTTCAGTTCGTCATGACTGGTGTCGTGATTTTTGGCGTAGTGAGGTTTGTTTGCGCAATCTTGGCATACAAGCAGCGCATCCGTCCGGCACGGTTGCTTGCCGTGGCTTGTGCCGTGGCGGGAGCTATTTCGCTGGTATCGGTGTTCTTGGACGGATATGCCTGCATGATAGGTATGCTAGGCATATCCGCATGCATGTCGATAATGTACCCGACGATATACTACCTCTCGATGCGCAGGCAAGACATCTCGGGCATCCAGATAGGCACAGTGCTACAGGTGCTTAGCATCTTTGGTGCCATATCAGCCACCTACATTATGCCGAGCGAGAACTACGAGTTCCTTATCGAGCTGACAACAGCCATTGTCTTTGGCCTAATAGCCATCTTCGGCGTCTGGTGCCACAAGAACGACATTGGAGCAAAGTAAGGAAACAGAAGAGACGACACCTATAAAAATAAAAAAAGCTTCATAGATGGACAACGAAGAGAACGAACAAGAGCAGGACTATCAAGTAGTCTACTCGAAAAACGTAATAGAGTTCGCCACCGTGGCGCGCGAATATTGCGTTTTTGCCGAAAATGCGAAAAAGTACTCCAAAGCCGACTACCTCAAAGTGGCTTCGCGACTGCTCCCGCTGCTCTACATGAAAGGCGCATTGCTGCCCGACACCAAGGCGGCAAGCGATGAGGACCTGCCCGAGATTGTGGACTACGACACCTACGAGAGCGTACGTCGAGGCATCCGCATCCTCCTGTCGGACCACGACGGCTACCTTACCACCTTCAAGGAGGACTTCCGCCTGAGCGAGACACCCATCTTCGCCAGCATCTCAGAAGACATGGCCGACATCTATCAGGACATCCGCAACTTCTGCGAACAATATCACTGTGGCGACGACGTGGTCATGAACGACGCCGTAGCATGCGTAGTAGATAAGTTCCGCAACTATTGGGGACAGAAAACAGCAAACGCCCTCGGAGCCATCAATGCGGTCCTCTACTCAGGCGACGACCTCTCGGACAAGGATTTCGCCGGCGACATGGATATGGAGATGGGGCAGGAGGAGGACGACATGGAAAATGAGGAGCAAAGCGCCAACGACCAGATGGAGAACAACGACGCACCTTATTTCCTCCGCCAAACAGGCATGCGCCTTGTAGGTGGCAAAAACAAAGGCAAATGAAAGTAACAAACGAAGAGATTGACCAGCTGCCGCTGAGCCAATATGACGAGTCGGTAATCCTCATCGACAAGCCCGAGCTCGTGGACGAAGCCATCGAGGAGATGCGCCAATGCAAGGTACTCGGTTTCGACACCGAGACGCGCCCAGCCTTCACGCGCGGCACCAACTACAAAGTGGCGCTACTCCAACTCTCGTCGGAGCACCAGACATGGCTCTTCCGCCTCTGCGAGATAGGCTTGCCGGAGAACCTTGCCAAGTTCCTTGAAGACGACAGCATCATCAAGCCTGGCCTGGCAATCCGCGACGACCTCAAAGGCCTCCGTAAGTGGCATCAGTTCAACCCCGGCGGCTTCGTGGACATGCAGACCATAGCGGCCGAGAAAGGCATAGAGGACCTCAGCCTCAAGAAGATGGCGGCCCACGTCCTGGGCGTCCGAGTCTCGAAACGCCAAAGGCTCACCAACTGGGAGAGCCCCACCCTCACGGCCGGGCAGATGACGTACGCAGCCACAGACTCGTGGATCTCTCTCCTGCTGTGGAAAGCTGTAGTAGAACAAGGTATCACCGAGAGCGAAGTGCTCCAAAAGATGAGGGCAGAAGCGGCAGCGAAGACGGAATAGAGGCTCTGCCATACAAAGAAATACATTGAAAACATCTTACCCCAAAACAAGACAACACATTGAGTAATATAACTATAACCCTCAAGTCAGGCAAAGATCAGAGCCTGCAACGATTCCATCCCTGGGTGTTCTCGGGAGCCATAGCGCGAATGAGCGCCGAGCCACAGGAAGGCGACGTAGTGGACGTTATGTCCGCGCAAGGCTATTTCTTGGCCCGCGGACATTATCAGATTGGATCAATAGCCGTACGCGTACTCACTTTCGACAAGAATGAGGCTATCGATCAGGACTTCTACACCCGCCGCATCAGCGAGGCCTTCCAGCTTCGCAAAGACGTATGCCTCGTAGACAATCCTCAGACCACGGCCTACCGACTTGTCTTCGGCGAAGGCGATTGCCTGCCAGGCCTCGTAGTGGACGTGTATGAGACCACGGCCGTCATGCAGACGCACTCCGTGGGCATGTGGATTGACCGTCAGAAGATTGAGACCGCCCTCAAGAACGTCATGGGCGACCGCCTCAAGGCAATATATAACAAGAGTGAGGGCACATTGCCATTCAAGGCAGGCCTCAACCCCGTAAACAGCTACGTCTACAAGGCGCCTGACTGGGTGGAGGTAAAGGAGGCCAAGGAGAACGGCATAATCTTCGCACCAGACTGGGAGAAAGGCCAGAAGACCGGCTTCTTTGTGGACCAGCGTGAGAACCGTGCCCTCATTGAGCGTTACGCCAAAGGCAAGCGCGTCTGCAACATGTTCTGCTACACTGGTGGATTCTCGCTCTTCGCTCTCCGCGGAGGAGCCGAGCTTGTGCACTCCGTGGA
The DNA here is from genome assembly GCA_963631865.1 of Eggerthellaceae bacterium. Taxonomy (GTDB): domain Bacteria; phylum Bacteroidota; class Bacteroidia; order Bacteroidales; family Marinilabiliaceae; genus W3P20-009. The sequence goes on from CAVGTO010000051.1 coordinate 6,606, forward strand.
TAGCTCGGAGCGCGCCATAGAACTTGTGCGTCAGAATGTAGAGCGCAATTTTCCAGGCGACACTCGCCATGACGCCTTTGCCGAGGATGCATTCCACTATATGGAGCACGCCACACAGAAATATGACCTTATGGTGCTCGATCCGCCTGCCTTCGCCAAGCACGTATCGGTGCTCAAGAATGCGCTCAAGGGCTATCGTCGCCTCAATGCCAAGGCAATGCAGATTATCGAGCCGGGCGGAATTCTCTTCACCTTCTCCTGCTCGCAGGTTGTCAGCAAAGAGGACTTCCGCACCATGGTATTCACGGCAGCCACCATGGCACATCGCCGTGTGGCAATCCTCCACCAGCTGACGCAGCCCGCCGACCACCCAATCAACATCTACCATCCCGAAGGAGAGTACCTCAAGGGCCTCGTACTCAAGGTATACTAAAAACACAGAACGAAAGTGTCATTCTACGATTTTGACTTCACGGACGAGCTGCTCGACAGTCTGGACGCTATGCGCTTCAGCGAGCCGACCCCCATCCAAGCGCAGGCCATACCCGTCATTATGGAAGGCAAGGACCTCATAGCTTGTGCTCAGACCGGCACCGGCAAGACGGCCGCCTACCTGCTGCCCATAATAGACGACCTAGTACTCAACCCCAACGACGGCATCGACACCATTATCCTCGTGCCCACCCGCGAGTTGGCCATCCAGATTGACCAACAGATGGGCGGCTTCGGATACTTCGTAAACGTATCGTCAACAGCCATCTACGGCGGTAGCGACAGTGGAGAGTGGAGCCGTCAGCGCACAGCGCTCACCGAAGGATCTGACATTGTAATAGCCACACCGGGCCGACTGCTTCAGCATATCGCAATGGGCTACGTAGACTTCAGCAAGGTGCGCCACCTCGTATTGGACGAAGCCGACCGAATGCTGGATATGGGCTTCTTCGACGACATTATGCAGGTAGTAAAGCTTCTGCCAGTCGAGACTCGCCAGACTCTCATGTTCTCGGCCACCATGCCGCCCAAGATTCGCGACCTAGCCAAGAGCATCCTCCGCGACCCGGCAGAGATCTCCATTGCCATAGCCAAGCCGGCAGCTGGCATCCGACAGGCAGCCTACCCCGTCTACGAAACGCAGAAAGGTGCGCTCATAGTTGACATCCTCAAGAGCCACGAGAAGCAGAGCATCATCATCTTCGGTTCGCGCAAGCAGAGCGTCAAGGAGCTCGGCCACACCCTCAAGCGCAAGGGCTTCAACGCCGGCGTCATCCACTCCGACCTCGAACAGACGGAGCGCGAAGAGGTTCTTCGCGAATTCCGCAACAGGAAGATTGAAATCCTCGTGGCAACAGACGTCATAGCCCGCGGCATCGACATCCCGGATGTAGACGTGGTAATCAACTTCGACGTCCCCCGCGACGCCGAGGACTACGTACACCGCATTGGCCGCACAGCCCGCGCACAAAGCAAAGGCGAGGCCTTTACGCTCATCGTACCAGACGAGATGTTCGCCTTTGGCCGCATCGAGAAACTCATTGAGCAGACGGTAGAGAAACTTCTCCTTCCCGAGGAACTCGGCGAGCAACCGACTTACGACCCCAACAGTCGCGGCAGAGGCGTACGCAATGGCGGCAGAGGCGGTCAACAAGGTGTTCACCAAGGCAACCGCAATGGAAGTCGTGGTGGAGACAACCATCAAGGAGGCAACCGTCAAGGAGGCAACCGTCCCCGCCGCAACAACAACGTCGAGGGTCAGAATACCGAAAGCCAACCAAACGCAGCGGACAATCAACAACCGCAGCAGAGCGAGAGCAACAATGGCAACAACCGCCAAGGCGGTAACCGCAACAACCATCGCCACCACCACGGCAGAGGCAACCGCCGTCGCCCCGAAGGACCGAAGGCCCCGCAAGGAGAAGGTGGCAATGGAGGGCTGAATAGCAGCCCAAACAGCGGCATCAGCAACTAGTAGCAGCTGTCAGAACTCCAGATATAATAACAAAAGTACTCAGCCCGAGGCGCACATAAACGTGCTCCCCGGGCTGAGTTATTTATTTGTGTCAAACCACCCCGAATTTCCTAAAGTTGACACAAATGACACTTTTAGGGAATAGAGAGGATAGGCATCACTTAAATATCTCCTGCGCAAAAGTGGTGAGATAAACTCGCCAATTGCGCCAGATATGGCCACCATCGGTCTCCACGTAGGTGTACTTATAGCCCTTTTCATCCAGATACTTGCGTAGGTCGGCATTCTGCTGGTAGAGGAAATCGTCCTTGCCAATGGCAATCCAATAGAGAGCGGGACGAGCGGCAAAGAGAGCCGCCAACTGGTTCTGCACCTCAGCGTCCTCCTTAAGCTGGTCGTAGAAAGGAAGGGGCTTGACATTCGGCCCTATGCTGAGGCCGGCGGAGAAAAGACCGATATACCCGAAATCCTTGGGATACCGCTTAGAGATGGCGAACGAGTGGCCACCTCCCATCGAGAGTCCGCAAATTGCACGGTTCTTGGCTCCTTTTGCCACCTTATAGTGGCTCTCTACGTACTTAATCACATCCGGGAAACTCTCATCCATTGTAGCCACAGGTTTCTCGGAGAAATTGACACTGCCCAGGAAAGTGGGCACATACATGCCACGGCTCCAAGCGCCAGGGGCGGCTTGGCAATCGACATTGCCATTGGTCATGACCACAACCATAGGCTTAGCCTTGCCCTCGGCAATCAGATTATCGAGAATCTGCGCAGCACGGCCCAGCGTGGTCCAAGCATCCTCGTCGCCTCCCGCGCCATGAAGAAGGTAGAGGACGGGGTAGTTCTTTCCCTTGTCGTAGCCCGCTGGAGTGTAGACAGTCATGCGGCGTTTCATCTTGAGCGTTGGGCTGTCATACCACACCTTGGCAACATCGCCGTGGGGCACCTCATTAACCTTATAGAGGTCGCCCGCATCACCCTTTTGACTGGAAATGATAAAGATATTGGTTGTCGAGGCGATATCGCGATTGATATAAACATTGGCGGGGTCGAGCATCTTCATGTCGTTGACAATGAAGGTGTAAGAATAAAGTTCGGGGGACAGTTTGTCGGACGTGTAGCTCCACACGCCATTTTCGCCCTCCTTAAGTTCAGCGACGCCCGGGGCTTGCTGCTCGCCATAGGGAGTCTGCACCGTCACGGTGGGGAGGAAGTCGCCCGTCACCTCAACTTTGCTGGCTTTCGGGGCGTAGATATTGAACGTCACTGTGTTATCGTCGTTAATCACGGGCGAGACTACTTGCGCCGCACTGAAGATAGCCTCCTGCGCCACGGCCTGAGTGGCCAAGACAAGGCTAAGCGCAAGGGCAAAAACTGTTCTTAATTTGCTCATATTTACTGTTTGTTATGTGACTAAGGGACTCTCTTTAGTCCACAGATTACGCGGATTTTCAAAGAGCTGTCACCCGAAAGATAGTGAATATTATTGAGAAGAGTGGCCTTTGGCGTGCTAAGATGAATTGGCTATATTTGCATTGTCCACTAAAAAAATTGCAGACGGGAAGAAAATATATAGAGACGCCTGCGTTATCTCTGTAGAGCCCCATATACAAAAAACGGCAGAAGATATGATAGGAGCAATATTTGGCGACATCGCCGGTTCGCGTTTCGAATTCAACAACACCGACGACTATAACTTCAACATCTACTCGCAAGAGAGCCACCCGACAGACGACTCGATCTGCACATTGGCCGCGGCCGACTTCATCGTCAACGGTGGCAATATGGCCGACAAATACCGCCAATGGTGCCTCGACTACCCCAACCATCTTGCCGGCTACGGTGGCGGCTTCTACCACTGGATTAATACGCACGGCGCAGGGCCATATAACAGTTTCGGGAATGGCGCCATAATGCGCGTCTCCCCCGCAGGCTGGGCAGGCAAGGACGAAAAAGAAGCTATGGACATAGCTAAAAAAGTGACGGAGGTAACCCATAACCACCCCGAAGGCATACGCGGAGCGCAGGCTATAGCCAAAGCGATATGGCAGCTTCGCCAAGTTGACGCAAGGAAAGCAAAAGTGGGAGACGGAAAGGCAACAATCGCGGACAACATACTCAAAGAGTACTATCCCAAGGCGACCAAGAGATGGGTCCTCGGCAAACGCGGAGAGTTTGACGAGACAACGCAAGGCACAGCTCCCGTAGCCCTTTACATCTTCAAGGAATCCAAATCGTTCGAGGACGCCATACGCCTAGCCGTGTCTTTCGGCGGTGACGTGGACACCCTCGGGGCTGTAGTAGGCGGCCTCGCCGAAGCCTATTATGGAGTCACGGATGAGCAGCGCCAATATGTAAGGGACACTTTCCGAAGAGTAGACCGGGAGCGGTATTGGGAAACCATTGAGGCCTTCGAGGACAGGTTTGGCAGAAAGATGGCGGAATAAAGTAAGGCGCATAGATGTAGTAACGACCCCGAAAGAGCGGACACCTCTTTCGGGGTTTTCTTATGCTCATACCATGGCGCCCCGCAATTAACATTTATTAGTTGGTCCACGAAAAATAAACGGGTAGGAATGCCGTTAGGATATTGAACACAAAAAAATGTACAAGGCCAACATAGACAAGATAGACCCCTTATTACTCCGCAGACTCATAGCAAAAAAACAGCTAAACACCTATGAAAGCAATAATCTTATTGACAATGGATCTCCTCTTGGCGACACCCAACTTCGCTCAGGAGAAAACTAAGATCTTCAAGAGCCCCCCCCTTCGTAGTCAACCAAACGAGTTTCACAGTCTGCTACAGAAACAAAAATGGCGACGCACTCAACTTTGGAGGACCGATAAAAGCAGGCTGGTAGAAAAAGACATACCACATCGCAGTCTATGACATCACGGACTTCGGGAATGCCCTCCAACTCGAAAGCGAGTATGAAAAAGTCAGCCTCCCGTACATCAAAATACATGATATCCTGCCAAACAAGTACTACAAGGCGGACTTGAAAGAGATAGAGCCACTGTTGCTATACCGCATGATGGTCAAAGAGAACTAAGTGCCGCGCAGCCTTGGTACTCATAAAAAACAAATTCCATAAAGGACATCTTTGCCTTTAGGGATTTTGATTTTACTGCCACCTCAACTCTTACTTGTGTTTATGCCCGTTGCGAGGTATAACGATAACGATAAAAAGATGGAAAAAAGAAAAGCCTCCGCTTCGGGGAACCGAAGAGAAGGCTTTAAATGTGTGGGTGCTGAGGGATTCGAACCCCCGACCCTCTGCTTGTAGGGCAGACGCTCTGAACCAGCTGAGCTAAGCACCCGAAATATAATCTAATCTTGCCATCACGGCTCGAAAGATTCTATGGTTCATATCTTAAACATAGAAGTGGGCATTAACGGATTCGAACCGCTGACCCTTTGTCTGTCAGACAAATGCTCTGAACCAGCTGAGCTAAATGCCCTTTCAAAACAAAAGCCTCTCTGCTTTAGAAGGAGTAGAGAAGCTTCATCAAAAAGCAATCCTATGAAGGGTGGGTGCTGAGGGATTCGAACCCCCGACCCTCTGCTTGTAGGGCAGACGCTCTG
>CAVGTO010000051.1:12272-13779 GCA_963631865.1 Eggerthellaceae bacterium
GCTGACCCTTTGTCTGTCAGACAAATGCTCTGAACCAGCTGAGCTAAATGCCCTTCCCTCGTGTTTCCTCACAGAAGCGAGGAATAAGTGTGGGTGCTGAGGGATTCGAACCCCCGACCCTCTGCTTGTAGGGCAGACGCTCTGAACCAGCTGAGCTAAGCACCCGAGGGAAAGTAGAGAAGCCTTGGCTTAGCTTTACGACTGAGAGTTAAAAGCCTCACGCAAGATGTCTAACTTTTATGTTTAAGAACGTTTTCGCAATCCGTTGTTCCGAATTGCGATGCAAAGTTAGGGCTTTTTCTTTACTTGTCAATACCAAACGCCATTTTTCTATCGAAAAAACTTCATTTTTTTGCGGCGTATTGGTATCCCAATTATACAAATAATTGAGTATCAACCCAAAACCTCTGCTACGATAAAGTTGCTGCCTCCAACAAAAATGAGGTCACCAGGCTCTGCGTAGCGCAAAGCACGGTTCATCGCCTGCGCCACTGTCGGGTAGAAATGGCAATTGAGACCAAGATTCTGACCTATCTCATAGAGATCGGACGCGGGAGTGGCACGCTTGACGTTGGCCTGAGTAAAGTAGTAACGAGCATCGCGCGGGAGGAGAGCCAGAACTTTCTCAGGCTCCTTGTCGTTGCACATACCCCAAACAATGTGGACATGGAGATAGCGCGAGAACTGCTCCTCAAGCTGCTGGGCAAGGATGCGCACGCCGTGGGCGTTGTGACCGGTATCGACAATGACATCGGGGCGAGAGGATATCTTCTGCCAACGGCCCATAAGGCCTGTGAGCCCCTGGACGTCGGCCATACCCTTGCGGACATCGAGCTCGGTAAGGTCATAGTCAATGCTCTTGAGAGCCTCGACGGCGGCGAGGACTGTAAGCATATTATGCGTCTGGCAGAGACCCGTGAGGGAGTATTTGCGCTCGACAGTGGAATGACCGACATGCTCAACCTGCGCCACGAGCATATCCTCCTTCACCTCATGGGAGATGAGACGCATAACATCCTCGGCAAAAACAATGGGAGCGCCCACCTCGGCAGCCTTGGCAATAAAGACGGGGTCCGTCTCGGGATGACGCTCACCAATAACCACGGGCACGCCGGGCTTAATGATGCCAGCCTTCTCGGCAGCTATCTTAGCAAGAGTGTCGCCAAGATACTGGGTATGCTCGAGACCGATATTAGTGATGACGCAGAGATCGGGAGTAATAATATTGGTGCTATCCAATCGGCCACCGAGACCGACCTCGATCACAGCCACATCCACACCCACACGCTCGAAATAGTCGAACGCCATAGCGGTGGTAATCTCGAAGAAAGAGGGGCTTATGGAATTGAGGAACATATCGTTGCGATCCATAAAGCCAATGACGTCCTCCTTGGGAATCATGCAGCCATCGATGCGGATACGCTCGCGGAAATCGATAAGGTGGGGCGAGGTGAAGAGGCCAGTCACGTAGCCCGCCTCCTGGAGGATGGCAGCGAGAGTATGGGAC
>CAVGTO010000052.1:0-9017 GCA_963631865.1 Eggerthellaceae bacterium
CGCTTCAGCAGCGTACTGACCATTGATAAGGTTCTCGACCTCCTTTACGCCATTTGCGTTGAACGCACCAGCCAAGCCCTTGTCGGAAGTGATAGCCACGAGGAGAATCTTACCGTCCTTAGTCTTGGTGCGGAAGGCCGGGTAGCTGAGCTCGACATTAGGCACGGCAGAGCCGAGGAAAGCGATAATCTGCGCAAGTTTAGCTTCGAAAGGCCTAACCTTGGCCACCTCATTCTGCGCCTTCTTGAGTTTCGCGGCCGAGACCATTTTCATGGCGCTCGTAACCTGCATGGTCGAGGAGACGGAATGTATACGGTTGCGAATATCCTTAAGATTTGCCATCAGCCTATCCTCCGTACATTAAGCGAAACGCTTGCTGACCTCTGCGGCGGTAGAGCGGATGACAGCCGTAGCGTTGTCATCAATCTTGCCAGAAGCGAGGAAATCAAGCACATCCTTGTGATTGATTTGCATCTCGTCGAGGAACTCGCTCTCGAATTCCTTAACCTTATCCTGAGGAACGTCGCGGAGAAGACCGTTGGTACCGCAGTAGATAATGGCGATCTGCTTATCGACAGTGTAAGGAGAGTGGAGAGGCTGCTTAAGAATCTCGACGTTCTTGCGACCCTTATCGAGAACGGCCATAGTGGCCGGGTCGAGGTCGGAGCCGAACTTGGAGAACGCCTCGAGCTCTCGGAACTGAGCCTGGTCGAGCTTGAGGGTACCAGCGACCTTCTTCATACTCTTGATCTGCGCGGAACCACCGACACGGGAGACGGAGATACCGACGTTGATAGCCGGACGGACGCCGGCGTTGAAGAGGTTACTCTCGAGATAAATCTGACCGTCGGTGATAGAGATCACGTTGGTCGGGATGTAAGCTGCAACGTCACCGGCCTGGGTCTCGATAATAGGCAGCGCGGTAAGCGAGCCACCACCCTTGACGATAGGCTTAATGTCCTCAGGAAGGTCGTTCATCTGGGCAGCGAGCTCATCGTTCTCGACGATTTTAGCCGCACGCTCCAAGAGACGAGAGTGGAGATAGAAGACATCTCCAGGGTATGCCTCACGTCCAGGTGGACGACGGAGGAGAAGGCTCACCTCACGGTATGAGACAGCCTGCTTAGAGAGGTCATCATAGACGATAAGGGCGTGGCGGCCCGAATCGCGGAAATACTCGCCGATGGCTGCGCCTGCGAGAGGCGAGAAGTACTGCATGGCAGGGGTGTCGGCCGCAGTAGCGGAGACGACGATGGTGTATGCCATAGCACCGTGCTTCTCGAGCGTCGAAACGATCTGCGCAACGGTAGAGGCCTTTTGGCCAGTAGCTACGTAGATACAGTAAACGGGCTCGCCAGCTTCGTAGAAACTCTTCTGATTGAGGATGGTATCGATGGCGATAGAGGTCTTACCAGTCTGACGGTCGCCGATGATAAGCTCACGCTGTCCACGTCCGATAGGGATCATGGAGTCGATAGCCTTGATACCAGTCTGGAGGGGTCGCTTGACGGGCTGTCGGAAGAGCACCTGGGGGGCCTTACGCTCGATAGGCATCTCATAGAGCTTGCCGCCGATTGGGCCCTTGCCGTCGATAGGCTCTCCGAGGGTGTTGACCACGCGGCCGACCATCTCGTCGCCCACGCGGATAGAAGCGATACGCCCAGTGCGCTTAACAGTGTCGCCCTCCTTGACCTCGTCGGCGTTGCTCATAAGCACGATGCCGACGCTGTCCTGGTTGAGGTTGAGGACGACGCCCATAGCCTTACCTACCTCGACGAGCTCATTGCTCTCGACGTTGGCGAGGCCGAAAGCCGTGGCGATACCATCGCCGACGGTAAGGACGGTGCCCACCTCTTCCAGCTTAGAGGAAGCGTCGAACTTTTCAAGCTGCTGCTTGAGGAGACTCGACACCTCCGAGGCTTTTATTTTTTCCATGCGCTGTAGTCGTTAGAATAAAAAGGGAATTATGCCGTCAGCTTCTTCTCGAGCGTCTTGAGTTTGCTCTGGATGGAGTTGTCGAGCTGCTTGCCATCGACAGCGAGAATGATGCCGCCGATGATGCTGGGGTCGACCTTGAAGGTAGCGTCGACAGAAGAGACCTTCTTGCCGGCAGCCTCAAGTTTACCAGAGATGATGGAGATGATATTCTGCTTCTGTGTGTCAGACAGCTCTTTTGCCGTCGTGACAGAAGCTGTGCAGATATCCTTCTCCTTCTTGTAGAGCATCTCGAAGACGAGCAGGATGGAGTTGACGTAACCGATACGCTCCTTTTCGACAAGGAAAATGAGGAATTGGAGGGTCTCGGGAGATACGTTGCCTTCGAAAGTAGCCTTCACGAGCTCCCTCTTTTCAGAGGCCTTGTGGAGTGGTGAATCGAAGAAACGCTGCGCAGCGGGTTGTGCGCCGAGGGCGGCACGGACAATCGACGCGTCGGCGTAGACAGTGTCGAGGGCGCCGCGGTCAGCGGCGAAGTCGTGCAGCACGGTGGCATATCGCCTTGCAATCAGTCCTGCGTCCATATGGCTCGATTAATTAAAGTTGCTCTCCTGGAGATACTTCTCGATGAGCTGCTCCTGACGGTCACCGTCTTGGAGGTTGTTCTCGATAAGTTTGCCAGCTATTTGGACAGAGAGGGCAGCTACCTGACGCTTAATATCGTCAATAGCAGCGACTTTCTCTCGCTCAATCTGGAGCTTGGCCTGCTCATTGAGTTTGTCGACGTTCTCCTGAGCCTTGGTGACAGCATCGGCAAGAATCTGCTGAGCCTTCTCGTTGGCTTTCTTGAGGATAGTGTCGCGCTCAGCGTTTGACTCGGAGAGCATCTTAGCCTTCTCGGCCTCGATGCGCTCATACTCCTGCTGAGCCTCTTTGGCTTTAGAGAGTGAAGAAGAGATCTCATCCTCACGCTCTTTGAGCATACCAAGAATAGGCTTCCAAGCGAACTTAGTAAGCAGAGCCAGGACCACCAGGAAGGTCAGTCCCGACCAAATTACGAGGCCGGGTTCTGGAATAAGAAGTCCATCCATAGTGATTCGGAATCTTGTGGGCTAACTACGAGATGAAAGAGATGACGATGGCGAAGAGGCCAGTGCCCTCGACCATGCCGGCTGCGATGAGCATCGCGCTCTGGATCTTGCCGGCCATCTCCGGCTGACGAGCCATAGCGTCGACTGCCTTGCCACCGACGAGGCCGATGCCGATACCGATACCAATAACGATCAGTCCAAGACCGACTGCGATCAAAGTTCCAGTCATAATAATCGAATTTTAGGTTGTTGTTGTTATTTTATATGTTTACTTCTTCTGTGGGGAAAAGTCTGGAATGGGAAAGTTATGACTACTCATCTTCACCCGCATTAATAGCGAGGCCGATGTAGAGAGCGGAAAGGACAGTGAAGATATAAGCCTGCAGAGCACCGAAAATGAGCTCAAGGCAGAAGACCATAATTCCGAGGAGGACGGAAACGGGCGCAATATAGAAAGTGCCGAGAATAAAAATCAGCGAGAAGAGGCTGATGACAATGATATGGCCGCCAGTGATATTCGCAAAGAGACGGATAAGCAGCGTAAATGGGCGGGTGAACATGGTGACGATCTCGAGGGGCACCATGATAAACTTCATAATGAAGGGCACACCGGGCACCGTGAAGGTGTGAATCCAATAGTGCTTATTCGCGCTGAAGTGGGTCACGAAGAAAGTGAAGACAGCGAGAATGGCCGTGAAAGCGATATTACCCGAGAGGTTGGAAGAACCGGGGAAGAAAGGTATAAGACCTATAATGTTGTTGAACCAGATAAAGAAGAAAAGGGTAAGAAGGAAGGGCTGGAACTTTTCTGCCTTAGCCTTACCTATCATATCATCGGCAACATCCTTTACAAAAGTAACAAGGAACTCAGCTGCGTTGGCAGCGCCATGAGGAACTCCACCAGACTTGCGGATGGACCTTGCAGCACCGCCAAAGACGAGGAGCAGGATAACGCCGCACATAATGCCGGAGGCCACATTGCGAGTGAGAGAGAAATCGAACACATCGTCACGTGAGCCGTTGGCGCAAAGCTTGTCATGCTCATTAAAAGTGTAGGTAACGCCATTCTTCTGGAGGCCATCGTCATCTATTGAAGAGGAGAGGCAGAAGAGGAAATCGCCGTTAGCCTTGTTATAAGCCATGACAGGCAGAGGGATATCGATAGATTTTTCACCACCGTCCCAAGCAAAAACGTTCCAATGATGCGAGTCGCTGATATGGTGGCTTATGACCTCAACGACGTTAAACTCCTCGTCATCCTCTTCTGCTGCAGTAGCGTCGGCTGCGACAGATTCAGAAGCATCGGCAGGAGCCAGAGATTCCTGAGCCGCGACTGGAGCGAAACTCAGAGCTAAAGCCGCACAGGCTGTTGTGAATATCCTAAACATAGAAAATATCCTCAATCTTTTATGTTGTCTTTGTTGTCTTATTATTGTCTTTTTACTCAACTAGGCGCGATAAGGTTATAGATCCTGACAGCCTAGTTGCTATGAAGATGGCGCAAACAGAGAAAACCGCAACCAGACGAGGTGCGGAATAAGGGAATGTGACGATGCAGACAAACGCCGCGTCAACGACGAACGAGATGCACTCGGCAAGAACGACGTTTTTCATCACATTTCCGTTCTCAGAGTTGCGGAATCTACGCAAAATGAAGAGGACTTTGATTGCCTCGGCAGCAAGGATGGCGACCGTGGCGAAAATTAGCACTGGTTGTGAAAGACCGAGAAGGGCCTCTACAACCGAGAGGGCTAAAGATAGCACCGCCACGACGATGGAATGCGCGGGTAACCTGTTCTGCACTGGCAAGAGGCGAAAGAATTACTTCTTGTCCGAAGAAGCGGGGGAGACAGGCTGGGCGTTCTTGTCAGCCATTTGGCAAGAGCCGATGAACTTGGCGCCAGGCTCGATGCTGAGCTTGTTGACATTCATATCACCCTTGAAGTAAGACGAAGCCTTGAGCGAGAGAAGTTCAGACACTTCCATCTTGCCGTCGAAAGAGCCAGCAATCTCGGCGCTTACGCACTTAATCTCGCCCTTGATGCCGCCGCCGGGGCCGAGGACGAGTTTGCCTTTGGACTTAATGGTTCCCTCGATGACGCCATCCACACGGAGGTCGCCGTTGGTTTCAATATCGCCGACGAACTTAGTGCCGGAGCCGATGATGTTTGGCAACTTATTTTCGGTCTCAAAATTCTTGCTCATTCCTAAAGACATAATCTTACAGTTTGCGGCCTTACGGAGCGAAATGCACCTTTAAGCCTTAACAAATATAGGCAAAAACATTTCAAACGACAAGCAGGGCTGGCAAAATGAAAATATTTTTTCACCCGACCAGCCCTGTCGCTCTCCGTTCGGGATAGCGAATTTACGAAAAATACGTAATGTCAATAGTTAATAATTCCTATAGACGCGTTTGGCCATCACCGCGGATAAGCCACTTATAAGAGGTCAACTCCCTAAGTCCCATAGGACCACGGGCATGCATTTTTTGTGTACTGATGCCGATTTCAGCGCCCAAACCGAATTGCGCACCGTCAGTAAAAGCAGTGCTGGCGTTGACGTAGACGCACGCCGCGTCCACTTCGCGGAGGAAACGCTCGGCATTTTGGGTATTCTCGGTGATGATGGCCTCGGAATGTTTGAGGCTATGATCGTAGATATACTGCAAAGCCTCGTCGATTCCCGAGACGGTGACAATGGCGAGCTTAAGCGACAGGAACTCACGGCCATAATCATCAGGCTCGATAGGGACGAGCAGCGAATCGGGGTACGAGCCACGGAGCGCGACAAGCGCCTGCGGGTCGGCATGGACTTCGACGCCCTTATCGGCCATTGGGGCACAGAGGGCGGGAAGATCGGCAAGACGACCTTCGTGGATAAGTACGCAGTCGAGGGCATTGCATACGGAGATGCGGCGCGTCTTGGCATTGCAGATTACCGCCCTGCCCTTTTCGAGGTCGCCATCTATGTCGAAATATGTGTGGACGACACTGGCACCCGTCTCAATGACAGGGATACGCGCATTTTGGCGCACACTATCGATAAGGCGTTTGGAGCCGCGGGGGATAAGGAGATCAACATACCCCACGGCATTCATCAGCTCATTTGCCGAATCATGACCATCGGGAAGAAGTTGAACGAGGTCGGGGTCAAGGCCTTGATTGGCAAGAGTCTCGTGTACAATGCGTACGAGAGCCACATTGCTCTCATGGGCATCGCTGCCACCTTTCAGCACCACGGCATTACCAGACCTGAGGCCAATGGAGACCACATCTATGGTGACATTGGGTCGGGCCTCATATATGACACCGATTACGCCCATCGGGACACGCACTCGACAGATACGAAGGCCATTAGGTCGCACAACCTCATCGATCACCTCACCACAGGGTGACGGGAGGGCGGCCACGTTGCGCGTATCGGAGGCGATGCCCGCAATGCGCGCAGCGTCAAGACGGAGACGATCGTAGCGATAGTCCGACGGGTCGATTTTTGCCAAGTCTATGGCATTGGCCTTGACAATGGTATCGGTGTTTGCCACAAGGGCATCGGCCAGGGCGAAGAGGAAGTTGGCTGTCTGCTCGGAAGAGACAGACAACAGGGAGCGCGAGGCTTGTTTTATTTTTTGGAATTGAGGATTCATAAGGTGGGAGTGTAATGATTAGAGTTTTGAGTTCTTACTCCCTGACCTTGGGGTAGACGTAGAGGTAGTCGTAGTGGACAAGAGGTTTCTGCTTGGCAGCGAAGGCCTGTTTGACAGCCGTATCCTTGTCCATCGAGGCACGACCGACGCCAATGGTATCGCCAGTGGGTCCGGCAATGAGGACAATGTCATCCTTATGGAAATCGCCCTCGAACTCACGGACGCCCACAGGGAGGAGACTCGACACGCGGTCGGAGCTCAAGAGAGCCTCTGCCGCACCCTTATTGACAATGATGCGAGCCGTGGCGAAACCATCGGAGTAGGCTATCCACTTTTTGACGGCGGGACTCTTCTGCCCAGCCTCAAAATGAGTACGGACGAGCGAGGGATCGTCAGAGACGATGCGGACAATGACATCAGGGGTTGCGCCATTGGCAATATAGACATCTATGCCCGCCTGGGCAGTCTTCTGCGCCATACGGCACTTGGTCACCATGCCGCCGCGACCGAAATCGGACTTCGTGGCACAAACGTAGCGCGAGACGCTTGTGCCATTGGCCACCTCACGAATAACCTTAGAATTACCGTCGGAAGGATCACCATCAAAAATGCCATCGATATTACTGAGGATAATGAGGCGATCGCAATCCATCATAGAAGCCACGAGACCAGACAGCTCATCATTATCGGTGAACATAAGGCCAGCAAGGGAGACGGCATCGTTCTCATTGACCACCGGGACGACATCATTCTGCCAAAGGGTCTCGAAGCAGTTCTTCATATTAAGGTAGTGAGTGCGACTACCGAGATCCTGCTTAGTGACGAGAAGCTGTCCAATCTTGATACCCTGACGATCGAAAATCTGCTTATATTGATCGATGAGCTTAACCTGACCAACAGACGAGAGGAGCTGGCGCTGCGCCACGGGATTGAGATCCTGATAGCCCGAGACGAGACCACGGCCGGCAGCCATGGCGCCAGAGGAGACGAGAATCACCTTGTGGCCTTGAGCTCGGAGAGTAGCGATTTGCGCAACGAGGCTCTCCATACGCTTGACGTCTAGATGCTTATCTGGAGTGGTGAGGACGTTGGAGCCCACCTTGATTGTAATCTTGAGCATTTTGCCTATTTGCGGAATTATAGGGAGTATGTGTTATGATATGATTAAACCAGCGTTTTTATTTATCCATCCACAGTTCCCACTGATTATCACAGTTTAGGATACTCGACACGGATTTTGCTTCACTCAAATTTGATTTTCATGGAAGGAGGAAGCAGTGCAAGTAGCTGCGAATCGGGCTAAATATTACTTCACGATTTTACGATAAGAGCCCATCATGCCCTCCATAACGGCATGTGAGAAACCAGCGTGCTCCATGGCATTGATGCCGGCAATGGTTACGCCACCCGGCGTGCATACTTTATCAATCTCAGCCTCTGGGTGAGATTGGTTGGAGAGGATGAGTTGAGCCGCGCCCTTGACAGTCTGAGATATAACCAGGGCGGCGACATCGGCCTTGAGGCCCATCTCAATTGCACTCTCCTGGCAAGCGCGGATATAACGGAGAGCATGGGCAATGCCACAAGAAGCTAGAGCAGTGAGGGCAGGCATCTGGGCCTCGTCGACCACGAGAGCGAGACCGAGTGCGGAGAAAATGCGCTCGACGACAGATACTTGAGATGGCGAGACATAAGGGCCCGCAACGATGGCCGTTAGACTTTCACCGACTTCGGCGGCGGTGTTTGGCATAACACGGACGGCAGCGATATTAGCACCGAGCATATCGGTGAGTTGAGCAACAGAGACGCCAGTAGCGATGCTGATGGCAATGACCTCCTTCTTGAGCGAAGGTCGTACAGCAGCCACGACATCGGCAATCTGATATGGCTTTACGGCGAAGATAACGACATCGGCGCCCTCTACGGCCTCATTATTGTTGGTCGTAGTGACGAAACCATTGTCGGCCCAAGGCTTGAGAGCCTCGGCATTGCGGCGCGTGATGGCAATGTGGCCGGGCTTTGTGATGCCAGCCTTAACAATTCCGCGGGCGATTGCACCGCCCATGTTGCCGCCACCTATAACAGCGATTTTCTGTAGTTCACTCATTGTTATATTTTTTCTAAAACCGATTGCAAATATAACCCTTTTCCGAAAAATAGGACATATGATTGAGGAGTTGATGGAGGGTAATCCATTTTTTAGAGCTCCATACATGGTTCGTTTATTAGTAGACGATTGCTGACGAAATAGCTAGAGGCGCCCAAAAATCTATAATACCACGCCCTTACAGGGCTTTGCGCCCCAGCAGGACGTGATTTTTTTTTGGGTGTGGGGGGGGGGAGAT
>CAVGTO010000052.1:9046-13745 GCA_963631865.1 Eggerthellaceae bacterium
GTGTGTGGGGGGGGGGAGATAAGTAAAAAAGACCCGACAATGGATTTTCGCCATCGTCGGGTCTGATTTATGTTTGCTTACTAAAGAAGCGAAGTAGAGAGTTACTTATTGAGAATAAGCTTGCTGGAGCGGTTGCCATTGGAAGTGGTTGTCACAGCTACTATTGTGCCTCGGGTTGTGGGACGGCAAGGTTGACCAGCGAGATTGTAGTAGACGGTTGACACTACGTCAGCATTGACATTGGTTATGGCCGTTGCGTCGGAAGAGCCGAAATCTACTACTATGAGAAATAAGTTGATAGACTTGTTCTTGGCAATAGTATGCGTGCCAGCAGCAAGTTCAGCAGTATAGCAATTAGATGTACCCGTCAAATTTGAGCCGTCTAGTTTAAGTGACGCAGTAGCATCAAAATAGAAGTAGACAGTTGCCGTTTCGGGGAGAGTAAAAGTCAACGTGGTTTTTGACTCCATCTTTAGACCAACACTGTAAGTCGTGCCATTGATAGTCTGCGACCCCTTGGTATAAGCACTAAAACTAGTTCCACTAGACTTAAAGTTGGAAGAAGAAGCACTGAGAGTCTTATCCTCATACTCAAAGTAACAAACCCAATCAGAATCTACAGTAGGAGCCTCTGTTGAGCCAGAGTCAGAACTCGAGTCAGAGTCAGAACCCGAGCTAGAGGAGCCAGAGCCACCGGTATCAGTTCCATCACTACCGCCAGTGCCCTCGCCAGAATCAGAGCCAGATTCGCTGCTACCGGTATCGGTAGTGCCATAGAAGTTGACAAGAGAAGACTTGTAAGCAACGATTGCGCTCTTAAGGTCAGCTATGACAGCATAATTAGTATCCTCGGTAGCGTTATTGAAAGTCCATTGGAAGTCACCATGACCCATACGACCGGCGCCGAGCCAACCAGTTACGATATCAGGAATCTTGTTCGGATCGTCGGGAGTGCAAGAGTACATCAGTTTGGAGTCGGTGTCGAAGTTATTGTAGACGTGACCACCACTATAGCCCTTAACGGTAGAAGGAACCTGATCAGTGCGGTTCGTCACCTCGTAAGCATCGAAATGCTCAGTAGTAGTAATATCGGCAGCTTGTTCCTTGCCAGCCTTTACGAATGTGGAAGAGCCGTAAGGAACGTAGGTGTAAGTTCCAACCATGACATTATTATATGCCTTAATCATACCACTAGCCTCACCAGAGAAAGTGCCCTCGTTGCCCCAGCTCACATCAGAGCCCTGGAGCGAGATGAGCATAGGATATTTGCAGTTACGGAAGTAGTTGGCCTCGACAAAGACATCGGAGCTCTTGGCGGCACCGACACCATACTTAGCATTGCCATCATAATAATTGTTGTAGACGTGTACGCTCATAGTACGGACACGAGGATGGCGAGAGTCGGAATGGTTGAACCAGTTGTGATGGTAGGTGATGTAGTTAGGACCAGTCTCACTCTTCATACCGCAGAGACTCATCTTACCAGAGTCCCAGAAAGTATTGTAAGAGTATGTGATATACTGAGAGTTATCCTTGACATCAATAGAGCCATCGCCCTTTGCCTGGTCAGCGTCGCCGCCAGTACTGCCATAGAAATAATCGTTATTGTGAACCCAAATGTGCTTACTTGCCTTGATTGAGAGACAGTCATCAATTACGCACATAAAGGCGACATTGCGAATCTCGACAGATTGCGTTTTCTCGAATTGGACACCAAAGCCCCAGATTGTAGCATCGTCGCCAATGCCCTCGATGGTAACATTGGCTGTAACTGAATTGTTTTTGCCTTTGAGGTTCAAGCCCTCCTCACTACTCTTGATGTAGTCAAGATCATCGAGGCTGAGTTTACCGATAATACGGATATCAAGAGGATCTTCTGTTTTCCCTTTCTCATACTTATCGAGAATGGCTTGAATGCCAGTCTGGGTTGCACCATTGACAACAGCCTGCACAGTCTTAGCCGTCTCACTAGTAACATAGATAACGCGGGCATTCTCCTTCAGAGTACCGTCGTTATTGTAGGCACCGACACCGCCAGTCCAACCGAAATGAGCAAAACCCGTGCGGTCGTAGGCCGAGACAGCAAGGACGTCGGTCTCCGTGGCATCGGCATCGGACTCCACGCCGGACTTAGTCGGGACGACTTTGAGCTGATAGTTGCCAGCCTTGAGACCAACGACATCGGCACGACCGTACTCACCGTAGTTGCGGACGAGCATGGCGTCGATTTTTGTGTACGAGCCGCCTTCGGGACGGACATATACATTATAAGCATCGAAACTGGAAGACTCGTTAGTCCAAGTGACATAGCAGCTCTCGAACCAGCCTTTCTGCTCACGAAGTGTCAGCGAGGCCTCGGCAACGAGCGTTGATGCAAACGTTGCCAAAGTTGAAAGAGTTAGGTATTTAAGATTCATGTGGTATATTGAGGTTATATGGGTTTTTAGGTAGTTTGACGTTCTTTTCAAACGTTTGCCAAAGATAGGAGTGTTTTTTTTATTAACAAGTCCTCATCACGTTTTAACACTTCAGAGAAACACGGAAAAAGCTATTCATAGGGACACATAAAGCAGCGACAAAGACCTACAACAAGAGAGAAAACGACAGGGGCTCGCCCAAGAGAAGAGAAAAAAAGCTATCTTAGCACCAAGATGAAAACAATAGAGGAGTTGCACGCCGCATATTTGCGAAGCGCAGGAATATCCACGGACACGCGAACGATAGCCGAAGGCTCGATGTTCGTAGCCCTCAAAGGCGCCAACTTCGACGCCAATACCATGATAACCCAGGCCTTGGACCGCGGGGCGGCGTACGTCGTGACCACCGACAAAGCATATGAGACCGACAACCGAGCCTACGTATGCGACGACACCCTCATCGCACTGCAAGAGTTGGCAAAGTTCCACAGACGGACGCTCAAGATTCCCGTGGTTGGCATTACGGGCACAAATGGCAAGACCACGACAAAGGAACTTGTGACGGCCGTATTACGTCAGAAATATAACGTCTGCGCCACGGTTGGCAATCTCAACAACCATATAGGCGTGCCACTCACCGTGCTATCCATCAAGTCTGATGCCGAGATGGCTGTGGTCGAGATGGGCGCAAGCCACCCAGGCGAGATAGCCGACCTTGTAAAGATATCGCAGCCCACGGCAGGACTGATAACCAATGTTGGCATTGCGCATATCGAAGGATTTGGCTCTTTCGAGGGAGTGAAGAAAACCAAGGGGGAGCTCTACGACTACTTGCGCAAAGCGAATGGCACCATATTCTTAGATAGCACGAATAGCCACCTCACGGGTATGCTCGGCGAATACGCCAACACCCTACCCTATCGCAAAGGTCTAGTGATCGAAGACGGGCGAGAGACGATAACCGTAGGCATCGAGGATGGGCCGACCATGGAAACGAACCTCACCGGCCGGTATAACTTAGCCAACGTACTGGCAGCAGCGACCGTAGGCAAGTTCTATGGCGTGACGGACAATGACATTTGCCGCGCTATAACAGAATATAAGCCCACGAACAGTCGCAGTCAGATAGTAGAGACCAAGCGCAACCACCTTATTGTCGACGCATATAACGCAAACCCGAGCAGCATGGCGGCGGCATTGGACAACCTCGAAGCGTCGCACGCAGAGCGCAAAGCAGTGATTCTCGGAGCTATGCGCGAGCTAGGCACAGAACAGGACCCACAGCACATTAAAGTACTAGAACGACTTAAGGGTATGGGGCTTGCGGCCGCGATACTCATCGGACCCGAGTTCAGCAAATTCAAGGTTGATTATCCCGAGTTCAAGTTCTTCGACCAGACAGCCGAAGCTCAAGATGCGGCTAAAAAGCTTAGTGGATTGCAAATTCTCGTGAAGGGATCGAACTCCAACAAGCTTACCTCTTTGGTCGAGTACTTATAAATAAGGTATCCCCACCCGCAGAAAAAAAAGAATAACATAAAAACGAAATACAGTGAAGCAATTTCTGACAGTAGGAGACATAGGCGACCTCGGCAAAGCCATTGAGGAGGCCAAACAAGTAAAAGCCACCCCGTTCGCATGGCAGGAGCTCGGACGCAACAAGACCATCATCCTGGTATTCTTCAACTCCAGCCTCCGTACGCGCCTTAGTTCGCAGGTAGCAGCACAGAACCTCGGCATGCATGCCATCGTGCTCAACATCGACAAGGACAGTTGGAAACTTGAGACCGAGATGGGCGTAGTGATGGACGGCGACAAGACAGAGCATCTTCGCGAAGCTATCCCCGTAATCGGCTCATACTGCGACATTATCGGCGTACGCTCGTTCGCGCGCTACGAGAGTCGCGAGTTCGACTATCAGGAGACTATCCTCAAGCAGTTCATCGAGTTCTCCGGTCGTCCTGTCATCTCACTTGAGAGCGCAACCCGTCACCCGTGTCAGGCATTTGCCGACCTTCTCACAATTGAGGAGCACAAGACTGTAGCTCGCCCAAAGGTAGTCCTCACGTGGGCACCGCATCCTAAAGCACTTCCGCAGGCTGTGCCTAACTCCTTCGCCGAGTGGATGAAAGCAGCACCCGACGTAGATTTCGTAATGACTTGTCCCGAGGGATATGACCTTGCGCCGGACATTATGGAGGGCGTGACAGTAGAGCGCGACCAGAAAAAGGCGTTCGAGGGAGCCGACTTCATCTATGCGAAGAACTGGGCAAGCTATGAGC
>CAVGTO010000053.1:0-13053 GCA_963631865.1 Eggerthellaceae bacterium
TCTAAGGAGCAGGTTGATGCCATCACCTTCACGAGTGACTTCCGCAAGTCCATCCGCGAGAGCTGGGGCGTATGGGATATCGTTGGCACCATCTTCGTTATATGCCTCTGCGGTGCATTCTACTGGTACTTCTTCTAAGACAAATTGATATGATGCGTGTGGTGGATTTCCCCGCCACACGCATTAAATCAGCCAAATAGATTAGTAAATTAGCATTACACAATACTACTTCAATGCTCAAAGAACTCAAAAAGAAGGTCCTCAAGGCCAATCTTGACCTTGTCAAGCAGGGTCTCGTGATTTTCACTTGGGGCAACGTCTCCGGCATCGACCGCGAGAAAAGCCTCATCGTCATCAAGCCCTCCGGCGTCTCTTATGACGAGATGGAGGCAGACGACATGGTTGTAGTCGACCTCGCCACGGGCAAAGTTGTCGAAGGCGACCTCAACCCCTCTTCCGACACCCCTACCCACCTCGCCCTCTACCGTGCATTCCCCAACATCGGCGGCGTTGTACACACCCATTCAACCTACGCTACCGCATGGGCACAGGCAGGCAAGAGCATCCCAAACATCGGCACCACTCACGCCGATTACTTCTACAAGGACATCCCTTGCACCCGCGACATGACCGAGGCTGAGGTCAAGGGCGACTACGAGCTCGAAACCGGCAACGTCATCGTCGAGACTTTCAAGGACATCAATCCCGACCACACACCTGGCGTCCTCGTCAAGAACCATGGCCCCTTCTCTTGGGGCACATCTCCCGACAACGCCGTCTACAATGCAAAGGTCATGGAGCAGTGCGCAAAGATGGCTTTCGTCTCATTCGTTGTCAACCCCGAGACCACAATGAATCCTCTCCTCGTCGAGAAGCATTACATGCGCAAGCATGGCCCCAACGCTTACTACGGTCAGAAGAAAAAATAAAGGAACAAACTACAAACAATAACGTGCGTAAAAGTTCGTGCGCCTAAAACAAACAAAGGGCGCACGAACTCGAAGCACAACAAAAAAAGAATATAACAATATGGCAAACGCATTTGATAACTACGAAATCTGGTGGATCACCGGTGCACAGCTTCTCTACGGCGGCGACGCAGTCGTTGCAGTTGACGGTCACTCTAAGGAGATGGTCGAAGGTCTCAACAAGAGCGGCAACATTCCCGTCAAGATTGTCTACAAGGGCACAGCAAACTCCTCTAAGGAGGTCGAGACCCTTATGAAGGCAGCCAACAACGACGAGAAGTGCGTCGGCATCATCACTTGGATGCACACCTTCTCGCCCGCCAAGATGTGGATCAAGGGTCTCCAGGTACTCGAGAAGCCCCTCCTCCACTTCCACACTCAGTACAATGCCGAGATACCCTGGGAGACCATGGATATGGACTTTATGAACCTCAACCAGAGCGCACACGGCGATATCGAGTTCGGCCACATCTGCACCCGCATGCGTGTTGCCCGCAAGGTTGTCGTGGGCTATTGGAAGAATGAGGATGCTCAGAAGAAGATTGCCGTATGGGCTCGCGTTGCTGCTGGCGTTGCTGACGCTCACAATGTACGTTGCCTTATGTTCGGTATGAACATGAACAACGTAGCCGTTACCGATGGCGACCGCGTAGAGTTCGAGCAGCGTCTCGGCTACCATGTTGATTACTATCCAGTTTCGTCCCTTATGGACTACTTCAAGAAGGTGACCGACGAGGAGGCTGATGCTCTCGTCGAGGAGTACAAGAAGGAGTACACCATCAAGATTGACGAGTCTGGCGAGAAGGTTTACTGGGAGAAGGTAAAGAATGCAGCTAAGGCTGAGATTGCTCTCCGCCGCGTCCTCAAGGACGAGGGTGCAACAGCCTTCACCACCAACTTCGACGACCTCGGTGATGCCGACATCAACGATCCTAACTTCGTTGGTTTCGATCAAATTCCCGGTCTCGCTTCGCAGCGTCTCATGGCCGAGGGTATCGGCTTCGGCGCAGAGGGCGACTGGAAGACAGCTTGCCTCTTCCGCACCCTTTACATCATCCAGCAGGGCATGCCTACCGGCTGCTCTTTCCTCGAGGATTACACCCTCAACTTCGCTGGCGACCGTAGCTCTATCCTCCAGAGCCACATGCTCGAGGTTTGCCCTCTCATCGCAACCGACAAGCCCAAACTCGAGGTTCACTTCCTCGGCATCGGCATCCGCAAGCAGCAGACCGCTCGCCTCGTCTTCACCTCTAAGGTAGGCCCCGGCATCAAGGCCACCGTTGTCGACCTCGGCAACCGCTTCCGCCTCATCTCTCAGGAGGTTGAGTGCATCGAGCCAAAGCCCATGCCTAACCTCCCCGTCGCATCGGCCCTCTGGGTTCCTCAGCCCACTTTCGAGGTCGGCGCAGCAGCTTGGATCCTTGCCGGCGGCACACACCACAGCGCATTCTCGTATGACATCAATGAGGAGTATTGGGAAGACTTCGCAGAGATCCTCGGCATCGAGTATGTCAAGATCAACAAGCAGACCAACCTCTCCGAGTTCAAGCAGCAGCTTCGCAACAACGAGGTCTACTTCATGCTCAACAAGGCACTCAAATAAATAAGAGCCAAAATAAGAGAGCCAAGACGACCTCCAAACAAGGTCTCTTGGCTCTTATCTTCTTATAAAAGATTTAGAATCTAATGACTGCAAAAGAAACAATACAGCAGGGCAAAGCCATTCTCGGCATCGAGTTCGGCTCCACCCGAATCAAGGCCGTCCTCGTTGACCAGAACAACGCCCCCATCGCCCAGGGCAGCCACGCTTGGGAGAACCAGCTTGTCGATGGCCTCTGGACCTATAGCATCGAAGCTATCTGGTATGGCCTCCAGGATTGCTACGCCGACCTCCGCAAGAATGTCCGCGAGCAGTACGACGTAGAGATTGAGAACCTCGCCGCCATCGGCATCAGCGCAATGATGCACGGCTATATGGCTTTCAACGATAAGGACGAGATCCTCGTTCCTTTCCGCACGTGGCGCAACACCAACACCGGCAAGGCCGCAGCCGAGCTCTCCAAGCTCTTCGTCTACAACATTCCCCTCCGTTGGAGCATTTCGCACCTCTATCAGTGCATTCTCGACAATGAAGCTCACGTTAAGGATATCAAGTTCCAGACCACCCTCGCAGGCTACGTACATTGGCAGCTCACTGGTGAGAAGGTCATCGGCGTTGGCGATGCCTCTGGTATGATTCCTGTTGACCCCGAGACGAAGACATACAACGCCTCCATGGTTGAGAAGTTCAACAAGCTTATCGAGCCCCGTGGCTACAGTTGGAAGCTTCTCGACATCTTCCCGAAAGTACTTGTCGCTGGCGAGAATGCAGGCAAACTCACAGCCGAAGGCGCAAAGCGTCTCGACGTTTCTGGCCACCTGAAGGCTGGTGCGCCTCTCTGCCCTCCGGAGGGTGACGCAGGCACCGGTATGGCAGCCACCAATGCCGTCAAGCAGCGCACTGGCAACGTATCCGCCGGCACGTCATCCTTCTCCATGATTGTCCTCGAGAAGGAACTCTCGAAGCCCTACGAGGCCATTGATATGGTAACCACGCCTGATGGTTCGCTCGTCGCCATGGTCCACTGCAACAACTGCACCTCGGACCTCAACGCATGGGTTGGCCTCTTTCGTGAGGCTCTTGAACTTATGGGTCAGAAGGTTGACATGGACGAGCTCTATGGCAAACTCTACAACAACGCACTCACTGGCAATGCCGATTGCGGTGGCCTCCTCTCATACAACTACGTCTCTGGTGAGCCCGTCACTGGTCTTGCCGACGGTCGTCCTATGTTCGTACGCTCGGCTAACGACAAGTTCACGCTTGCCAACTTCATCCGCGTACATCTCTACGGCGCCATTGGGGTACTCAAGATTGGCAACGACATCCTCCTCAAGGAAGAGAAGATCAAGATTGACCGCATCACTGGACACGGCGGCCTCTTCCGCACCAAGGGTGTAGGCCAGCGCGTCCTCGCTGCTGCTCTCAATTCGCCGATCTCCGTCATGGAGACAGCAGGCGAAGGTGGCGCATGGGGCATCGCTCTCTTGGCTTCTTTCGTAGTCAACAATGCCGAGAAGAAGAACCTTGCCGACTGGCTCGACGAGAAGGTCTTCGCAGGCAACACTGGCACGGAGATCGCCCCCACGGCCGAGGACGTCGAGGGCTTCAATGCCTACATCGAGAACTACAAGGCTGGTCTCGAAATTGAGAAGGCTGCTGTAGCCAATAAGAAGTAAATAAAGATAACAGGGCAGGCGGATGAGGAGACACCTCGTCCCCTACCCTGTTTTTTTCACCAAAACATATTTAAACCAAGATGAAAAACAAGTTCTTAGCCCTCGCTACGGCAGCAGCAGCCCTCGTGGCTTGCCAGCAACCTCAGCAGGAGACCAAGTGCGCCAATCCTGGCCTCTGCCCCAAGAAATTCGGCACCGCCGTTGTCGACAGTCAGGAGATTAAGCTCTTCACACTCAAGAACGCAAATGGTTGCGTAGCTCAGTTCACCAACCTCGGCGCAAAAATGGTCACCCTCTGTGTGCCCGACGCCGATGGTAAAATTGGCGATGTAGTCTTTGGCTATGCCACTGCAGCCGAGTACGCTGAATGCGACAATGCGACTGGCAAGGGCGAGCCTTTCTTCGGCGCAACTATTGGTCGCTATGGCAACCGCATAGCTGGCGGCAAGTTTAGCATTGACGGCACTGAGTATCAGCTCTGCCAAAATGAGAACGGCAATTGCCTCCACGGCGGCAACCGCGGCTTCTACAGCCAGGTCTTCGCTGCCGAGCAGAAAGGCGACTCAGCTATCACCTTCAGCCGCGTATCTCCCGACGGCGAGATGGGTTACCCCGGCAACCTCAACGTCAAGGTCACCTATACCCTCACCCCTTGCAACGCCATCAAGATTGAGTATGAGGCAACAACCGACAAGCCAACCGTCGTAAACCTCACCAACCATAGCTTCTTCAACCTCGCAGGCGAGGCCGACACCACCATCAACGACGAGACCATCCAGATCTTCGCCGACGCCATCACCCCTGTTGACGGCACTCTCATCCCCACTGGCGAGCTCATGCATGTCGAGGGCACTCCCTTCGATTTTCGTGAGGGCCGCGTAATTGGCGACAGCCTCGCAAGTGAGCATGCTCAGATTAAACTCGGCAATGGCTACGACCACAACTTCGTCCTCAACAGCGAGATTGACTCCATCTCAGGCCTCCGCAAGGCAGCCATCGTAACCGACCCTCAGAGCGGCCGCATCATGACCGTCCTCACCACCGAGCCGGGCGTCCAATTCTACGCTGGCAACTTCATCAACTCTACCCAAACTGGCAAGTGCGGTCACAAATATCCGTTCCGCTCCGCCCTCTGCCTCGAGACACAGCACTTCCCCAACTCTCCTAACGTAGAGAGCTTTCCCTCCACTCGACTCAATCCGGGTGAGACCTACAAGCACACTTGCATCTACGCTTTCTCTACCGTCAAGAAATAAGCGACAGCAATAGCTTCAAATATAACGACTCAGCCCCGCCAAGACCTAAAGTTTAGTCTTGGCGGGGCTGAGTATATTTTGTATATTACCAGAGACTTACGTTACCACTCAGTGCAACTTTTTTCAGTAATCTTGTCGCCCTTTTCCATCACGTTACGGACGAGGGCTGCGTAGTTGTCGAGACGGTTTTTTTCGGTAACAGGAAGTTCATCTTCGGGCGTTCCAACGGGGTAAACCACGTAATTTTTGAGTTTGGTATTTACTGGCCTGCCGACATGGAAAATAGTGTACCAAGCCTCTTCGGCCGTCGAATTGTATGCGTAATTGTCAAGCGTGAGGCCAACCATTATTCCGCCATCAGTACCATATTTCGACATGTTAGAGATGACGTTGCCCATAGAATAGACGATGAGGTGTTTGCGGCCGTCGGGAGTTGTATAAATGTCAATAGGCTGGACGACATGCGGATGCCCGCCTATTACGTGGTCAACTCCGTGGTCTATAAGCCACCGCCCGAGGGAACGTTGCTCGTCATTTTCCTCCATCTGGTACTCAACGCCCCAATGAACATTAGCAATGATAAAGTCGGGCTCCATCTTCATAGCGTCGGCTATATCTTTAAGTATCTGAGGCTTGTCGATATAGTTCACTATATTCCCACCTTTTGGCGTGAGGCCATTTGTGCCATACGTATAGTTAAGGAGGGCGATGCGGAGTCCGTTGGATGTCACAATAACGGGATATCGGTTTACCCTATCAATGGAATCAACATATGTTCCTAGCTGGGTTATCGCTCGCTTTTGTAGCTCCGAGATTGTCCGTTCGAGGCCACTCTGACCTTTATCCAGGCAATGGTTGTTAGCCGTTAGGAAAACACCGAAACCGAGGTTGTGAATCTCGTCAGCATATTCATCGGGCGCACTGAAGCACGGGTAACCTTTGTAAGGCCTGCCACCCATTGTCACCTCATAATTGCAGACGCTCACATCCGTCTTCTGCACAATGGGCTTAATGTGGGAGAAGCAGTCAGAATAGTCATAGCTGTTGGTGGCGGTATCAAAGGCCGCTGTAATCTGGCCTGTATGCTGCATCATGTCGCCAATAAAGAGCATAGACGTTTGCTTGCGCACATCTTGCGCCGAGGAGCCTACAAAGATTGCAGAGCACAGCGCAAGGGTTAGAATTCTCGTTTTCATCTGATTTATATGATATTGAGAGTTTGATTTACTTAGATCATTGCAAATTGGGTACCATAACAAAGATAAACAGAATACGAATTTGACAGAAACGCCCATCATAAAATTATCGCTATTTTTGCTTATTAGGGTAATGAACTACTGTCATGGAAATCCTATCCACACATTATATCGCCCCTTGCGGAACTATGCGCATTGCTACATACGGAGACACCCTCGTACTTTGCGATTGGAGCTCAGAACAGATTAGCCGCAAGATAATGCGCATTGAGGCAACCCTCGGCACTAAACTTACGGAAGGCATCTCTGTTTTGGCACAAGAGACAATGCGCCAATTAGATGAATATTTTGCAGGTCAAAGGCAAAAATTCGACCTCCCACTTCGATTCATTGGCTCAGATTTCCAGAAAAGAGTTTGGCAATCTCTACTCACGATACCCTACGGAGAGACAATAACATACAGCGAGCAAAGCATCCGACTCGGCACGCCAAAAGCCATCCGTGCCATAGCCTCAGCCAATGGAGCGAACCCGATATCAGTAATTGCGCCATGCCACCGAGTCATCGGCAAAAACGGTAAACTCACAGGCTACGCAGGCGGACTCGACGTCAAACAGTTTCTCCTAGACCTCGAAATGCGCTCCAAACAAAACCTCTAACAACAATGCACCCATCCAATATTTTCCATAAGCACACATTTGCAACAAACACGCTAAGCCAATCTTTTACAAACCCCTTTGCATATCGGCCTTCCGCAGAATGCGAAGAGGCGGCAAGCATTGTGCGCCAATATATAGCAACAGAACATAGTGAATGGGCGGAGGAGCTCAGCCAAGGTAAAATGTTGGGAGTCCTTATTTGTAAAGACAAGCACGGGAATACTGGTTTCTTAGCTGCCTTTAGTGGGACGCTCGACCGTTCTCTAACACATGAGTGGTTCGTGCCTCCCGTTTTAGACTACGAGGAGCCATGTGGTGTTTTCAAGATAGAAGATGGTAAAATATCGGAGATAAACAAACAGATTTCTCAAATTGAGACATCTGAAGGATATGCCGATGCAAAGCTAAAACTAGCCAATATAAAGCAGGAGGCCGAAAACGATATTGCCCATCTAAAAGCAAAATACGCAACCCACAAAGAGCAACGCAATGCGGCAAGAGTCGCACACCCCGACCTCAAGGACTCTCTCGACCGCGAAAGCCAATTTGAGAAAGCTGAGATTAAGCGTAAGTCAAAACGTTGGGAGGAACAGATAAAAGAGGCTGAGTCTGAAGTCTCAAAGTTCAAAGAAGGGGTATCCCGCCTCAAAGGTGAACGTGTACGAAGGTCCAATATTCTGCAACGTTGGCTCTTTAGCCGGATGAAACTCCATTGTGCAGACGGAGCGAAGGTCAGTGTACACGATATTTTTTTGCAATATACGCATACCGTCCCGCCATCCGGCACAGGCGACTGTTGCGCACCTAAGCTTCTGAATTTCGCCTTTGCCAACGGACTGCTCCCAATATCCATGGCTGAATTTTGGGTGGGGGCATCGCCTCGCGGAGAGATCCGTATCGACGGACAATTCTATCCCGCATGCCAACAAAAGTGCCACCCCACCCTAATGCGAATGTTGGCCAATTCACCGTACGCACCTGTCTCCAATAATTATCAGCAAGAGGCATCATCTGTGGACGTTTCTGACAAATTGGAGATAATATACGAGGACGACTATATCTTGGCAGCAAACAAGCCCTCAGGCATCATAACGGTATCTGTGAGTCCAGACGTTGACACATTAGACCGTAGAGTAAAGGCGAAAAATCCCGACATCACAGGCCCAGGCTACATTCATCGCCTCGACCAACCGACAAGTGGCATTGTCCTCTTTGCGAAGACAAAGGAGGCCCATAAGCGGATGCAATCACTCTTCGAGAGCCGCGAGGCCAAGAAACGCTACGTAGCTATTTTGGAAGGCGAACCTCGTGAGTTAAATGGAGAAATCAGCCTTCCTCTTATCCCAAATCCAGACGACCGCCCGCGCCAAATGGTAGATTTTATTCGAGGCAAAAAGGCAGTAACCCGTTACGAAGTCATCAGCAAAGAATGTGTTGATGGTAAGACTCTTACTCGTGTCTATTTCTATCCACAAACAGGCCGTACGCACCAGTTGCGAGTCCATGCCGCAAGCCCAATGGGGTTAGTGTGTCCGATAGTCGGCGATAATCTCTACGGACACCTTGGTAAACGCCTAATGCTCCATGCCGACCGCATAGAATTCAACCACCCTTTTACAGGCAAACAAATTGTTATTGAATGCCCACCCGAATTCTAACCAAGGTCCTCCGATAAATAAAAACGCCCGCACGGAAATCAGAACCGTGCGGGCGTTTCTTCTTATAGCTAGAAACTTTTCCTAAATGGAGGAGCGAAGTGAACCTAAAGAAGTAAACCTGGTTTAACGACCTCGGTGGAAAGTAGAGAGGCCACCCCTAGAGGAGATAACCTTCTTGCGTGCGAACTTATGACGGCTCTGTGGACGCTGCTTCTCCGTAAACCTCTGGACGTGATTGCGATTGAAGGTATACGAACCACCAACTCGGAAGGAGAAGTTCTTGTAGAGGTCACCAAGGTCGAAGGCAATATTGCCATTGAGAACGACACCAGGGATAAGGTTATACGTAGCACCAATCTTGGTGTAAACCTCTACACGCGAGTGCTCAAAGAGGTAACGTTCCACGCGAGTTGAAGTAGAGAGGCCTGACGAATCGGGAGCCATGTACTGCTCGTTGTAGTTACCGTAGTTGAAGCTCGTAGTACAACGGAGCACGTAGTCGAGTCGCTTGGGGATGATGTTACCCTTGAGACCGATGTTGAAGGCGGTAATTCGCGTATTGGGGAATGCGGCAAGGAGCTGCATATTACCATCGGAATATGTGCTTACAGTTCGGCGGGTGTGCATAAGCGGGTTACCCATCGAGAGACCTCGGCGTGTCCAACCTTGGCGATAGAGCTTGTTGTCAAGATACTGGACGCGGCCACCGAAGTTGCGACCTTCATTATAAGTATCCTTGAGGAAGTTCACAAGGTCGTCCTTGGTGTTGATAGTCCCATGCTCAGCCTCCCAAGTTGCCATATCCTCGGAACGAAGTTCGTCGGCCTTAATCTGAGCTACGTCCTCGTCCGTGAGAAGGTCGGTGTAGATATATGAGTAACCACCGTCCTGATTAGGCACAACGGGAAGATTCATATTGCTTCCACCCTGCCACTTGGTAGTCATAAACTCAAGGTTCACCTCACTGATGTGCGGGAAGTTATCAACAAGAAAGTTCAAACCAATAGTGAAGTCCTTAGCCTTCTTGCCGAAGAGCGCACGGCTCTGACCATCTGCATGCGGACGCTGGTAATAGAGTTTACCCTCGCCCCATGGAGTCTCAAAGTCAAAACCGAAGTCCCACATACCTTGGTTTGCGCCAACAGGAGTCACTTGCTCAATTTGGAACTCAGAGTCATAATAGACATCCGCCGAGCCCTTCTTGCCAAAGACCGTCTTGCCTACGCAGCGCGGTATGCGGTAGCCCTCTGGAGTGATGCCACCCATGAGGGCACTGTGGTACATACCAATGTAAGGCTTAACGAACCATTGTGCGCAACGTACATAGAAGAACTTCTCGTGGAGCATAATGTCGTCGGTCACAGTCTCGTCTCCTTCATCGTCCATACGGCCGAAGGAGAAGCCGAAACGCAAATCGAACGCATTAGGAGCATTGAAGCCACGTGCGCTGAGCAGCGTCAGTGGTGCCCAATAATCCATAATGCCGAGCCAGATACGGGGGACAGCATGAGCATTGTTGCTCATAAGGTACGAACCAATGGAGAGGTCGTTATTAGTCTCGATAGGAGTGTACTCCTCAAGACCAATGCGGATTTGACCCATCAGAAAACTGAACCTTACGAAAGCCTCGTTGACCATAACGCGCTTATTGTCTGTCGAGACTTGGGCACGAACACCAGCATCGAAGTGGAAACGCTCGTCGCCAAGGTAGTGAGTGTAGTACGCGCCGCCCATATAGCCGAACTCGCCGAGCTTAT
Source organism: Eggerthellaceae bacterium (assembly GCA_963631865.1). Lineage (GTDB taxonomy): Bacteria > Bacteroidota > Bacteroidia > Bacteroidales > Marinilabiliaceae > W3P20-009. The sequence goes on from CAVGTO010000053.1 coordinate 10,774, forward strand.
ATTGGGTGTAGCGTCCCCACTCATTACTGTAGCTGAGCAGAGGGCGGAGCTTCTTATTCGAGCCCACAGACGACCAGGCCTGGAGGTTGAACGTGAAAGCGTCCATATTAGTGAGGTTCTGTCCAATGCCGTAGTCCATATCCTGGGCGGCTTTGCCCATACCCGTACCCTTTAACCGCTGCGCCGAAGCGCCAACGGTTGAAAGGATACCAATTAGGATGAGTGCGTATGTCGTGAGTTTCATGGTCTAATATGTTTCAGCCTTGACAATCCTAGTGAATGAGAACTCGCTCAGCATGACGGCCAGTTACCTTGATGTAGAAGCCTGGGAAGCTGGGCTTGAAGTCCTCGCCCTCACCAATGTATCGACCCTCGAGAGAGTAATACTTCGGGATGAGAGGCTGCCTCATATGGCTATTGACCTTGATGTGAACTTCGGCATCGACAGGTACACCGACAAGGATGTAGTTACCAGCCTTTTCACCAGTGAGCGCGATGTCGATGGTCACTGTGCGGTCGCCAGCCTTAGCGTTGTCGAGCTTAGCAGAGGTTACCACTGCCTCAACCTGTCCGAGGTCGGGTGTCAGGACTCCGTCGAGACCTGGGAGGTGGATAAGGTTGCTGTCAATGTCGTGAGAGCCATTCTCCTCTCGGCTGTCAACCGTCACGTCACCAGCGAGGGTTATGGCAATCGGCGTTACCTCAACCTCTGCGGTAAGTTCGTAGTTGTCGAGCTTATAGAAGTCGGCACGAGGACCTGTGAGCTTAACCGTTACGTAGGCAGTGCGTGTACCTGCGTTAGGATCATCGATGTAGGCGACGTCCACCTCTACGAATACGCTATCCATATCCTCAGGCGCGATGCCGATGAGGTTCGGGAGAGTGATGTATGCGTCATCGAGGTAAGTGGTGCCATCGTAAGGACGGGTTGCTATCGTCATCTCGCCGTCGAAGGTGAGTACGTGGCGTGAGTCGATAATCGAGGTAGGAGTCTGGACGGTGTCCGGAACGAGGACGTAGTTGCTAGCCTTGTCGCCCGTGAGGGTCAACGTGAGAGTTGCGGTCCTATCGCCAATTTCCTTATCGTCGAGTTTGCCGCTCTCGAAGGTTACGTTGACATCATCCTTGTCAATGTCGAGTATGCCATCAACGGTCGGTACCGTTACCTGGTTTTCATAGACATTGTTGGTTGCGTCGTAGTCGCGAGGAGCGACAGCAGCGTCGTTGTTAGGAGTGATTGGCTTAGGAGTTACGAGAGTCGTCACAGTGAATACACTGTCGGACAGTGTGTACTTCCAAGCGTCGTCACCAACAAGCTTGTAGGTCACAGTAGTCTCACGCTCTCCAGCGTTAGGATCACTGAGCTCGGCAGAGACAATCTCAAGATGTACATCGTCGCCTTCAACTACGCCGTCGAGGACAGGTACAGATGCGCTGATGTAGTCTTTGAGGACGTCGGTTGTGCCATCGTACTCATGAGTAGGTATCTCAGGAGTGCCAATGCTACCTATCTCCTTAGGCACAATGGTCGTGGTGACATTGAAGATAGTATCATTCTCAGTCAAACCGTAGTTGTTGCCATCGGCGCCATCGAGAGTGTAGACAATCTTGATAGTCCTCGGGCCACCCGGCTGCGAGTTGTCAACCTCAGCGGAGACGACCTTGAAGGTTGCGTCCTTATCGCAATCGGAAAGACCACCAATGATATTGGGGACCTGACCAGAAGCTATGACTTGATCCGTTACGTCGGTCGTACCGTTGTAAGTAATCGAGTCGATGACTATCTCGGTTGTGAACTCAAGATTAGCTGGAAGAACCTCGGTATCGACCACCTTGACAAGTTCGCGGAAGGTGAGGCCGTAGTTCTTCTCGTCAGCACCTACGAGCTGGAAGGTGAGAGTCGTCTTGCGGCTGCCAGCATTCGAGTTGTTGAGCGTCGCGCTTACAAGTTCGAGGTATGCGTCAGACTCGCAATCTGCAAGGCCGTCGGTAATCTTCATTACGTTGGTCTTGTCGGCGAAGTCGCCCATGACATCCTTAGAGCAGTCATATACGTGGGTATCGAGCTTGACGTCGAGTGAGTCGAGAGTCAACTGACGAGACCGTACGTAGAGGCTGTCTGTCCAAAGTTCCTGAAGCAGGTAGTAGTTGGCAGTGTCAGCACCAGCGATTGTGAGCTGATACTCGGCCTTGCGGAAGCCTACGTTAGGATCATCGATTTCGGAACGTACTGTTACGGCATAGATGTCGTCAACTACGCCCTCATCGTTGGTCTGTGCA
>CAVGTO010000054.1:0-11593 GCA_963631865.1 Eggerthellaceae bacterium
CCGCGCATGGGCATACCGTCAGGTGCTCCTCCAAAAGGCTGAGCAGTATCTTGCCCACGAGACCGAGGATATTGAGGCAGCGGTAGATGAATATCGCTCGTCCCTCATCATTGAGACGTATCAGAATAAGCTTGTAGAGCAGAAGTTTAATTCAAATGTCTCGCAAGCCGACATCGAGGCGTATTACAACGAGATGAAGAAGAATTTCGTTCTCCGCGACGCCATCATCAAGGGTATGTACGCTGTCATACCCGCTGAGACTAAGGACCTTGCGGGCTTCCTTAGAATCCTCTCTAAGTTCGATGACGAGTCGTCTCTCAAAGTCGAGGAGTTCCTCTTCAACCATACTAAGCAATACAAGACTTTCTTTGATTCTTGGACCAATTTCGCATCCGTCCAGAAGTTCTTCCCACTCGGCTCAATAAACGACGACGTCAAGGCCCTCGCCTCCAAGCCGTATGTCAGGATTGACAATGAAGGCAACGCCTACATACTCAAAATTACAGAGGCAATCTCGGCTGGCGGTCAAGCGCCTATGGACTTCGTGAAGGGCGATATAACAAATATTCTCGTAAGTCAGCGTAAGCTCGAATTCTTATCAACAACCAACCGTGAACTCTATGACCAGGCTCTCAAGGATGGTCAAATCAAGTTCTATGAATCCAATGACTAAGCACGCGTTTCTCATATCACTTTTCGCCGCTTTGGCCTCCGAGGCCGCCCTGGCGCAAAGCAAAAACCGACTCATAGACGAGGTTGTCGCCTCCGTCGGCGACGATGCCATCCTCAATTCCGACATTGAGTACCAGTATAGCCAGGCTATGATTGAGGGTGTCAACTTCAATGGCGACATGAAGTGCCATATCCTCGAGCAGCAGCTTATCCAGAAACTCATGATCAACCAGGCCAAGATTGATAGCGTCGAGGTCAAGGATAATGAGGTCATGCAACAGGTCGATGCCCGTCTCAATTACTTCACCCAGCAGGTCGGTGGCCAGGATAAGCTCGAAGAGTATTTCAAGAAACCTATCCAGCAGCTCCGCCGCGACCAGATGGAGAGCGTCCGTACCCAGATGATTACTCAGAAGATGCAGTCCAACATCACGCAGAATGTCAAGGTGACCCCCGCTGATATCCGCAAATACTATTCTCGCCTCAGTGAGGACAGCATTCCTTTTGTCCCTGCCGAGTACGAGATTGAGCAGATTGTTGTATACCCCGAGATTGAGCAGGCTGAGATTGACCGCATCAAGAACCGTCTCCGTGACTTCCAAAAGCAGGTGGCCGAGGGACGTGACTTCGCTACTCTTGCCGTTCTCTATTCCGAGGACCCCGGTTCTGCATCGCGTGGCGGCGACCTCGGCTGGTATTCCAAGTCTGGTTTCGTCCCCGAATTCTCTGCCGTGGCTTTCAATATGCACGAGAAAGGTAAGGTCTCCAAGATTGTGCAAACCGAGTTCGGCTACCATATCATTCAGTTTATCGACCGTAAGGGCGACCGTATCAATTGCCGTCACATCCTCCTCAAGCCCAAGGTCTCCGCCAAGAGCCGCGAGAAGGGCGTGGCTTTCCTCGATACTGTGACCAAGTGGATTGACGAGGGCAAGATTACTTTCGAGGAGGCTGCCATGAACTTCTCCATGGATAAGGATTCCCGTTCCAATGGTGGCCTTATGGTCAATCCCGAGGACGGTACGCTCAAGTTCCAGCTCAGCCAAATCCCTGCCGAGATTGCCAAGGCTCTCCAAAACCTTAAAGAAGGCGAGTTCTCCAAGCCATTTGCCATGGTTGACGAGAAGAAGGGACGTGAGACCATCCGTCTCGTGCGCCTCCGCAAGAAATATGCCCCCCACAAGGCGAATATCAACGACGACTACGATATGCTCAAGAATATGTTCGAGGGCGAGAAACGCAAGGAGGCCCTCGACGAGTGGATTAAGAACAAGCAGAAGGAACTCTACGTGGTCATCACGCCCGATTGGCAAGGCTGCGAGTTTGAATACCCTGGTTGGACTGAGTAACGCACGCCATGCCTCGTTTCTTCTTCCGGCTCGTATGCCTCGTCTTGCTCTCGCTGTCTTGCTCCGCCCATGCGCAGCAGACGATAAGGGTGCATATTGACAAGGCCGACGTCCTCCGCCACGATGATAAGATAGGCAAGAATACGCAGTCGCTCAATGGCAATGTGCGTCTATCGCACGGCAATACCATTCTCTACTGCGACAGTGCCTATATGTATAACGACTCCAACGTCGTTATCTGCTACGGCAGCATCCACGTCGTCCAAAACGACTCCGTCCACCTCTACGGCAACCGTCTCACATACCTCGGCAACCAGAATCTTGCCAAGGTGCGCGAGAATGTCCGTGCCAATAAGGGGGAGACATGGCTCTACACTGAGTATCTTGATTACGACCGACTCAAAGATGAAGCCTATTTCTTCAATGGCGGCAAGGTCGTAAACCGTGAGAATACACTGACTTCCGTCCGCGGCGTCTATTATCCGATGACGAACGATGTCTATTTCAAGCAAAACGTCGTGGGCCATTCCCCAAAATATGACCTAATCTCAGATACGGCCGCATTCAATACTCATACTGAGGTGGTTACAATCCTCAGCCCGACCACAATTACCACGTCCGATTCGATGATTATCGACAGCGACAACGGATGGTACGACACCCGCGCCGACGTGGCTAAACTTCAGAAGAACAACCGTCTGTACTCCGTCCGCAACCGTGCTACGCTCACGGGCAAGACCCTCCTCTACGAGAGACGCAAAGGCCTCGGTACGGCATGGACAAACATGGTGCTGACAGATTCGACCAACAACGTCTCGATGCACGGCGACTACGGTTTCTACAATGAACTTTCGGGTGAGGCCCTTGCGACTAAGAGGGCTATGCTGACTCAAATTTATAACACTGATACGCTCTTCCTCCACGCCGATACGTTCCGAGTTGTCCCACTTGGCGACACGAGCCGCATAGTTAAGGCATTCCACCATGTCAAGGCTTTCCGCACCGATCTCCAGGCTCGATGCGATTCCCTTATCTTCGATTTCCGCGATTCTGTGGCCACGCTGTTCTACCTGCCTGTCGTGTGGTCGCAAGGCAGCCAGATGACGGCCAACGTTATTAAACTCTACACACGCAACCAGGCTCTCTATAAGAGTGAACTGATAGATGGCGCTTTCGTGATTTCGCAAGAGGCCGACTCCGTGGGTTACGACCAGGTAAAGGGAAAGCTGATAACTGGATATATCCGCAACAACGACCTGTATCTGATTGATGTAGACGGAAATGGTCAGACAATCTACTACCCCAAGGACGGACCCAACCTTATTGGCATCAATCGTGCCGAGAGCTCGAATATGAGTATCTGGCTCAAGGAGCGTAAGATAAACACCATAATGATGCGTGTCTCGCCCAAGGGCAATATGAATCCGCCTCTCTTGGCTGGCGAAAATGACAAGTTGCTCGCTGGCTTCCGTTGGCTCGACGACTATCGCCCTAAGTCGAAGGACGACATCTTCCTTCGTCTCGACATTCCCGCCGACCTCCAAACCCAGGAGGAGGTTTATGTCGGGTATGAGTTCGACGACATCGAGGATTAAGGTGCGGGCGTATTACATTTCTCAATCTCTCAAAGAAAATTTCAACCTAGTTGTTCCAAGCAATCGAATATTTTATACATTCGCGGCTTGTTAACGATTTCTAAAAATCTAATGCTATGTATTGGACTCTCGAATTAGCCTCAAAGCTTGAGGATGCCCCGTGGCCAGCTACCAAGGATGAGCTCATTGACTACGCACAGCGCTCCGGCGCCCCCCTCGAGGTCATTGAAAACCTCCAGGAGATAGAGGAGGATGGCGAAGTATACGAAAGCATTGAGGACATCTGGCCTGACTATCCCAGCAACGAAGATTTCTTCTTCAACGAGGATGAGTACTGATGCCCTATGTGCACCAGCTCTCGATAACCAAGCAATAAGTCGCTCTGCGGTACTACATTTAGTGCCGTGGTGCGGCTTTTTCTTTTCCCACATATTCATCACCGCATCGCCCGTTTCGGAGGCATCAGTATGAGTCCCCGTGCCGGCTGTGCGGTGATTACTGTGTCTTGTCTAGCAAAACCAATTTATTCACTTCATTCTTTAATCCTTGTCTCAGTCAGAGTCTCTGCGGAGTGCTGCTTTCTTGCGCGTACTCGTCACCATCCTTATGGTGATTTTTGGCTTCGCCTTTGCCCGCACTGTCTTCATTGCCAAGTTTGCGTCGCCCGAAGTTTTTGCGGACAATGCCGGATGCGTTCCTCTTTTCCTGCTCAACGCCATGCGCTACGATGCCCAGATTGGGGCCTATGCAGCGCTGCCCGTTCTCGTGGCTGCTATTTTTGTATGTGTGTCTCCTCTCCGTTTTGCGGCAGGTGCTGAGCGCTTCAGCCGTGTGTATACTGTTGTCATTGCGACTGTGGCTGCGCTACTAGGACTGTGCGACGTCCATTACTACAATAATTTCAGCCGTCATTTCGACATCGTCGTTTTCGATTTCTTCGACGAGGACCCGGCTGTGCTTGCCAAGGGCATTATAAATGAGACTCCCGTGGTTCCCATTTTGCTCGGTGTGGCTGTGGTGCTCGCTGTCGTGTGGTTTGTTGTCCGGTGGGTGCTGAGGCGAGTTGACGGTTGGGGTGCGCATGTTCGCGTTTGGGCGGCGGCTATTGTCGTTGTTGCCATCTCTGCCGTAGCTATGCGCGGATCTCTTGGCACTTTCACGCTTCGCGCCGAGGATATCTACGTCTCTACGTCGCCCGTTATGAACGACTGCGTGCCCAATGGCGTCTTTATGCTCAAGAAGGCGTGGAGCGAGAAGAAAAAGCAATTTAAGATGGGCAGCGATGAGTCCATTTTGAGCGCCGATGGCTTCGCGTCCGAACATGAGGCTGCTGCCGCTTGGCTCGGTGTGACCGACGATGAGGCCTTGACTGCCGATGGCGCGATAGTTGGTCGTACGGCGTCGCATCCCATTTGCGAGGGATATGATGTGGTGCTCCTTGTCTGCGAAAGTTGGGGGCATAAACTTATGGAGTACGATTCGCTCTACTCGATGGACCTCCTCTGCTCAATGCGCCAACATATTGAGTCCGACCCCGTGTGGCTCAATTTCCTGTCTGCTACCAATGGCACCATAGATGCCGTTGAGTCTTTCGTAACGTCGTGCCCATATCCCCGACTTTTCACAAGTCGCTACCGCGATACAGAGTTGCCGTACTCTTCCGCCCGCATCTGGCATGATGCCGGATACTCTACCCACTTCGTGTCCGGAATTGAAATCTCGTGGCGTAACCTGTTTGAGGTCCTCCCTCATCAGGGTTTTAATGACGTGACCGGTAAATTCGAGATTCTCAAAGAGAGACCTGAAGCTGAGGTCAATCACACTTGGGGAGTCTACGATCACGCCATGCTCGACTATCTCCTCTCGAAAATCAATGAGCCCAAGACCGATGGCCAACCGCGTTTCTTCATGGCTTTGACGTCTACCAACCATACGCCTTTTGAGTTCCCAGACGGCTATGAGTTGCCCGACATTGACGTCCCGGCAGACCCTGCGGCTTTCGCCATCGACGACCGTACTGTTATCTACGAATATCTCCGCGGATATCAATATACATGCCGTGCGCTCGGCGATTTCCTTTCCGCTCTGAAAGCCTCACCCGCCGGCCGCCATACGATAGTAGCCATCACGGGCGACCACAACACTCGTCTCGTCCTCCCATATCCCGAGAATGAGGATGAAATGTGGAAATACTCTGTGCCTTTCTACCTCTACGTGCCCGATGCTCCTGCCCAATGGCGCAATTTCGCACAAACACGTTACGGTTCTCATGAGGACATCGTACCGACGCTCGCCAATCTCACTCTGCCAGGGGCTAATTACTTGGCTGTGGGGCAAAATCTGTTGGCTGATTCAATCCCTGGCGGCACATTCGGCATTAATGTAGCCCACGAGATATACTCGCCTAATGCCGATACCACGGCTCTACAAACCCGCATCCGTGCCCTCGACGCGCTCAAAAAGCTTTGGTTCAAACGTCAATTTGAAAAGTAGAGTAGTGGTTTACTTTGAATAAAAACAGCGAGAGCCTGCCGTAAATCGATGCGGCAGGCTCTCGCTGTTTTTATGCTAGAGTTTCCTAAACGAAGTTGACTTCGGGCGTGAGCTCTATGCCGAATTTCTCTCGGACCTTAGCTCGTACGGCCTCGCACATTGCTATTATCTCGTCGCCCGTGGCACCGCCTTTGTTTACAATCACGAGGGCTTGCTTGTCGTGCACGGCGGCGTTGCCAAGGCTTACACCCTTCATTCCGCTCTGCTCGATGAGCCAACCCGCGGGGATTTTTACGAGGCCCGATGGCAGCGCAAAGCTTGGCATGTTGGGGTATTCTGCTTTTATGGCTTCGGCAACGGTGTGCTCGACTTCGGGATTCTTGAAAAAACTGCCGGCGTTGCCTTGAACCTCGGGGTCGGGCAGTTTGCTGTTGCGTATCTCAAGTATCGCACGGCGGATGTTGGCTGCCGTCAGTTCGCTGCCGTCGGCCTCCATCTGTTGGCGGATTGCGCCGTAGTCGAGTTTGAAGTCGGGTGTGTTGCGGAGGCGGAACGTCACGTGGGTTATGACGCCTTTGCCTTTCATGTCGTGCTTAAAGATGCTGTCGCGGTAACCGAATTGGCACTCTTTAGCTCCGAGGTCAAACATGCCGGGCTGGTCGGCCCATACGCCTTCTACGCTGAAAATGGTGTCCTTGGCCTCGACTCCGTAAGCTCCGATATTTTGGACGGGGCTGGCGCCTACGTGACCAGGGATGCCGCTCAGGTTCTCCAATCCGTAATATCCGTTCTCTATGGTCCAGCGCACTAGGTCGTCCCAGACAACGCCGGCGCCTACGCTGATGTATGTGTAGTCGCTGTCCGTCAGGCGGATGTTGACTTCACCTATCAAAGGGCGGATGATTGCCCCGTGAAAGTCGCTGCGGAACAGTGTGTTGCTGCCGCCGCCGAGGACGTAACGCTGCTTGCCGGCAGTGCGTTTCATTGCCTCGTGTACTTCCTCCTCGTCGTAGCAGTCGTATACTTCGTCGGCCTTGACTGCGATGCCGAATGTGTTATATGGCTTGAGGTCTACACTCTCGAAGCGTTCCATTTATAAAGTCCTGTTTTTAGGGTATTTGATTTCGACGTGCTAAGTTACGATTTTCGGGGCATCAGAATCTCTCCGTTTTTATTCTTTAAGATGTTTTAGGGAATGTCCTAATGCGTTGAAAACTATATAAATAAGAGTGTGACTCGTTCCGTGCCGTAAATTTATCGGGTCTTCTCTTTCTTTTTTGGATGATTTTTGCCACTTTTGCCTACGTTATGCCCGAAAATATAGGCACTTTCAGATATATCTTAAAATGCTACGCAAAACCTCTTTAATCCTCACGCTGCTGCTACTGCTATTTGTAGGCTCTGTGGCTGAGGCTCAATATAACAACCCGCGTGGGCGTTTGCCAAAGCAATTGCTTGGCCTGTCTATCGGTGCTCGTGCTGGCGCCACGATGTACTTCGGCGACCTCGTGGACTCTGGCCGATATCGTTGGACAACAGGCATCTACGCTGAGAAAAACCTTCTCAGCTGGTTCGCTCTCCGTGCCGAGATTGACGCAGGCCAGGTGCACGGCAAGCAGAAAGAGGGAATCGAGTTCAAGACTTTCTTTTCCGACCTCAATATAGTAGCTAAGGTCCATTTCCTCGATCTTCTTCAAGGTTATGACGATGCACGCACGTGGAATCCGTATTTCGGCGTCGGTGCTGGTGGCATCCTCTTCAACTGCAAAAAGAACCCGACAGACGTTATCGACGTCGATGCATATCTTAGCAAAGCTCAGGCTGGCGGATGGGAAGATCAGGCTAACACATGGCTCTATTACGATGGCGGAATGAAAGGCTCCGCCGACGCCCTTGGCCTTATCGGTGTGCGCTATGCGCTCAACTCAAAGCTTTGGCTCACTTGCGAGGCTCAGGGCAACATCGTCTTTTCCGACCTCTTCGATGCTCATGACGGTTACCCCAATGGCGACGGCACTTGGCATCAGTCCGACGGAAAGTTCGACTGCCTTTGGAATCTCTCTTTCGGTGTCCAATACCGTTTCTATAACGTATCCAAGTTTACCAGCTCGTCTAAGTACTCCCGTAAGGCTTACCTCAAGACCCGTAAGATTTACGAGCGAAACGCTAAGCGCGTAAGGCGTCGCTAAACGAGGATATTCCCGAGCCTGTGAGGCTTGACCAATAAGAAATTTCCATAAGCAGGCCTTGGGGCGACATTGTCCCTCGGCCTGCGTTTGTTTTGCATATAAAGACTGTGGCTGACTTCAAACTCGTTTCCCCATACAAGCCCACTGGCGACCAGCCCGAGGCCATCCGTCAACTCGTCGAAGGCGTCGAGGCTGGCGACAAGGCGCAGGTCCTGCTCGGCGTTACCGGCTCCGGCAAGACGTTTACCATTGCCAACGTCATTGCCCAAACGCAACGCCCGACCCTCGTCCTCAGCCACAATAAGACTCTTGCGGCCCAGCTTTACGAGGAATTCAAGGCTTTCTTCCCTGAGAATGCTGTAGAGTACTTTGTCTCTTACTACGACTACTACCAGCCGGAGGCCTATATCGCCTCCACGGATACGTATATCGAGAAGGACCTGGCGGTAAATCAGGAACTTGACAAGCTGCGTTTGAGCTCGACAATGGCCCTTATGAGTGGCCGTCGCGACATCGTTGTCGTTTCGTCCGTCTCCTGCCTTTATGGCTTGGGCAATCCCGATGATTTCTATGGCGGTGTAATCCACGTAAAGGTGGGGCAAGAGGTCTCTTCCACAGCTTTCATGCGCCAACTTCAGGATTCTCAGTATTCGCGTAATGAAGTGGCTTTCGACCGTGGCAATTTCCGTGTCAAGGGCGATACCATTGATGTCTATGTGGCGTATGAGGATTTCGCCTATCGTTTTATATTCTTTGGCGACGAGATAGAGAGCATAGAGACCATCGACCCAATCTCGGCCGACACCCTCTCGGAAGTCGACGAGGTCACAATCTTTCCCGCCAACCTCTTTATCACGCCGAAGGACAAGATTGAGGATGCCCTCCGCCACATTCAGAACGACCTAGTCCGCGAAGCTGCTGAGTTCCGCCGCAACGACAAGGAGATTGAGGCCAATCGCCTTGAGCAACGCGTGACGTACGACATTGAAATGATCAAGGAGCTCGGTTACTGTCCTGGCATCGAGAACTATTCGCGCTATTTCGATGGCCGCAAGGAGGACGAGCGGCCTTATTGCCTCCTCGACTATTTCCCAAAGGATTTCCTTCTCGTAATCGACGAGAGCCACGTCACCATCCCTCAAATCCACGCTATGTACGGTGGCGACCGCAAGCGCAAGGAGAGCCTTGTGGACTTTGGTTTCCGCCTCCGTGCCGCACGAGACAATCGTCCTCTCAAATTCGAGGAGTTTGAGCAGATGACTAATCAAATTGTCTACGTTTCGGCAACTCCTGCCGACTATGAACTTCAGCAGGCCGGTGGCGTCGTCGTCGAGCAAGTGGTGCGCCCAACGGGTCTTCTCGACCCCGTCATTGAAGTGCGCCAAAGCCTTAATCAGGTTGACGACCTGATGGAAGAGGTCCACAAGCGCATCCAACTCGGTGAGCGAACTCTCGTTACCACCCTCACTAAGCGCATGGCGGAGGAACTTAGCGAATATATGGCTCGCTTGGGCGTCAAGTGTGCATATATCCATTCTGATGTCGATACACTTGAGCGCGTGGAGATTATGCGCAAGCTTCGTGAAGGCGTATTCGATGTCCTCATTGGCGTCAATATGCTTCGTGAGGGTCTCGATATGCCTGAGGTCTCGCTCGTGGCAATCCTCGATGCCGACAAGGAGGGTTTCCTCCGCACAGAGCGTTCGCTTACGCAGACGGTAGGCCGTGCCGCCCGAAATCTCAATGGTCTCGCCATAATGTATGCCGATAAGATTACGCCGTCAATGCAAGCTACAATCGACGCCACCAATGCCCGTCGAGCCAAGCAAATGGCCTACAACACCGAGCACCACATTACGCCCCGCGGTCTCAACAAGGCCATCACCCGCAGCTCGCTCATCACTTCGCCCGCCGCCGACTCTACGCCGGCAATGGTGGCCGAGGAAGTTAATATTGCTTACGATAAGGCAAGCAAGAAAAAGCCGGCCGAAATGACCAAAGACGACCTCAAGAAGGCTGTCGAGAAGACCAAGAAGGCCATGAAGAAGGCCGCAAAGGACATGAATTTCATCGAGGCGGCGCAACTCCGTGACGAGATGAAGGCTCTCCAAGCCAAACTCGACGCTATGGCTTGAGACTCCACCCTTTGCCGTTTCCCGCCAATCTGCTATATTTGTATTGCATAAACCCTTTCGCTGATTACTTCAAGAAAAATGAAACTGAATATCCTCATTGCGGCTCTCGCGCTCGCTGTGTGCCCCGCCTCGCTGGCCAAGGAGACGCCTTCCGTCTCGGTCTCGCCCGTGACCCAGGATGCTGATGCCCTCAACGGTGGCATTGTCTACGCATTGCCGCAGACCGTACTCCGCATCAAGCTTACAGCTCAGGTGATCGTTGAGTCCGTGGGCCCTTATTATCAGTACTCTACGCGCTACCTCAACCTTACGGATGTCGTTACTCAGAACCAGTCGCACTGGTCGCTCGTCTCGGCCGAAGTGGAGACCGTTGGCTGCGCCGACTACTCCAAGCGTTTTAAGGTTTCGGCCACGGATGCGGCGCAGTTGCCTTCTTTGGCCCTTGCTTCCGACGGCGTTTTGCTCGCTGTTAATGGTGCGCCTGTGCTTCCCGAGTCCCCTGTGTCGGAGGCTCAGCCTGTTATCTCTTATGCCAATTTTGCCGATGTGCCTCTCTCTCAGTCGGCTCTCTCGCGCACTTCCAAGGCTGCTCAGGCTGAGGATGTGGCTCAGACTGTTTATGCGCTCCGCTCTGCCCGCATCAGTCTCATCTCGGGCGATAAGGAGGCGGCATCGCTTCCCGATGCCGGCTCTTATCAATTGGCTCTCAGTCGTATCGATAATCTTGAGCACCAATATGTGGAACTCTTTGCTGGCCGCCGCGATACCATTACGGTTGTCAAGTACGTCGATGTTACACCTGACTATAATGGCGCAAACAGCGTAATACCCGTGCGTTTCTCGCAAACTGCCGGATTCGTCGATGCGCTCGACCTCACTGGCAAACCCGTATATGTGGACTTCGAGTTTTCTGACGCATCCAAACTCAATGCGATCCCCGAGGGCTCTAAGCAGCGTGCGGCTGCACCCCTCTCTGGCCTCCGCTATTGCGTCCCTGGCCTCCTCTCCGTCAAGGTGCTCGACCGCAATATCCTCCTCTGCCAGACTCAAGTCCGCTGCTCGCAAAATGGTCAGGTTGCCGCTCTCCCCGCAGCAATGATTACGAGTCACACCATCGCCCTCGACCCTGCAACCGGCGCCCTCATCTCGGTGGTCGCAAT
>CAVGTO010000054.1:11636-12808 GCA_963631865.1 Eggerthellaceae bacterium
CTTCAACCCCAGCGAAAACGAAATAAGGTTGCCGCAGTCAATCGATAAAGAATAAGTTTGAGGCTGTTTTTAATTTTAAGAATTAAATGCGAAACGGCTTCTTGATATATACATCAGAATATTATGGAACTCAACGATAATCTCTTGTCTCTTGAGCCTAGTGAGCTCTGGAGGCAGTTCCGTCAGCTTACTCTCATCCCTCGCCCCAGTGGCCACGAGGCTGCTGCTCTCGACTATGTTGCAAGTGTCGGCAAGGCTCTTGGCCATGAGGTGATTCGCAATGGCGGCAATGTCATCATTCGTGCAAAGGCAACTCCTGGGTATGAAGATCGCAAGCCTGTCATTCTTCAAGGCCATGCCGATATGGTCCCTCAGAAGAATGACGATGTAAATCACGACTTTGTCAAGGACCCTATCAAGACTCGCATTGTCGATGGCACTGTTATGGCCACTGGCACGACTCTTGGAGCCGACGACGGCATTGGCGTGGCTGCGGCTCTCGCTGTCCTTGCGGATAAGAGTGTAGAGCACGGACCTCTGGAGGTCCTTGTTACTCGTGAGGAGGAGACCTGCATGGGTGGCGCTTCGGCTCTCGAGCCTGGTGTGCTCAATGGCCTTACGCTTCTCAATCTCGACACTGAATCGTGGGGTGGCCTCTGCATCGGTGGCGCGTCTGGCGTCGATGTCAATGTTACGTTCCACGTCACCCATGTCGAGGCTGCTGATACGGATGTCGCAGTCCGTCTTAAGATAGATGGCCTCCATGGCGGCCACTCGGGTATGGATATCAACCTCGGTCGTGCCAATGCCAATAAGCTTATGGCGCGTTTCCTCAAGTTCGCTGCTGCCAATTACGAGAGCATGCTCGTGGATTTCAATGGCGGCAATATGCGTAATGCCATTCCCCGCTCGGCTGTGGCTACTGTCACCATCGATGAGGAGGACTTCGACGACTTCGTTGAGGCTGTAGACGAGTTCGAGGATATGTATCGCTCCGAGTTCGCTTCCACTGAGCCTAACCTTACTTTCACGGCCGAGAAGGTTGAGCTTCCTAAGACTGTTATTGACGAGATGTCGGCCGACGACCTTATCAATGCCCTCCAGGCTGCTCAAAATGGCGTGGTCAAGATGAATCCCGATATGCCGGGCATGGTTCAGACGTCGTCTAATAT
>CAVGTO010000055.1:0-12544 GCA_963631865.1 Eggerthellaceae bacterium
ATGAGACGTAGTGGCGCAACCTAAGTCTCAGCGACTTATATAAAGCCTTGCTTCTTAAGTTCCTCTTCCACCTGTTCGAGTTCGGAATAGAACTCCTCGCCATATTTGGCGATAAGCGGGCCACGGAGAAAACGGAAGACGGAGGTGCCAACCTTCTCGCCAAGCTCCATAGCCGGTTTGCAGACTCCCCACTCATGGAAGTTGAGAGCCTCGCCTCGGCGGAGTTTGCTCACCCTTATGGGGTAGAGATAGCACGAGACGGGCTTGCGCCACGTAGTCTTCCCGTCGAGGAAAGCCTTCTCAATGGCGCAGGTCCAAGTTCCGTCTGGCTCATGGTTGGAGTAGACGCACTCGCAACCGCGGATGATGGGCGTCACTAGGTCGCCATCGGAGTCGCGGACCCAAAGGCCTTGTCGCTTAATCTCGCTAAGCTCCTCCTCGGAGAGATAGGGCTCAACGGCAGGGAGAACCGCCTCAAGACGAGCGAGCTCGTCGTCCTCAAGCGGGGCTCCGGAGTCGCCGTCGTAGCAGCACGTGCCTTTGCACTTAGAGATGTCGCAAACGAACTTGCGGCGGAAAATCTCGGTACTGATTATTTTCCCGTCGATCTCAATCATCATGGCAATAGAGCCGTGGCTAATGTTCGGAGAGAAAGGGCTTAGGCCTTGGTAGCCTTGCTCTTAGTAGCTAAGTTGCCATCGTCGATGCCGGTCTCGTCGCTATTGCCGACGAGGATACGACCGCAGTACTCACAGACGATGAGCTTCTTGTGCTGACGGATGTCGAGCTGACGCTGGGGCGGAATGTGGTTGAAGCAGCCGCCGCATGCGCCGCGCTGAACGGAAACTACAGCGAGGCCGTTGCGTGCGTTGCCACGGATGCGATAGAAAGCATTGAGAGAGCGCTCGTCGAGAGTTCTGCCGATGGACTCGGCCTCCTTCTCAAGGCTCTCCTCCTCCTGCTGAGTCTCGGCGATGGTGCTTTCGAGCTCAGCCTTCTTGCCGTCGAGGTCGCTCTGGCGCTCCTCGATGCGAGCACGGGTCTCGTCGAGGACCTCCTGCTTGTGGCGGATCTCGGCGGTGAATTCCTTGATGCGCTTCTCGCTCAGTTCCTTATCGAGGTTCTGGTACTCAATCTCTTTCGAGATGGCATCGAACTCACGGTTGTTGCGAACCGTCTGCTGCTGCTCCTCATATTTCTTGACTTGGCTGTCGGCCTCTTTGATTTTGTTCTTGTGCTCGACAACGAGGGCGTTGAGCTTTTTAATATCATCATTGAGGTTGCCCACACGGGTCTCGAGTCCAGCAATCTCGTCCTCAAGGTCCTCGACTTCGAGGGGCAGCTCGCCGCGGAGTGCGCGGATTTTGTCAATCTTGCTGCTCACCTGCTGGAGCTTAGAGAGAGCCTCGAGCTTCTCCTCGATGGACAACTCCTTGACGGTCTTCTGTTCGCTTGCCATATATGGTTTAATAGTATTTTACGGGGTTAGCGTCCTTGCTTATTTCGTAACGGGCAAAGTTAGCTAATTTTCTTGTTAATATATCTTTGAAAATGCACTTCGTTATTTTTTCGCTCTCATAATGACCGATATCGAGCACAGCGATGTCCTCTGCGGCATCTGCCATCTGATGATATTTCATATCGGCAGTGATATAGGCATCGGCACCGGCACGCACGGCATTGGGAACGAATTCACTTCCCGAGCCCGTGCATATTGCCACACGACGTACATCTTTTTCTGGCCCGGCGAAGCGCACCGACGAGCAGCCCACACGCTGCTTAACGTGGCGGATGAAGTCCTCGACCGGCATAGCACCCGCAAGATTGCCGACCACGCCATAACCCAAGGTGGCCCACTCATTATCGAGCGGGATGAGATCCACTGCCGGCTCCTCATAAGGATGAGCCTTTACAATGGCCGACATCACCTTTGCCGAGAGACGACGCGGGCATATGGCCTCGACGCGGTCCTCGGGCTCATGATGCAGCTCACCAAGAGAGCCGATGTATGGGTTCGCGCCCGGCTCCGCGCGATATTGCCCCATGCCAGCAACTCGCCAAGCGCAATGGCTGTAGTTGCCAATATGTCCTGCCCCGGCATTTGCCATAGCGTCGGTCACGGCCTCCGTGTGGGAGCACGGGACGTAGACTACCACTTTGCAGAGAGCGGAACCCTCCGGGTCAAGGACTTGCAGATCGGAGAGACCAATGAGCCGGCCGATTGAACCGCTCGTGCCCTCGATGCTCTTGTCCGCAGGAGTATGGAATGCGGCGAGCGAGACGCCAGAGCGGAGAGCCTTGATTATGGTACGTTGCTCAGCATTTGAGCCTGTAAGGCGCTTGAGCCCGCGGAACATAAGAGGGTGGTGACTCACGATGAGATTGCAGCCGAGAGAGATGGCCTCATCAACCGTCGCCTCAGTTTGGTCGACCGAGAAAAGTATGCCACGAAGGGGATCTGAAGCGTCGCCCACAAGCAAGCCGCTATTATCCCAGCCATCTTGAGTCCAAAGAGGGAAGGCCTCGTCAAGAGCAGAAATGGCGTCGGACACCTTATATATATATTCCGTCATAGAAACTTCATTATATCTTCGAGAGAGGTGCGGATGTTGGTCAGTCGCATAACGAGATTGGCACGCACGGCAATGTCATCAACCTCTGCTTGCGTAGCGCAGTCAAGTTTCACTTCCGATTCGGGAGATTTTTTATTGTCCTTCACTACCCTTTGGACGTATTTCTCGGCCATAAGTTTGTCCCTTGCTCCATTAAGGGTGTAGCCGCAATCTTTTGTGAGATAGAGAATCTTCTTGAAGACCTCAACATCGTCGTAGACAAAGAAGCGGTCGCCTTTTGTATTGCGGCGCACTTTAATGAGTTCATCAAAAGTATCGCTCCAGTAACGGACTTTCGAGATGGGGATATCGAGCAATTCAGCTACCTCGCCAATGCGGTAGTAAACCTTTTTAGCCATTTGCGTCGTTGGGAGTTATGTAATCGTCGAGGTTGTCGAAAAGAGAGGGGAGCGGGTCAACCGCCCTGGTTTGCTTCACCTCTTGCGGCGGGTCGAGTTCCTCAGGGAAGAGGCATGTATGCCTATCTATAAGCTTCTCACGGACAAAACGTATGGCGCCTTCACGGATGACAGCGGCACGGGAGCGTCCGCCAAAGATTTGGCAATACTCGTCGATGGCAGCTAATTCCCTGTCGCTCAGCGTGATGCTGACGGTATTTCGGCGGGGGTCGCCATTGCCGGATTGTTGGGGTCGCTTGTTGTTCATAGAGAAGCTGTTGGTATGAAACGCGTCCTGGGCTCAAGTCGTCTCTTGAGGCGTAGGCGCACAGTTGCGCGAATATAGGCAGAATTTCGGCAAAAGGTTTAATTTACTGATAATAAGAGCCGATTTTGAGAAATATAAACTTTATCTTGCACATAGAATTTCGGGCCACAGATATCATCAATTCCGCAGGGACATGAATGCTATCGAAAAACGGATGGGCAAACGCATGTTTTTAGACATTGAGCCATTTTGGGAAAGTCAGAAATCGTTCAAGGGCGACATAAAAGCATAAAAATGCGAGGAATTGGTTCTCATAACACTCGGCAAATCATAAAGTTGTGAGAAACTCCTACACCGTTATGTATTTTTAACACAAATTTTAGTCATTGGCAGTGCATATAGTTCAAACAAGGATTAACTTTGCGCCGTCTATTCAAAAGGACATCCAAAAGAAGATACAACATTAATCAAATAAACTATTATGAAGAATCTGTTTGCTATTGCAGCTGTTGCTGCTATGCTCGTTGCTTGCGCAGGCAACAACGCTAACACTGAGAACACCGAGGCTGAGGCTCCCGCATGCTGCGCTGACAGCGCTGCTGCTTGCCAGGATTCCACCGCTGCTGCTGCTGATAGCACTGTAGCTACTCCCGACTCTGCTGTTGTAGCTGAGTAATTGCGGAGAGGTGGACTCTGAAAAGAGTCTTATCCCACACTCTACAAAAACTGGTTGCCGGACTTGTTCCGACAACCAGTTTTTTTGTGTGCACTCTCGCCAGCCAAAAGAAAAAGCGGGACGGCAAGACATACAATGTCACAAATTGTTATTATCTTTCCGCTTCACATGCACGCCACACGTCATAACATGGAAAGCGCAAAGAGATCCAGCATAACATTCGGCAAGAGAACCCGCGGCTTGGCCACAATAGCCATAGTCGTCGCAACGTCCGCATTCCCGACAAGAACGGCGGCCCAGATGACGCCTACGGATGAAGTAGCCACAGAATGGACAGAACTTGCGCCAACAACAGCACCCGAACTGGCAACGAAAGCAAGCCGCAGTATGTTCGCCATAAAGGTGGAGACAGATTGCAGTCCGTCGGATTGCGGGACATGGGCGGCACTAGCTGATGGCACCGTTGTATGGACTCACGGATTTAGAAGCGCAGGAGCCACGAGCATGAGCCTCGAAATAGAGAGCAGAGACGGACTGCCAGAGGGAGGAGAGTTGAGTGTACGCGGAGAGGGAGAGAGTCATGAGGTGCGGATATCATCGGGGCTCACACCTATCGTCAGTGGCGAGGAGATAATATTGCAATATACAGGTCCGCAAAACGCCGAAGTGGACTTTAGAGTAACCGGCGCATATTGCGGTTTCAAGCACATAGAAGGCATTGACGGCGACGAGCAAGGAAGCCGGAACAAGGCGCTAAGCTACGGAGATTCGCAGAGTTGCGAAGTGAGCGCAGCGTGCGACGAAAGGACGGACGACATCCGCCGCAGCGTATGCCGGCTCATATTGAACAACAATATGGTGGGCACTGGCACATTGATAAACACCACGGCAGGAGACCGCGCCCCGCTCGTCCTCACATCGGCCCACGTAGTAAATGCCGACACCATTAAAACATGCACCGCCCTGTTCGGATTTGAGGAACCTTTTTGCGAAGTAGAGGGCTATTACAACTACGGCACAGAGACAATCCAAGATGCCGAGCTGGTAGCATTTGATGCGCCGACCGACATGGCCATCATCCGCCTAAGCCGCACTCCGAGCATGGCTAGCAACCCATATTGGGCGGGTTGGAGCCTCACAGCCGACACCACAGGCCACGCATTTTGCATCCACCACCCCTACGGTGACGTAAAGAAAATATCGACAACCGACAGTGCGACACCCATAAAGACGTATACCACGACGGATAAGAACGCCACGGGTGGAAGTTTCAAGAAAAACGTCTTCTGGGAAGTTGGGCAATGGACAGTAGGAGCAACGGAAGGCGGATCATCAGGCAGTGCGCTCATCGACTCAACGGGATCGGTAATAGGAGCGCTCTCCGGCGGATACGCCTCATGCAAATCGCCCAAACGCGACTATTTTTGGATGCTGAGCAAAGCCTGGGACGCCTCGTCGGACGGCTACGCCACACTTGGCCAGGCACTCGACCCTCAAGGTACAGGAGCGACGGCAATAAATGGCATAGAGGGTCTGGAGGTTAACGATATAGGCACACAGACCATGAGGACCTACGACCCGCGTTCTGAAGAGATTGAGGCCGCAGAAGTAGCCGTAGGCAACGAAGCCACAGCAATCCGGCAACCTATCACACCGACAAATGCACAGCACGCCACAACCATCTATGGCATAAGGCTCTATGCCGACGTGGCCGTAGGCGGCAGCAAGACTGACTATGCAATGATAACCGTAGGCGTGTGCACATCGGACGGAGCCGAAGCTCAAGGCACGGCAGTGCAATCCGTCTACACCTTCCGCACAGAGCGCATAGTAGACTTCATACTCGACGAACCGATAACGGCAACTGCGGGCCAGACATTCTACATAAAAATTGGCACACAAAACTGCACTAAAGGCGAGAATGTGACACTAAAGACAGCCCCTGCGACAAGCGAAGCGCCCGAAGCGCAATACCTCTCGGGCAGCACATGGATGCCGCTGACAGGTTGCGCAATAGCTATGGACATAATATACTCCACCACAGCAGCCGACACATCGATACAGACACCCGTAGAGACGGGCGACTTAAAACTGCGAGCCAACGATGGCGTCATAACGTTGACAGGAGAACCCATGAGCTCGGTGGCGATATACGACCGCCGGGGGCAACTGACGGACTACGTTGCCGCACACGGACACACAGAGATAAGCATCACTCTCTGCAGTCGAGCCACGGGCATCTACATTCTCAAAGTGATGTGCGAAAGTGGCAATAGACGCACTTTCAAAGTAGTGAACATATAATAACGGAAAACTAAAGAGATACGACATATGCACCCGACAATCAGACGAATAGCAGGAGTCATGGCCATTGCAGTGGCCACGGCGACCTTGACCACATCTTGCCACAGCAAGCAGAACATCAAGGTGGCCATCGAGACGCCTTACGGCACCATGAAGGCCGTGCTCTACGACGACACCCCACTCCATCGCGACAACTTCATCAAGCTCGTGCGCGAGGGCGCATATGACTCGCTGCTCTTCCACCGCGTCATTAACGGATTTATGATCCAAGGCGGCGACCCAGATTCGCGCAATGCGCCACTAAGCCGTAAATTGGGAGAAAACAGCATTGGCGAAGACATCCCTGCAGAGATTGTATACCCAGCGCACTACCATAAACGCGGAGCACTGGCGGCAGCGCGCGAAGGCGACGCATCGAACCCCGAGCGCAAATCGAGTGGCAGCCAATTTTACATTGTCCAGGGCACGATACAGACAGACAAAGCACTCAGCGAGGCCGAGACGATACACAACAACAAGGTGCGCGTCCGGACCTACCGCGAGATAATGAAATTCTACGCCGACTCGCTCCAGCAGCTTCAGAATGAAGGCAAGGCGCAGGAACTGAGTGAGATGCAGTTGCGCATAATAGACAAGGTGGAGCAAGTAGCGGAAGCCAAGGGTGAGCTTATGACCTACACCGACGACATTCGCAACGTGTACGAGACACAAGGCGGAGCGCCTCACCTCGACACCGAATACACCGTCTTTGGCGAAGTATACGACGGGCTCAACGTGATTGACTCCATAGCATCTGTGGCCGTTATGCCGCCCGCCATGAGACCAGGACATAATGTATGGATGGTAATCCGCGAGATTGACGAGTAAGGATTATTGTTTTTTTGATTGCTAATATGTTGACACACGTGGAGAGATTGCATTTCAGATGGCAGCGTCTTACGGCTATGGTTTGCGTCGTCATGTTTTGCGCCGTATGTGCGGCTCAGAGTGTTAAGTTTGAGATAACCACGAATATGGGCGTCATGCGAGGGTATCTCTATGACGCCACGCCGGGACATCGCGACGCATTTATCAAGCTCGTGAAAGAGGGGCATTTCAACGGCACGCTTTTCTACCGAGTAGTGAAGAACTTCGTAATCCAAGGAGGCTCATCGGACAGTCGCGACGCAAAGCCGGGTCAGCATATTGGCTATGGCGACGATGCGGTAAATATTGACAGCGAATTCAACTCCAAATGCTACCATAAATTCGGGGCGCTCTGCGCACCGCGTCAACCGGACAAAGTCAACGTGTTCAAGACATCGGACGTTTCGCAGTTTTACATAGTCCGCGGACAGGTATATACAGAGGATTACCTGACGAAATACGAAAAGAGCATCAACAACCCGATAAAGAACAACCTCTATAAACTATACTACATACCATACAAAGCCGAGCTCGACGCCCTCAAGGAGACCGACCCGGCGGAGTGGAAACGCCGAATGACGGAGATAAAAGACCGCATCGACATGGAGTACAGGGTATCCAAGTATAAGGAATTCACCGAAAAGCAGCGCGCCGACTACACAACCATTGGCGGCACTCCGCAGCTCGACGGCGAATATACCGTCTTTGGCGAGATAACGGAAGGACTGGACGTACTCGTGAAAATCAACAACATGAGCGTAGACTCCAACTCGCGACCGCTCAAAGACGTGCGAATGACAATCAAGATTCTCTAATCGTCCCCAAAGGTAGTAACAGGCAAACACATCAATGGAGAAGAAGAGAGAGGATATGCCAAAGCCCGTGGTGGTGCGCAAAAACGCCGACACGAGTGTAAGCATAGATAGAGTTGAGCCAGCCAACTGGTGGATAGGCATGGCCGAGTCCACCGTAATGCTCACTATCTACGGCCACAACGTAGCCCTGACGCGCCCCACCCTGTCGGCACTCGGCATCAGGATAACCGGAGTGCGCCAGACGGACAGCGCAAACTACATCTTCGCAAACATTGAGATTGGAGCTCAAGCGGGAGCGGGAGTCTACGCCATAGAACTGCAAAAGGACAACGAGACCGTTGCCACAGCCAATTTTGAGTTGCGCAATCGTCGTCGCGGTTCGGCAGAGAGGCAAGGCTTCACATCGGTCGACACCGTTTACTTGGCTATGCCCGACCGATTTGCGCACGCCGAAGACTGCGGATCGGACGAGAATACAAAGGAGAAATTCGACCGCAAGCACCCACGCGGACGCCATGGAGGCAACCTCAACGGAATTCGCAGACACGTGGACTACCTGCATGAGCTTGGCTTCACGGCCCTGTGGCTCACCCCCGTACAAACAAGCGACATGGCGGGCGACACATTCCACGGATATGCTGCAACCGACTATTACTCAGTAGACCCGCGCTTCGGTACTCTTGCGGATTACAGGCAACTCTCGGCAAGCCTCTCGCAATGGGGCATCAAGCTCATTATGGACATCGTGGTCAACCATTGCGGATCGGAGCACCCGTGGATGGCCGACGCGCCAGGCACTGGATGGTTCAACGAATGGGATTGGAAACCCGAGCGGACAAACTACAGACCTGGCGTAGCGGTGGATATGCACGCTTCGCAATATGACAGGCGACGGACCGTAGAAGGGTGGTTTGAGCGGACAATGCCGGACCTCAATATGCGCAACCCGCTTGTCGTGACTTACTTGGCGCAAGTGGCGATATGGTGGATTGAGACGGCCGACCTCAGGGGGCTGAGAGTTGACACATTTCCATATTCCGATGCGGCGGGTATGGAGGCCTGGCTGGGACGGATATATCGCGAATACCCGCACATGTCGGTCGTTGGCGAGACGTGGGTATGCAATTCAGCCAAATTGGCATCGTGGGCTACAAAGTCGAGCCTTACATCGGTGATGGATTTTGCATTGCAAGAGGCTGTCACAATGGCGTTTTGCGAAGATTTCGGATATTGTCGCGGTGCGGACAGGTTATATGGAATCATTAGCAATGACCACCTTTATCCACACCCGGAGAACCTGCTTATCTTTGGAGACAACCATGACACAGGTCGCCTCTTTGCACGCACGGGCAATAATCCCGACACAATACGCCTCATAATGACGTTCCTGCTCACGACGCGCGGAATACCACAGATATACTACGGCACAGAGATGCTGATGGGGGGCGAGAGCTCCCGCAACGATGCCGACATACGTCGCGACATGCCAGGCGGATGGGCAGGCGACCGAGAAGACTGGTTCGCCCTAGCAATGGGCACCGCCTCGCCAAAGAACGACACGCAGAAGGCACGCATAGCCACATTCAACTTCATAAGCAACATACTGAGGTTTCGCCAAACGAGCGTGGCACTGCAAACCGGCCGCCTTACGCACTTTCTACCGACAGAGAACGTCTACGTCTACTTCCGCAAAGCAGAGAACGGGGAACACTCGGAAACAATTATGGTAGTCCTCAACCTCGAAAAGAAGCGGGTAACACTCAACGTAGAGAGGTTTGCCGAGTTGACAGGCGAGACTCTGAGCGGCACGGATATAATCACAGGGCGACGATACAGCCACGCAAGCAAAATCTCGGCATCACCTCGCACCGCATTAGTAATCAAGCTAAAAGATTCGAAAGGTGAACAGTAATGGTAGAAGAGCACCACAAATGCGTTACGCCGACGAGGCATAGAAATACCACAAGTTGGCGATTGCACAACGCGGCGACATATAATAATTTTGCCAATGTAGGAGAACGGAATGGAGCCACCACAACATAGCTCGGGTCCCAACTCCACGGCACTAAAATATCGAACGACAAAAAGCACACAATATGGCAAAGATTGCACAGAAACTGACCGACCTGATTGGCAACACACCCCTCATGCAGGTCAACCGATTTATGGAATCGAAAGACGCACAGGCTAACCTCATAGCCAAGCTCGAGTACTTCAACCCGCTTGGCAGCGTCAAGGACCGCATCGCCTTCGCCATGATCGAGGCAGCCGAGAAAGAAGGCAAGCTTAAGCCCGGCGCCCTCATCATCGAGCCGACCTCGGGCAACACGGGCGTAGGCCTCGCATTCGTGGCCACCGTCAAGGGTTACAAGCTCATCCTCACGATGCCAGAGACCATGAGCCTCGAACGCCGAAACCTGCTCAAGGCACTTGGTGCGGAACTCGTACTCACTCCTGGTCCCGAAGGTATGAAGGGAGCCATTGCAGCCGCCGAGAAACTGCGCGACGAGCATCCCGGCTCTTTCATTCCCCAGCAGTTCGAGAACCCGGCAAACCCAGCTTACCACGTCAAGACCACCGCAGAGGAGATTTGGCGCGACTTGGACGGCAAGGTTGACATCTTCGTTGCCGGAGTCGGCACAGGCGGCACAGTTTCAGGCACAGGCAAAGGCCTCAAGCAACACAACCCCAATGTCAATGTTGTCGCCGTAGAGCCGGCCACCTCTGCAGTACTCTCCGGCGGCAAGTCCGGTCCACATAAGATTCAGGGTATCGGTGCAGGCTTTATCCCCAAGACATTCGACGCCAGCGTGGTTGACGAGATTATCGCCGTAGATAGCGACGACGCAATCCGCACTAGCCGTGAGCTCTCGAAGACCGAGGGTCTCCTAGTCGGCATCTCGGCAGGCGCAGCCATGTACGCAGCCACTCAGCTTGCCGCACGCCCCGAGAACAAGGGCAAGAATATCGTGGTCCTCCTGCCTGACACTGGCGAGCGCTATCTCTCTACCGTGCTCTACGCGTTTAACGAATACCCACTCTAGGTTCAGTTAACAGGTCACAGTTAACAGTTAAAATTTACCCCGCCTACTAGGCTACTACCAGTGGGCGGGGTAAATCTTTTTTGAGAAAGATGGTCAAAACAAAGTGGTGTTGTTAGACGACTTGTTCCCAACCTGTCATTCCCTTTCCGAGATCATCAAGTTCGATGGCGATGCCAATAACCTTGCGTCCCGCACAGCAAAAAGGAGCAAGGTAATTATTATCCTTTATCTGCTTGACGGCAGAGGCCAAACCGCCATTCTTCAGAAGCTTGAGCTCCATAACATACGTATATTCGGAGGCACTTGCCACAATGTCAATTCGCCCAGTCGAGAGCATATGCTCAACCTCGACGTTGAAGCCTATGGCGTTGAGTATAGTACTGATGACTAGACGATAACGTTCCTCCATATCCATACTGGCCAATTTCTTATTGCTGTATGGCACGTCGGCTATTAGGGCTTTGAGGGAAACCATAGCTTCCGCAAAGTTACCCTCTAAAAGGTCATACCTTAGTGCTCCTTGCGCATTTTGGGTATTATTATCGACCCGCATAGACAAGACGGGCAAAACTGACTCATAGAGGGCTTGCCGCACCTCCTTGTTCGGGAAACCAAGCGTGTAAACGTCATTTTTGTATCCTTTAATGGTCAGATAGCCAGATTGGTATAGGAAAACTTCCGGGTCTCCAACTCCGATGTCTGAAGTCTCGAAATTATTAGCGAACACGCGGCAACCATCAAATTCTCTTAGGCGAATTTCTGCATCTTTTACAAATTTGGCAATCAGCGTGCTGGCACCCGACGCAGCCCAATAACTTGATATTTTTTTGTTCTCAAGAGCGTTAATCAAACTAAACGGATTATATATGTCCTTCTCGCATTCACCCGAGAAGTGATACCCATCATAGTTCTCCTTGAGTTTTTTTATAGCCTCCTCTTTTGTGCATTTGTTTCTTAGTGCGAACCCCTCAATCTCTGGCTCGAAATCGCACCCCATCTCTTGCTGTGATATGCCGCAAATGCTTTCATACTCAGGTTTGAAACTTATGTTTACGAGATTGTTGAGGGCCGAGGAAAGTGATATTTGCGTAAATTTGGCAACGCCAGTTATAAAGACAAAACGGATGTGTTCATCGTCCGCCTTGAGGACCGTAAAGACCTCGCGATATGTAGCCGCACATTTCTCGTGTTCGGGAGTACCCCAAGAGTGCTGAAGAGGAAAATCGTATTCGTCAATCAGGACGGCGACCTGTTGGCCTGATGATTTATGGGCAGTAGCTATTATGTTATGAAGCCTAGTCTGAAATTCAGTGCCTTCGGCGACTTTAATTCCAAACTTACCCTCATAATCTCCGAATATTTGATTGAGGTAGGAGTTGAGCTTAGGCAATGACTCCCCCGCCAGACTCATATCCAGTCGGATGACAGGTCTAGTTTGCCAATCCGTCTCCATATCCATAATTTTCAGTCCCTCAAACAAGTCCTTGCGACCCTCGAAGTAGGATTGGAGTGTAGTGACCA
>CAVGTO010000056.1:0-12364 GCA_963631865.1 Eggerthellaceae bacterium
GCCTAAAGCACTGCCGCTAAAGCAATAATAGCTACCACGACGACGCTGCCGCAAACCGTGCCGATAACCGCTCCCGTATGGTGCTTGCGCCCCGTGTATACATAGTCGGGTATCTGCTCATCCGAATTATACTCAGATGTCTCACCCGTGTCGATGTCCGTCACGTAGTCCTTGCCATCTTTGTTCGTAAAGAGCTTATATGGCTGATTGAGGCCGCAGGCAATGAATCCATCCTCATCCGTTATGAGCTTTGCTACCTTGTTCTGTGGTCCCATCTCGCTATCGAAAATCGTGTACTCTACGCCGCCCGCCTCGTTGGTATACGCCATTCCGAGGGCCGTCTCGCCATTCATCAGCATCACGAGTCCCGCAGGCTTACTTGCTACCAGCAAATCTACTCTCTGACTGCCAACGACAGGCGATGCCGCATACCTGTTGGCATAGATTACTTTAGACTCGCCGAGTATGCGCGACAACTCCGTATTACTCATTTTCTTCTTATTCGCCTTGCGCCACTTCTTCTTTATTGTCGCCGCCATGTCATTGGCTTCTTCGGCTATGTAAGATTGCGCCTCCTGGGCAAACTGTGTGTCTACTACGAAGTGTTTTGTCTGCGCTGCCGCGGGGGCTGCGCAGAATAATATCATTAGGCTGAGTAAGACGATGTTACGCATAGTGTTTCCTTATGTTTGGCTTATTGGAGGTTCTTGTTCTTTTGTCTTTGTGTGTGTGGACTATTGGCATTGAGGTAGCTCGACTCTGAATGTCGTGCCTTGTCCCTCGGTCGTCTCGAAGGTTATCGTGCCGCCCGTGTTGTCCACGATGGTTTTCGTTATTGCCAGTCCGAGTCCCATGCCGGTACTCTTGGTGGTGAAGTTGGGGCGGAAAATCTTATCGCGTACTTCGGGGCGGATGCCGTCGCCGTTGTCGGCTACTGCCACCGTCACGTGGTCGCCGTCGGCTTCGAGGCTTACCGATATGTTCACTCGCCTGCCGTCGCTTGCGCTCTGTTGGGCGTTCTTTATCAAGTTGTTGAATACGCTGGTCAGCAGGTCGGGGTCGGCTTTTACGAAGATGCCTTCCTGTGGCCCGGCGTATGTTATCTCGGCTTCGTCGGTGCGCCCGAAGAGGGTGGCCGTGGCCGATATCTTGGCTGCGAGGTCCATTCTCACTGGCTCAGCCTGTTTCATCTTGGCTATGCCTGAGAACTGCGACGCCACGGATGCCAATTGATCCATCTGCTCAATGAGCGTCTGCGAAGTCTTGCGCAGCATGGGCTCGAAGTTTTCGCGTCTCATGTCCCATACCTTTAGCAGGTATTGCACCGAGAGTTTCATGGGCGTCAGAGGGTTCTTTATCTCGTGAGCTATCTGACGTGCCATTTCGCGCCACGTGCTTTCGCGTTCCGTGGCGGCAAGTTTCTCCGCCTGCTCGCCGAGCTTGTCCGTCATCCTGTTATATGCCGCCACCACTTGGCCTACTTCGTCGTCGTACGGGTAGTTGAGCTTTACGTCGTCCGAATTGAGGTTGACTCTTTTCAGCACGTCGCGCAACTCCACAAGTGGCCGTGTGATGCCTCTCGCTATGAGGTACGATGCCACAATCGAGAGTATGATGATGAACATCAGCGAACTCGATATCGGCACGATGGACGATATCACTTGCGCCCTCATAGCCTTGACGTCGTTGAAGAACGGCACGCCTATGTAGCCCAATACCTCGCCCTCGCTATTGTGGAGCGGCGAGTAGGACGCGTAGTGTATCATCGAGCCGATATGCTCCTCTACGAATGCTTCATTCGTCTCGCCCTGCCGTAGTATGGCCAACGCCTCACTGTTCATCAGCGGCGCCGCTATCCCACTTAGGAAGAGCTCTCGCCTCGACGTCCCGAGCAACTGCCCGTGAGTGTCGTAGAGATGTGCGTCGACGCCCGTGGAGTTCGATGTCCGTTGCAATAGGTAGTCTATCTCCGACGACGTCACCGACGATGGCCTAAGCTCCTGTGGCGCATAGTCATACAACTCGTCGCCCAAGCTCATCGTGTAGGCCGACATTGCTGCCGAGAGGTGACTCTTACTGTCCTCCTCATATTCGCCAACAGCCTGATATCCCGATACTATGCATATCACGGCAAAGAACGCCGTTATGAAGAATACCAAGCCCGCATGGATCCGTTCGCTTATGCTCATACGCCCAATAAACGTGCGCCGCGAACCCGATGCCGCCACGACCACGAGTGCCGAGACGACCAGCAATATCAGAAATATATACGAAAAACTCGTCAGTATGTTCGGTATACTCAGCCGCGGATAGCTTACAACTATTGTCTGTCCCTCGCTTGGCGTCTCCATAAGGTGCGAATACGTCTTGTCGCTCGGCATTATGGGCTGATGCTCGGCGTTCAGGCGTACGTTGACGGGATATTCGAATGCGCCGCTGTGGAAGGCCAGTTGCGTGCCTACATATTTGGCATACGAGTAGCCTTTCATCTGATTCTCGCCCAGATGGTCGCGTTTGTTAGTTAGCAACTCGGGGTAACCCACGGCTTGCGACGTGGTCTTGAGGATTATCTGGATGTAGAGTCGGTTTGGCGAGTCTGCTGGGCGCGGCGCCTCTTTGTCGTATATGAGGTGACCTATGTAACAAGGCCGTCCGTCTCCGTCGTCCAGGCAATAGAAGTGCGGCGCACGTGGTAGGCGACGTCCGTGTGCATCAACCAGTTGGTCGAAGTATACCACGCAGTCGGCTATGTCGCCGTTGTTTGTCATCTGGATGGTGCTCCCCGTGCCGCGGCAGGGTATCACCTGCATGTCGTAGCGCGAGAAGTACCCGTTGAAGAATCGGTTGCGGACGTAGGTGTATATCTGGTCGTGCGAGAGCGTCTGTGCGCTCATGAGGGCGCGGAGCGTGGAGTCGCCCACAAGCGCATCATGTATCTGCGGCAAGAGTTGCTCGGCTATGGGGTCGTCTTCGCGCATCATCTGCGATGAGAGGTTCGATGCCATCAACTGTCTGCAAGCCTGCTCTTTACTCTCGTTGAGCTGCGTTGTGCGGACCAGCGCACAGCCCGATGTCAGCATCACTATCCATACGAAGTGTGAAAAACGCATGGAATCCGGCGAACTTTTTTTCATCAGGTAAAAGACCACGCCAAAAATGGCAAAGCCCAAACCAATTATCGCCCCATGCGCGTCATACGCAAAGTTGCCGACAATGGCTGCTATCCCCGACGCCACTGCCAAGTAGCAGAGCCCGGTCTTCCAATTCGCCCCTACGGCAAACGCCACGGCTACCCGCTCTTCGATAAGCGTGAAGGCCATAAAAGCCATGCCTATTATGACCACCTTTGCCACCGACGCTGCCGACAAGTCCACCTCGCCTGCATAAAACGTTAGTCCCTGCGAATGCCTGACTATCAACTCTATGAAGCCATTTACGGCCACGAAGGCCAGCAACGCCACAAGCATATGCGCCACGAGCCATGCCCACAGCGGCCAATTGCACGCCGTCCGCCCGTCCGTTATGAAGTCCGTCTGCCCTACTTCCGAATCCACTATGCGGAAGAAGAGGTATCCCCAGTGGAGCGTGCACACCGCCAGCAATGTCAGGTGCCACAATGTCGGTGCCCACCAGTCGTAGGAGAATACCAGTATCGAGAATATCTTATAGTCATCCAGCCCCGCAGGTGTCCCGAGGGCGAGCATGAGTCCATATACCGCCAGGATGAGCCCGAAGGCCACCGTGAGCCCCACCGTTATGCGCCCGCGCTGCGCCATCTCTACAATTACGCAACGCACGCTCCACAAGAGGGCTACGAATATCACAATCAGCAGTCCTACTGCCAAGGCCGACATCCATAGCGGCGTCATCCGTTCCCATACCTTGGTTACGCTGAATAGGTAAGCCCCGTCCGGCCCACATACGTCCACTCCGCTATCCGTATGGCAGGTGGCGAGCCCCGCAGCTTGTGGCAGCCCCAAAGATGGGTGGTAGGAGTCTGTCAGGTAGTCGTTGTCGTAGGGGAAGGTGCTGCGGATGCGCAAGAGGGCTACTATGGTCAGGTTGCCCGTGTCGCGCCGGCAGGTGTAATAGCAGCCGTTGCTTGCCGTGTGGATTGGGGTGCGGATCTTGCTCGCCGTGAGGCTTGGCGTGGGCAACTGCGCATTGTGCCAATAGCGCAGCTCGCCGTGGTCGAAGATGTAGAATGTGTAGTCGTCTATTCTGCGGAGCTTGGCCGCGGCGTTCTCTATCGTCGCCAGGGTGTCCGTGGCGTCGCCCTTTGCCAGGGTGTCCGCCATTTCGCTTATGGCGGTGCGCATCCGCTGGTCGTGAGTGCGGATGACGCATGATAATCGAGAGCTCTCCGCCTCCGTGTCTTTGTCCGTCTGCCCATATCCGACAATAAGCAGATAGGCCACTATGCACACTGCGGCTACAGCGAGACCCACAAAAAAGCCCGAAGGCCAAAGCGCAATGCGCTTCAGCCAACCTGTTTCTTCGGACTCTTCGTGCCTCTTCATCTCTTATCTTTTCTCGAAGTCGAGTTCTCTACCTTATCTCAAAGTCAAGCAATTTGCGCCCGCAAAGCTCGCCTTCGAGTCGGTCGCCTTCGTGCACTGGACCTACGCCCACTGGCGTGCCCGTGAAGATAAGGTCGCCTATGCGTAACGAGAAGTATCGCGATACGTAGGCTATTACTTTGTCTATCGAGTGTATCATGTCGCCCGATACTCCGTGCTGCCTCTCTTCGCCGTTCACCTTGAGCGAGAATGTCAGTTTGTCTGTCTCGGGCAATTCGTTGAGCGGGATGAATTTTGATATCGCTGCCGAGTAGTCGAAACTTTTGCATATCTCCCACGGCTTGCCGTCGGCCGTCAGTTTGCGCTGCAGGTCGCGGGCCGTGAAGTCTATGCCGAGGCCTACGGCGTCGTAATACCGGTTGGCAAATCGCTCTTCGATATGCCGCCCGAGGCGCGAGATGCGGAATACGAGTTCCGTCTCGTAGTCAAATTGCTCGGCCCAGTCGGGTATGTAGAACGGCATGTTCTCGCGCAGCAAGGCTGTGTCCGGCTTCATGAATATCACGGGGTCGGCCGTCGTCGTCATGCCTATCTCGTCCGCATGGCGCGGATAGTTGAGACCTACGCAGATTATTTTCATCGCCGTATCTTATTTCTTAACGCCTGCCGTTCTGGCCGCCGTTGTTATATCCGTTGTTCTGACCGTTGTTATAACCGCCATTCTGACCATTGTTATATCCACCGTTCTGGCCGTTGTTGTAGCCGTTATTATAACCGTTGTTATAACCTCCACGGTACTGCTGACCGTTATATTGTTGGCCGTTATACTGACCACCGCCATTCTGATAGCCATACTGGTTGTTGGCGGGGCGCATGTTGCCTGCCATTTTGACCTTTATGGCGGTCAGTACTCGCTTGGTGTCGCGTGGGAAGTCGCAGCTCATCATCCAGTCGTAGTAACTCGGGTCGCGGCTCAGCACGTCCATCACGGCGCGGCCTTTGTATTTGCCGAAACTGAATGTCTCCACGCCTTTGTCGTCGTAGACTATGCGGCCGGCGTAGTCCACGTTGCGCGTCATGGCGGTGAACTCGGCAAGGCCTTTGACGTCCTTTGGCAGGTCGTCATATTTATCCATCTGCGCCAGGAAGACGTCCACCGTGGCCGACGTGTCGGCAAATGCGCCGTGCGCGTCCACGAGGTCCTTGTCGCAGTAGAATTTATATGCCGCTATGAGGGTGCGCTGCTCTTTCTTGTGGAAGATGTTCTGCACGTCGATGAAGTTCGAGCGGCGGAGGTCCACGTCGTCAAATCCATTGGCTATGAATTCGTCGGCGAGCATCGGGATGTCGAATTTGTTGCTGTTGAAGCCGCCAAGGTCGCAGCCCTCTATGATGCCGGCTATCTTTCGCGCCACGTCTTTGAAGAGTGGCTTGTCCGCCACGTCGGCATCCGTGATGCCATGCACCGCAGAAGCCTCCTCGGGAATATGCATTCCCGGGTTGATGCGCTGCGTGAAGTCCTCTCGATGTCCGTCGGGGAAGAGCTTGATGAGCGAAATCTCTACAATGTGGTCTTTGCCTATGTTGAGGCCCGTGGTCTCAAGGTCGAAAAAGACTATCGGACGAGTCAGTGTTATGTTCATAAATAATGGGTTGCGTCTGATTGGGTTAGTTCACCTCGAGAGTCGCCTTGCGGTCTATGGCCTTAGTGCCATATGTGCGCTCGGGTATCTCTATCTTCTCCTCGTAATGCTTTGTGCCGTCGAGGTCTATCGAGAGCGTGTATGTGCCCGGGTCTAGTACCACGATGAAGGAGTGGTTGTTCATATTGACGCGCTCTATGGCCACGAGCTCGCCGTAGTCGTCGCGTACCTCGATGGTTGGCTGTTTGCGGATGTCGAGGATCTTGTTCTTCGTGTTGCGAACCTTGACGGTGTAGCGTATGATGGCCGACGTGCGGACGTCATGGTTGAGCAGCAGGGCGTAGATGTCGCGGCCGCCATAGCTGTCGTCGCGGAAGAGCGACAGGTAGGCATACCGATGGTCTTCGGTAAACGATACCGTCATATTATCGTACGTGTCGTTAATCGGGTAGGGCAGGTGGACTGGCACTCCCCACGCGTTCTTGCGATAGTCGAAGTCGCTGTAGTAAATGTCATATCCGCCCATGGAGCCTTCGCGGTTGGATGCGAAGTAGAGGCGCGTGCCGTTGTTGTCCAGCATCGGGTAGTTCTCGTCACTCTCGTCGCGGTTGACGAGGCCCGGTATGGGGCGCGGCGTCATCCACGTCCCGTTGAATGAACGGATGGAGTAATAGATGTCCAACTTGCCCTTCTTGTCGCATGCCGAGAAGTAGATGGTGTCCCCACTCTCCGTGAGGCACGCCGAGACTACCGAGCCTTTGCGGTCAATAGGGCGGGGCATCTTCTCCACCTGAGTGCCGCGGCCATTGTCCAGGTAGTGAGCCGAGTAGAGCGAGAAGTCCCTTCCATTGCCCGAGTTGGAGCAGAAGAAGAAGCCGTCTGGCGTTACGCCCGACGGGTACTCGTCGTTGAGGGTGTTAACCTGGTTGCCGAGTTTCTTGGCGGGCGACCATGAGAGGGCCGTCTGGTCGCTGGACTTGATGTTGAAGACCGTTATCTTGGCCTCGCGGTCATATTTGTCGTCGCACGAGAAGATGAGGGTTCGACCGTCGTTGATAATGTAGGGGTTGAACTCGTTGTTCTTGGTGTTTATCTGCTCGCCGAGGTTGATGAGCGGGTTGGGCAATGTGTCCCTCATGAAGCGTTTGGCGTTGCGGATCCACGAGTTGAGTTGCTCGCCGCGGTTCAGCTGCTCCTCGGTGGTGGTCCGCACCATGAAGGAGTCCAGTCGCGCGAGGGCTATGTCGAAGTCGTGGGCGTGGAAGTGCGCCTGTGCGGCCATGAAATACGCCTCGGCGTCGTTCTGCTCAAACTCGAGGTAGAGGTCCGCAAAGTATCGCGCCGTGTCGCGAGCCATCTCCGCGCGGAGGATGGATTCCGTTATTCGCCTCAGCAATGGCGGGTTGGCTTTGTTCGACTTGTCAGCCCCGAAAACCTGGAGGTATCGCTCCGTGGCCCTTTCGTAGCAGTGCGACATGAAGTATTCGTCTGCCTTGTCGTCGAACTGAGCCCATGCGGTGGTGGTCATGCCTAGTGTGGCCACGGCCGTCAGCGCAAGGGTGCGCAGGCTTGTCCTAATCGCGTGTCTCATTGCCTTGTTGCTTAGTTGATTATATACGTGTTATGACGGCTCCCAAGTCGGTCAGTCGTTTGTCGATATACTGATAGCCGCGGTCTATCTGCTCGATGTTGTGAATCGTTGAGGTGCCTTGTGCCGAGAGGGCGGCTATGAGCAGCGCCACGCCGGCGCGGATGTCGGGCGACGTCATGGTAGTGGCCCTTAGGCGGGTCTCGTTGTTGAGGCCGATGACGGTGGCGCGGTGCGGGTCGCAGAGGATTATCTGTGCGCCCATGTCGATAAGTTTGTCCACAAAGAAGAGGCGGCTCTCGAACATCTTCTGGTGGATGAGCACACTGCCCTTGGCCTGCGTGGCCAATACCAGGAAGACGCTTAGGAGGTCCGGCGTGAGGCCTGGCCACGGTGCGTCTGCCACGGTCATGATGGAGCCGTCGATAAACGACTCTATGGCGTAGTGCGGCTGCGACGGGATGTGGATGTCGTCGCCGTTTATCTCCAGGTTGATGCCCATCCTCTGGAAGGCCAGGGGTATGATGCCAAGGTGGCGCACGCCGGCGTTCTTGATGGTCATGTCGCCCGCCGTCATTGCTGCCATGCCAATGAACGAGCCTACCTCAATCATGTCCGGCCATACGGAGTGCGTGCACCCGCCGAGGCTCGTGACGCCGTGGATTGTCAGCAGGTTGGAGCCTATGCCGTCTATCTTGGCGCCCATCGATACCAGCATCTTGCAGAGCTGCTGGAGGTAGGGCTCGCAGGCGGCGTTGTAGATCGTCGTGTCGCCCTTGGCCATGACGGCCGCCATGAGTACGTTGGCCGTGCCGGTCACCGATGCCTCGTCCAGGAGCATATACGTTCCCGTGAGGTTCTTGGCCGTCACGGAGTAGAAGACCTGCCCGTTGTCGTAGTCAAATGTGGCGCCGAGTTTCGTGAAGCCGAAGAAGTGGGTGTCCAGTCTGCGGCGGCCAATCTTGTCGCCTCCCGGCTTCGGGAAATATGCGCGCCCGTAGCGCGCCAAGAGCGGGCCCATGATCATTATGGAGCCGCGGAGCGACGATGCGCGACGCTTGAAGTCCTCCGTCTGGAGGTACTCGAGGTTGACGTTCTCGGCTGCGAAGTGGCACTTATGCCTGCCTTCGCGCCATACTTTCACGCCCATGCAGCCCAGGAGGTCGATGAGGTTGTTGACGTCGAGAATGTCGGGTATGTTGTCTATCACCACCTCTTCGGGGGTGAGAAGGGTGGCGCAGAGCACCTGCAGGGCTTCGTTCTTTGCGCCCTGTGGCGTTATGGTTCCGTTCAGCGGGTGTCCGCCTTCAATTCTGAATGTTCCGCTCATTCGTATCTGTGCTTATCTTACCACCTTTTCTTGTTATTGTTGTTCCTCCGGCCTCCGCCGAAGTTACCGCCGCCATAGTTACCGCCGCCGCGGTTGTTCCCTCCGCGGTTGTTGCGGAAGTGGAAGCCCGTCTGCTGGCGACCCTGGTTGCGGTTCTGCCACTGGCGCTTGGGGCGCTGCTGTTGTTGCTGCTGACCTCCGGCCTCGGGCAGGTACTCCAGCATCTCGGCAAAGTCATATTGGAGGGCGCCGTCCGTCATGTCGCTCATGTCGGCGCAGACGCGGTCCTCGGCGTTGGTCTCCTTGCCGCCCTGGATGATGAGCTTCTTCATGTAGACGGCCGTCATGGCGGCTATCTGCAGTCGCTCCTCCTCGGTGTCGGCGTGCACGGCGGCGTTCAGCATGTCCTGCACCACGGCCCCGTAGGCGCGCAGGCGGATCTTCTTCATCGGGTAGGGCACGTGCTCCGTGGGGTGCACGCCCGCCTCTTGCTGGGTGGGCATGGGGTATGGCGAGTCGACGTCCAACTTATAGTCGGACATCATGGCTATGTGGTCCCAGACCTTCTGCTTGTAGTTGTCGTCCTCCTTCAGTTTCGGGAAGAGCGATACCATGGTCTTGGCTATCGTGGCGGCGCAGCGTGTGCGCTCGTCGCGGTCCTCGATGGTCAGCGCATAGCGTACCATCTCCTGTATGTTGCGCCCGTACTCGGGCATTATCAGCTTGTCTCGCGAAGTGTTATATTCCATCGTCTTCTTTGGTGGGCTTCGGTGCTCCGCCGTCTCTTTTTTATATAAAGAACGAACGGACGCATTACACTATTTTGGCGAAATTAAGTAATTATGACGAAATTTCTACACGTTTTCTCCAAAATGACTACACCTCTTCCATTCTCTTGACTTCCCATCCGCAGAACTGCACCACTACTTTGTGGAGCTCTGTGCCCTGCCGGAGTGCCTCTACCCGTGGTGCTGCCGCGTAACGCCCAATCTGCGCCACGGCGTCTTTCCACTGGTCGGCTGCCTTGTCCGCCCAATCTTTCTTGGGCAGGTATTTGAGCTCGATGATGTAGCTGTGGTGGGTGCTGGTGTAGCGCGAGAGGTCTGGTAGGAGGAAGAAGTCGCAATATCCGTGGCTCAGTTCGAGTTCGGGGGCCAAGAGGTAGTTCTTGCAAGAACTGAGGTATGCCATAAAGAAACCCTGTATGTTCCTTTCGCCCTCAATCCCGTCGCGCGCCGATGATACTCTGGCATATTCATTTGCCAAATATTTTATTGCGGCTTTCCATTCTCCTTTGACGGCCATACGTGTGAGGGCGTCGCTCAGTTCGGTAGTCTCGATGCCGCATTCTTTGTTGTATTCTTCTAT
Source organism: Eggerthellaceae bacterium (assembly GCA_963631865.1). Lineage (GTDB taxonomy): Bacteria > Bacteroidota > Bacteroidia > Bacteroidales > Marinilabiliaceae > W3P20-009. The sequence goes on from CAVGTO010000056.1 coordinate 10,450, forward strand.
CAAATACTCATAGTAAAGCTTGCGGACGTTGTTGTTGGGTATGCCGAGCACGGTCCGGTCTGCATCTATACCTTTGATTGTCAGCATGCCGTAGTAGAAGAGCAAACTCGTGAACATCCTCGGCTCCGTCAGCATGCTTGCTGGAAACGAGTCTTCTACGTCCGACACAATCTGCCCTTCCTCTATAATCTTGTGCACCACGCCTTTGCGGTCGCCGTCGAGACTGTCGAGTTGCAGTAGCTTCTTCAGCTTTTTATAGTCAGTGCCTGTATTGCGGTCGAGCATCTGTAGTGGTGGGCGCTTTTTTACCGTTATGTCGCTCATGTAATATAGCACCATGTCGCTGTTGAAAACTCGGCTCTGATTCTCATACGCCTCTTGCGAGAAGCAATAGTCGTCGTACCATGGCTTCATCTCTTCTATCGTCTTCTCGATGTCGAAGCCTTCGGGTGTTTCTCCTGCCTCTTTGTAGTAGGTGAGCATTTCGCGCACCTCCTCTTCCGAGAAGCCTAACATCTGGTTGAAGTCCGAATCCATAGTTATGTTCCAACCTATGTTATATCCGCTCGTCAGGTCGTCAAGCGTCACGGGGCTGACTCCCACCAGGATGATGCGCTCGAACATCCCTTTGAATTTCTTGAAGACGTCCCGGTAGAAGCCGTCGGCGTGCGTTATGGCGTGGTACACCTCCTCGCCCTTCTCGTTGAGTACGGTGTTCGTGAAGTTGTCATACTCGTCCACTATCAGGTAGAGCGGCAACTGCAAGTCTTTGGCGGCTTGATCCAAAATCGTCAGTTTCGCACTGGCGGATGTGGAGTCGTAAAACCTGTTTGCAATCCTTTCCGGGAACAGTTCTCCATATTTGTCCATAAAAGCATCCAGGCGGAAGCGCATATACTCGTCGAAACTCGACTTGAGCGACTCTGCGCCGCTCTCGACCTTCGAGAAGTCGAGCGTGAGCATGAGGTATTTGCCCTGCAGGGCTGTCTTGTGGCTGCCTATCCAGAGGTTGCCGAACAACTCGCCGAACCCTTCCTTCCGGGCTCGGTCGTAATATGCCGAGAGCATACTGATCCATAGCGTCTTGCCAAAACGGCGCGGACGCGTGAAGAAGAGGAAGCTGGCCTTCCTCTCTATCTGCGGTATATATCTCGTCTTGTCCACGTAGTAGTAGCTCTCCGCCATTACTCTCGTGAAGTCCGATATGCCATACGGCAAATATCTTGTCTCGCTCATCTTCTTTCCGTTTTTTTTTTGCCTCTCTGCTCCGCAAAGTTACTCATTCCGCGGCCCTCGGAAAAACAACAGCCAACCGCTACTTGTTCGCGGTTAACTGGGTAAGAGCCCCGAACAACTCCTCTATCTTCTTCACTATCCGATGCTGCTCCGCGAGGGGGGGGAGGGGGATGAGTGCCTTATGCGCATCTGTAGTGCTAAGTCTTGGCATCTTGACGCCAAAGCCACATTGTGCTGTGTAATCAAGGAAATATGGCGAACGAAGTACTTGACATACATACTCGTTATTGACAATCGAATTGAATGGCATGATTTCTGTTGTGCAGAATCCATCCTCAGGGGCAACGAGAACTTTGTTTAGGTACGTTCTTAACTTAGAGTAAAGAATATCGCCTTTGCTGAATTTATGACGAACTCCATTTATTTTGCGTTCGTTCTTGTTCAAACGTTGTATGATTTTTGCGCTGTCTTTCTCTATATCCTCAAGTTCTAAGACCCAACTATCTTTGTCAATATCACTTACTTGGGTGTTCTTGCATTTGCCGTAATTGCTTATGTCTTTAAGTTTCACTAGGCACCACCCCTCCGGCACCCTCCCAAGCCGTTCATCCTCGAACAGGATGTCGGCCTTAGGGTTTATCTTCTTTACGAGTTCCGAAGCCGGCTCGTCGGCAGGGTC
>CAVGTO010000057.1:0-12217 GCA_963631865.1 Eggerthellaceae bacterium
ATGTCAATCAAACGGACGTTAGTTTGATACGCTCCAATGTTTGAATGCCATTGAAAATCATCGAGAAGCCTCTGAATCGTGTGATATCCAGAATGGTTCATCTCGATGCCTGTCGCACCTCTAAAATTCGTAGACCTTTTCGCCGGACTTGGCGGTTTTCATTTGGCACTTACATCGCTTGGTTGTCAATGCGTTTTCGCATCGGAGCTACGTCCCGACTTGCGAAGGCTCTATAATGTCAATTTCCCTGGAGTGCGCATAGAGGGTGACATAACGCAAGTTGATGAGGGTGACATTCCTCCGCATGACGTACTGTGTGGCGGCTTCCCGTGTCAGCCGTTTAGCCAAGCTGGTAAACGGCAGGGGTTTAATGACGAGGGCCGTGGCAATTTGTTCTATGAGATTTGCCGAATATTGAAGAGGCATAAGCCTGAGTTTGTGATACTCGAAAATGTCTCCAACCTCTTAGGACATGATGGGGGCAACACATGGAGTGTCATCAGGCAAGAACTTGAATCACTTGGCTATGACGTGCGTTGCGCCGTGCTGTCTCCGCATGAGTTTGGCATCCCTCAACATCGCAGGCGAATATACATTGTCGGTCATCTGCGCTCTTGTGGCGGACTGGACGGATTCGAGTTCCCCGTCGGAGATGCTAAATCGGCGTGCGATATCACGGATATCCTCGACGATGAGCCAGTCGATGCCGTGCCACTGAATGAGTCCGTGAAATCTAAGCTCTCTGTTTGGCAGGAGTTCGTGGACCAGTGTGTCGCTCACGGTCAAAAGTTGCCAGGGTTTCCTATTTGGGCCATGGAGTTCGGTGCCACATATGATTTCCGCAAGTACGCTCCCGCGTTTCAGACAGTCAAACAGTTGCGTGGCAAACGAGGCAATCTCGGGTGTGTGATAAATGGCGCAAGTCTCAGTGATTGTCTTGCGCAGCTGCCAGTCTACGCTCGCACGGCCAGCAGTCAGGTTTTCCCAATTTGGAAAATCCGGTATATCGAGGAAAACCGTGCTTTCTACGAGCGAAATAAAAGTTGGCTTGATGGCTGGTTGGGAAATATAAAAGGTTGGGACAACAGCCACCAGAAGTTTGAATGGAATTGTGGCTCAGCCAATCCGTCTATCAATGACAAGATTGTCCAGTTCCGTGCTTCTGGCATACGTGTCAAACTGCCAACATTCTCGCCAGCTCTCAATCTGGTTGGCACTCAGACTCCCATTTTCCCATGGTTGGGCAGGTATATGACAGTCCGTGAGGCTGCTCGCCTGCAAGGCATGCAAGACTTGAAAATGGGCGATGGAAGTTTCTTCCTTTCTCCAACCCGAGCATTCGAGGCTTTGGGAAACGCTGTGAATGTTGAGGTTGTCAACCGAATAGCAAAAAATCTCTTACACTTGAAGATATGACAGGGACGTCAACAATCTCCATTGCTACAAAGCCTCAGGTCTACGGCGTTTTCGTGCATATGCGAAACACGCCGCACAACGCTTTCGCCGAGTATGTAGACAACAGTTTGTCGAGTTTCGAGAAGAACATTGGTGTGCTCAAGCCTATCAATGCGAATGGCAAGGTGCGTGTGGACATAACTATTTCAAAAGACGCGGTGGTCATTGAGGACAATGCTTTCGGAATTGAGGAGAGCGAGTACGCCCGTGCCTTTGAACTTGCGACTCCACCTCTTGACGCCAGTGGCCTCAATGAATTCGGTATGGGCATGAAGATATCCTCCATCTGGTTGTCGAGGCATTGGATGGTTGAGTCCTCGGCATATGGCGAGCCTGTGAAAAAGACCTTTGTTTTCGACCTCGCCGATGTGATAGACAATGACAAGACGCAAACCGAGGTCCTGATTGAGACCGCAAAGGCAGATGACCATTATACACGCATAACACTTACCGACCTCAGCTCTAATTGTCCCACGAGCGAAAAGAAAATAAAGGACATCGGTGCGCGCCTCGCCAGCATATATTCCAGGAAGATAAATGATGGCCTGATAGATATTTACCTTAATGGGGTGCTGCTTTCTTACACGCCATATGAGCCTCTTTCCGCTCCATATTATAAAACTCCAGATGCGGAACCTATGGTATGGCGAAAGGAAATCAATTTCACATTCGGCCCTAAAAGGTCAATACGTGGTTTCATCGGAATTCTTAGTAAGATGAAGGCCGATGAGAATGGATTTCTCCTTTTCCGCCGCGGACGAACTATCGGCACAAGTGGCTCGGACAAGTTCCGCCCCAAGTGTTTGTGTGGCCCAATAGGAGGCCCACAGTATAAACTTATTTATGGCGAGTTCGACATCGAGGGGTTCAATGTCTCTTATTCCAAAGATCAATTCTCTGACGATGAGGATTTCGAGGCTTTGATGGAGGCCTTGGCTGAAGATATTAAGAAGGATAAGGATTTTGACATCTTCGGGCAGGCGCAAAATTACAGGTCTAGAAGCAAAGCGGGAACGAGCGAGGAAAGACGGAAAAAGTTTGAGGAGAAGGCCCGTGAGATATTCAGTGGTGGAAAATCCAAATCGGAGCAGAAGGATGAGCAGAAGGAGACGCAAGATGCTGATGGAAATGATGATGCTAATTCGGAAGAGGAAACAGAGTCAACGCCTACGTCTGAAAATGAATCGCCCACGTCCGAAAGTGAATCTCAGACTTGTTCTTGCCAACTGAATGTGAGAGGAGTTGTTCTTCCTCTCGAAATTGAGTTAACTAACGACAGTGATGTTAAGTCTTTGTTCTTGCTGTCTAAGAAAAATGGGAAGCCGAATGAACTCTGTATGAAGATTTTCTTGAAGCACAGATTTTTCTCGGCAGACTATTATCCGACTCTTACTGATGTGGACAAGGCGGCTCCTATGCTGGAACTGCTAAAGGCCATGGCGTACGCGCAAATGGCAATGACTGAGGAAGGCAAGCCTGCTGAGGCCGCTGATTTCATCAGTTTGGTGAATGCTTCTGTCTGTAACATAAAGTAGCAAACATATTTTATCCATTAAAAGAATGGAGACAATCTCAATTTTGGGTACGCCAAATACTGGTGAGAATGGTTGGCAGCCTGTCAATGGCGATATAACAATGGCTATGCTCAACAGCAACAACTTTGCCAATATTGACAAGGCTGGTAGGGAAAAGTTGTTGTCTGAGGCAGTGGAAATTTTGTCCCATTGCTACAAACCTGGGCAGGTCGGCAATATAACGAACCTTGCTGTCGGTTATGTGCAGAGTGGGAAGACGTCGTCTTTTACAATTCTTTCGGCGCTCGCTGTTGACAATGGTTTTGCTGCTGTCATATGTATTGCGGGTACAAAGAATAATTTGCTCGCTCAGACTACGACGAGGCTGAAAAGAGCTTTTCAGGGCCTTGACACTGACGATCATAATGTTGTTGTGTGCGACGAGGCGAGGTTCGAGCAAGATCCGTCGCATTATCTTGAGAGGCCCGATTACACAGTGATTCTTCCGATACTAAAAAAGTCCGACCATATTAAGAGACTTACGAATGTGTTTGCGGACAGTGGGGTCGCGGGTCTGTTGCAAAATCGCTCTGTCCTAATCATTGATGACGAGGCGGACCAAGCGAGTTTGAACACAAAGGCAAGCACCAACCGTCGAAGGGAATGGGATGAAACCGAATTCAGTAGTACTTATTCCAGCATAAACAACTTGAGGAATGCGCTGCCCTGCCATTCGTATGTCCAATATACGGCGACTCCGCAGGCTCCTCTGCTTATCAGCGAGCATGACCTCCTTTCGCCCACTTATTATACGATTTTGACACCAGGAAGCGGCTACACGGGTGGCAAGTTCTTTTTGGATAATTCTGATGGATATACAGTTGTGATTCCCGAAGAAGAACTGTATAACAGGCGTTTGGGGCGTACGCTTTCGGATATTCCTAAGTCGCTTGAGGATGCCCTCATGAGATTTTTTGTAAGCGTGGCCATCGTGGTGGAAATACAGCATCGTGTACGGTTTTTGTCGATGATGGTACATATCGATGGCATTAGGGAGACTAATGAGAAATTCACCGAATGGGTCAATAGCTGGGTGAATCGTTGGCGAACATCGGTCCGCACTACTCCTAATGATATAGGTTATGAAGTATTTCGCGGCATAGTGCGTTCTGCCTATGACGATATGGTAAGCAAGATGTCTGATTATCCTCCTTTTGATGATGTTTGGCACAAGTTGGATAAAGTCCTTATGAGGTGCGACGTGCATCTTGTGCAGCCCCAAGGCGATGTTCAGATAGATTGGAATGACTCCCCCGCGCATGTGCTTGTTGGCGCCGATATGCTTAATCGAGGTTTTACGGTTGAAAACCTTTCTACCAGTTATTTGCAACGATGCGGCAAGGCGACAAATAATGCTGACACACTCGAACAACGAGCAAGGTTCTTCGGCTATAAGGAGAAATATAGCGACGTTGTGCGTATATATATGTCGCAAAAACTGATAAGCCTGTTCGGCGATTATGTGGAGCATGAGGAGGAGTTCAGGAATGCGATGATTAATTGCAGGTCGCGAAAAGTGAAAGATTTGGCTCGGGCTTTTTGCCTGAGCAACACTACTTTGCGCCCGACGCGCACGAATATCCTTAGCAACAAGCTTTTCCGCTTGAGAATGTCCGGCTGGCACCAGTTGGCCACCTCCACTCTGTCCCAGTCTAACCGCAATCTCGTTGAGTCTTTTTGCTCGTCCATCGCCAATTGGCAGATCCATGAGGCCTGCGTGGCTTCATCGCGTCAGAACCTGTTCGCCTCTGTCTCTGTGAAACAGTTCTGCGATTTTTGGCAGGATTTTGAGTACGCTGAGGTTCCTCACAAAATGCGCAAGGTGTGCACTCTCCGCAGTCTGAAGTATTTGGAGGGGAAAGGAGAATTGAGTAATGTCTGGATTGTCAAGATGTCTAATCTTGCCCCCCGTGAACGTTCTCTCGATTCGCATGGGAAACCTAAGAATATGCAGGAAGGCCATGGCTCGAACTACGATGGTGATAAGAGTGTCATGTTTGAAGACTCTATTACTGTGCAAATTCACAATGTCAAACTGAAGAAACCTGGCTCTAATGAAAACGGCAAGTGCGTCTACAACATTGCCATCTATTATCCAGATTCATTTGTGAGAAGTTACGTGGCGCTCGGTGAGGACATTGATGACGACGAGGACTACGATGATTAAGAATTTGTACTGCTATGCGCTCGAATAAACTATTCGATTCTTACCGATCCCTTCTCGGCTGCGGATCTTCCGAGCAGGCTATCCGCGTTCAGCCCTTCGTGGAAGGTTCCCCGCATCGTCTCGGAGTCTCTCCCGATGGTGAACCCATCTTGTTCGTGTCTTGTGCCGATGGCGATACTTCTACCCCTGTCCGGCTGCGTCTAATCCGTGCTGACTTCAAGGTCGTTTGTCTTCTCAATGTTGATGGCTATGTGTCGGAAGGTGAGTATTGTACTGTCCGACTTCTTACAAGTCAGGGAGATCTTGTTCGTCACTTCTTGGATATTTTTGAGCTCGCAATCATATCGTTGCCCGAGAGGCCTTCAACCGCTCAGTTCGCATCCGAGATAAACACTCTTGCGCAACTTTTCTCTGGCATCGGCAAGTGCTCTCAGTCTGTCATTCAGGGCCTTTGGGCTGAACTTTTTGTGATAAAACGCTCTTCCGCCCCCCTTGCTCTGTTGCGTGCGTGGCATGTCTCGACAAGTGACAGGTACGATTTCAACGATGGTCAGGATAAGGTCGAGGTCAAGTCGTCGTCCAACAATGGTCTGCGCATCCATAGTTTTGCGGCGGAGCAACTGCATCCCGGCCCTTCTTCTAAACTAGTTGTGGCTTCGTTGCCTGTCATTGCTTGCGGCGGAGGTGTTACCATAACGGACCTGGAGGAGGCCATTGTGGCTCGCCTCGATGATGTCGATGCTAAAATCAAACTGAAGTCAGTCATATTGAAGACCGTAGGGGAACGAGATGATGATTCGCCCGAGGAGGGATTCGACGCCGCTTTGGCTGAAGATGGCCTCGCTTTCTACGATTGCGCCGACATCCCAAAGGTTGACTTGGATTCAGTTCCGGCTGGCGTGTCAAACATCCATTTTTCTGTGGACCTATCTGGAGTCTCGGCTATTCGTCCTTCTGATTTGGCTTCTCCTCTTTTCTCTTGTCTTTGATGCCTATGTCTGCCTTCATCAACGCATCTCAAATCCTTCGCGTATTCGAGAGTCATCTCGACGAGGATAAACTTGTTTCGCACTCGGTGAAAACGGGCGTCTGGCATTTCTCGTATTCTGGCAAAAGGTTTGCCGCGTTTGCAAAGAATATCTGTCACGGTGGCAATTCCTATGAGGCCTACGTTCATCGAGCTCAATTGCCTAAAAATAAAGAATTTGACAAGATTGAGGCTGATGAGACTTTTCTCTTCCTCGGGTACAGCGAAACTTTTGATGTCTTCGCTTGTTGGGACGTCAATGTCGTCAAGTCTCGATTGAATAAAAGGAAATACGTGTCGTTCTTTTGCCGTCATGATATCCCTTCGGTTGAATGCGGGCAAATAGTTCAAGCTAAATTAAGTAACGGGTTGCGTTACTGTTTATTCAAGTCCAGCGAGGCTGGCCGATTTTTGGTAAATGTTGATTCTTTGTTCTCTGCCGAATTGTCATTGGCGGACGAATTTCCTTTGGTTAAAGAAACTATATTGGTTGGTGAGTATGGCGGCAGGAAGCGTGTAGACGGGGATAGTTGGGAAGATGAAGTGTCAGCCTTAATAGAGCGGTTGATTGTGGATGATGGTTTGTCTGATCTTGCCGCAGTGTCTGTGTTGATGAATAAGTATGCGGATCACTTTCCTAACCGCACCCTCAAAACCTGGCTACAAATAGTAAAGTCAAGCAAGCCTGCCTGATTCTCTCCTCCTGCATAACCATACATGTTCATAATCCATTCTGTCCGTGTTCAAGAAAATCATAATCCGTGTTCAAAGGTTAATCACACTCAGAACCAACACAATTGTCATTTGCCCATTGTCGGTTGTCAATTTAAAATGGTCTATCTTCGCGTGACATTTAAGAACGCCAATCCCAAATTCTGTGAAAGAAGGCGGGCGCAAACATATTTCGATGGTTAGATTTTTCCGTACTAACACCACAGAACACCTACTTTCCCTCCTCCGTGCCGGCCAAGAACTATCACTCAGCCAGCAGGTTAAACTTGTAATCCTACTCTCCATCCCTGCCATTCTGGCGCAAATCTCTCATGTCGCCATGGAGTACATCGATGCGTCGATGGTTGGCAGTCTCGGTGCCGACGCTTCTGCATCCGTTGGCATCGTATCAACCAGTACTTGGATGATTTGGGGTCTCTGCAACTGCGCGGCTTCTGGTTTTAGCGTACAGGTCGCCCACCTTGTTGGCGCTAGAAACAACCATGCCGCCCGCTCTGTGGTGCGTCAAGGTCTTGTCACTACGCTTATCTTTAGTCTCGTCATCTCGTCCATAGCGCTCTCCGTCAGTGGAGGCCTGCCTCACTGGCTTGGTGGTGGCGACGAGATTTGTACCGATGCCACAGACTATTTCCGCATTGTAAGTCTTTGTCTGCCAGTTTCGCAGATGGGTATGCTCAGTATGGGCGTACTCCGCAGTAGTGGCAATATCCTCGTCCCGAGTCTTGGCAATATCGCCCTCTGCCTCCTGGACGTTATCTTCAATTTCCTCTTTATCTATCCCACCCGTGCGGTGGAAATTTGTGACCTTGAGATACTTATCCCTGGAGTCGGTCTTGGTGTCCGTGGTGCGGCCCTTGGCACTGCCACTTCGGAAGTCGTAATGTGCTCTTTCCTTCTTTGGTTCCTCTTCCGCCGCTCGTCCACTCTCCGCCTTTGCAATGAGCACGGCTCTTTCCGCCCGCATAAAGCGTGCCTGGTTCGTGCGGCTAAGATATCGTTCCCCATGGGCCTCCAGCATCTTGTCATGACCAGTGCGCAGGTGGTCGGCACGTCTATTGTCGCTCCCCTCGGCAAGATGTCCATCGCTGCCAACTCGTTTGGCGTGACGGCCGAGAGCATCTGCTATATGCCGGGCTTTGGCGTGGCCGATGCGGCTCAGACACTTGTCGGCCAGAGCCTTGGGGCGGGACGCAAACCCTTGATGCATAACTTTGCTCGCGTCTCCGTGGGCCTCGGTATGGTCGTCATGACTGTTATGGGTGCGCTGATGTATGCTGGCGCGCCGTTTATGATGAGCCTTCTTACGCCCGTCGATGAGATTCGAGCCTTGGGTGTCGAGGCTTTGCGCATCGAGGCTTTTGCCGAACCTCTTTTTGCCGCATCCATTGTCGGCTATGGTGTATTCGTCGGTGCCGGCGATACGCTTAAGCCGTGCATTATGAATCTCTTCAGTATGTGGGCCGTGCGCCTGTCGTTGGCCTATATGTTGGCTCCGCGGATGGGGCTCGCTGGCGTATGGACTGCCATGTGTATCGAGATTTGTTTCCGCGGCCTTATCTTCCTCGCTCGCCTCAAGTGGGGCAACTGGGACAAGGGTGTCGATAAAAAGTAATTTAGGTACGTGTTATTTTCATCCGTATTTCTAATTTTACTTGTGAAATTTTTCTGAGCAATTAAACACAACGACAGAATATGGATATCATAAAAAATAAGGAGTTCGAAGGCGAGCGCCCTCTCTATCGTGCAGCCGATCTCCGTCTCGAGAACGTTACTATCCACAAGGGCGAGAGCAGCCTCAAGGAGACCCGTAATATCGAGGCCGAGGGGTGCCGTTTCGAGGGCAAATACCCTTTCTGGTGCTGCGATGGTTTTAGGATAAACAATTGCCTCTTTACCGAAGGAGGACGCGCCGCTCTGTGGTACTCTCGCAACCTCCTGATGACTAATACCGTTGTCGAGGCTCCCAAGATGTTCCGCGATATGGACGGCATAGAGCTCCAGAACGTCAAACTCCTCCATGCGGCCGAGACTCTTTGGCATTGCAAGAACGTCAAACTCAAGAACGTTGAGGTCAACGAGGGCGACTACATCTTTATGCATAGCGAGAATATCGAGATTGACAACCTGGCGCTGAACGGCAACTACTCTTTCCAGTATTGCAAGAACGTCACAATCCGCAACTCGACCCTCAATACTAAAGACGCCTTCTGGAATACCGAGAACGTTACTGTTATCGACTCCACCCTCAACGGCGAATACCTCGCTTGGTACTCCAATCGCCTGACTCTCATCAATTGCAAGATCATCGAGACCCAGCCTCTCTGCTATGCTGACAATCTCCGACTCGAGAATTGCGAGATGGCTCCCGACGCCGACCTCGCTTTCGAGTACTCTGAGGTCGATGCCGACATCCGTGGCAACGTCACTTCTGTCAAGAATCCTCGTAAGGGTCACATCGTTGCCGATACCATTGGTGAAATTATTCTCGACGAGAACATCAAGGCTCCAGCCAATTGCGTCATCGAGACTCGCAAATAGGCGTGCCACCCTAAAATATTCATTTGCATCACAGCCGCCAACCCTATCCGAGGTCTAGCGGCTGTTTTTATATCCATACATTTCCACCTTATGAAAGTGAATAAAAACCCACATATCCCTTTTTTCGTTACTTTTGCCCATCGATAACCTCCTGGATGACGCCCGCCTGCGTCGCATATATATCTATTTGTGAAATATGCCACAAGGCGGGTCTTTCCTGATAATTTCCTAACCCCCATAAACCAACGGTGAGCAGATAAACGGTAATTTGCATACTGCGATAATCCAATTTGAGCGAAACAAAATCTGTGGCAAGCACGGCAAGCAACTCAAATCAAAAGTAACTGTGCAAATCTGTGGACTGAGCATTGTTAACCCGTAAACTGACAAAAATGTCTTTCGATTTCGACTCGCCCGCCAATCGTCGCGGAACAAACTGTTATAAGTGGGACATCGACGCCCCCGAAGAGGATGTAATCCCTCTCTGGGTGGCCGATATGGACTTCGCTGTGGCCCCCAAGATTGTCGAGGCTCTTCAGCGTCGCCTAAACCACCACGTCTACGGCTACACCAAGGTCCCTAAGAGTTTCTATGACGCCATAACCAATTGGTACGCCCGCCGATACAATTGGCATGTCGAGGCTGATTGGATCGTCTATACCATTGGTGTCGTGCCAGCTGTGGCTGCCATAATCAAGAGCCTTGAGGGCGATGGTTGTGGCATCCTTATGCAGACCCCCGCATACAATTGCTTCTTCTCCTGCATCAACAATAGCCATTGCCATCTCGTCGAGAACAAGCTTGTCCGCACCGAGGATAGCTACGAGATTGATTGGGAGGACTTTGAGGCAAAGGCCGCACTGCCCGACACCAAGATTTTCCTCCTCTGCAACCCTCATAACCCGACAGGCCGCGTCTGGACTCCCGATGAACTCCGCCGCATGGGCGACATCTGCCTCCGCCATGGAGTTACGGTAATTGCCGATGAGATTCACTACGGAATCACGATGCCTGGCTATACCTATACCCCCTACGCAAGCCTTGGCGATAAGTATCGCGACAACTGCATCCAGACAGCTTCCTGCTCCAAGAGCTTCAATATCGCTGGTCTCCAGATTGCCTACATCATTGCCTCTAATCCCAAGCTCCGCGAGGGCGTAGACCGTGCTGTCAATATCAACGAGACTTGCGATGTCAACCCGTTCGGCGTCGAGGCCCTCCAAGCTGCTTACAATGAGTGTGAGGATTGGCTCGCTGAGTTCTGTCTCTACATTAAGGGCAACTACGATTTCCTTGTCAGTGAGTTCGCCGCCCATATGCCTTCCGTCAAGGCTATGCGTCTCGAAGGCACATATCTCGCTTGGGTTGACTGCCGTTCCCTCGGTATGCCGAGCCAATATCTCGGAGCTAAACTCCTCAAGGAGGCCAAGGTCCGCGTCTCAGCTGGCGATATGTATGGCGAGCCCGATGGCTATATGCGAATCAACCTCGCTTGCCCGCGTGAGCAACTGGCTGAGGGCATCCGCCGTATGATTGCCTGCCTCAATAAGTAATCCGCATAATTCTCCCCACTATGCTTTCCCCTGACGAAGAACAACGCCTTCTCGGCCTCGCCATCTGTGCGGCGGCCAGAGCCTCCAGCGTCATAATGGAGGTCTATAAGTCGCCTCTCGATATGGGTGTAGTCCAGAAAGAGGACAATACCCCGGTTACGCGTGCCGACATGGCCAGCAACCGAGAGATTGCCGATGCCCTTGCGCCGAGCGGCATCCCCATCCTCAGCGAGGAGACGGCCCACGAGGACTATGATGTCCGTCGAGGTCACCCGCTTATGTGGGTTGTCGACCCTCTCGACGGCACAAAGGAGTTCATCAAGCGCAACGATATGTTCTCCGTCTGCATTGCCCTCGTAGCCGACCATCATCCTGTCCTGGGCGTCATAGCCGTGCCAACAGTTGGCAGTGTGTACTTCTCTCGTGGCGGTCATTCGTGGCGTGCCAATCTTTCCGAGTCGGGCGATATTTCCGAAGAGGTCTGTCTGCCTGTCTCTTTCGGCCCCGTGCCGCATGTCGTCCTTGGCAGTGTGAGTCACCCCGGGGCGGCTACGGATCGTGTTGTCGAGGCCTTGCGCACCGAAGCCAAAGGTTGGCCGGATGTTAGTCTCGTGGGTGTTGGTAGTAGCATCAAGCAATGCATGCTTGCCGAAGGCTCTGCGGCTCTCTATCCTCGCTCGGGTACTACTATGGAGTGGGATACGGCTGCAGGTCAGGCTATTATCGAGGCTGCGGGCGGCGGCCTTGTCCGTGTGGATACTGGAGTTCCGCTGGATTACAACCGTCCCGACCTTCGCAATCCCGATTTCGTGGCCTATGCTGCAGGTGTCGATGCTGCGATTGTCGGCTTGGCTGTCCGCAGTGTGAAGGGGTGAAAATTCGCTTAGAAGTATTTTCCTTTGCAATACTTATGGCGGGAGTCTGTTTGGCTCTCGCTTTTTTTTGTTACAAATGCAAATGTTGCTTTTGCTCTATATCTGATTTATTGCTACATTTGATTTATTGCTACATTCGCACAAAATCAATTACAATGATTATGAATAGTGCAAGTGTATATTCTGCGCGAGAAGAAATTATCAGTCGTATTTTGCGAGTGGACGATATCTCTTTGCTTGACAAAATCAAAGGAATTCTATCCTCCCAATCTGAGGAAGTTGAACAGGGTGAATTG
>CAVGTO010000058.1:0-12148 GCA_963631865.1 Eggerthellaceae bacterium
TCATATACCACCAGTTGTCGTTGCTGCCCTGGCCGTTGATGACGCCCTGGCCGGTGATGGCTACGTTTACAGTGCTGTCGGCAAAAATGAGAGGGTGGAGGTTCTGGCAGTCGAGACCTTCCCAACGGGTTACCACAGTCTCCGCATAGTCTGCGTAGTTGGTGGAGAAGAGCAGTGTTGCGCCCTCTGCGAGATGGAGGTTGACGTTGCTCTTGAGTGTAAGAGGACCTGTGGTCCAATTGCCTGCGGGCACGAGGACTACGCCGCCGCCCGTTGCTGAGCAAGAGTCGATGGCTGCGCAAATGGCCGCCTTGTTGACGCTGGCTTCGGCGTTGGTATCGGCGCCGAATGCGGTGATGCAGAAGGTATCGGAGCAGAAAGTGGGCACTACCATGCTGTCCACCATGCTCTGAGCCTCGGCAAAAGCCTCGTCCATTGGCGAGAGTGCCTTAGGCTGGCTGCAGGCCACGAGGGCGCTGGCTCCGGCTAAGGTGATGAAAAATCTGTTGTGGTTCATCTTGACTTTTTGTGGATATTATTTTGCAAATATATCTAAAATAGCTGATTGGACTGCCTTCTCGGCCGCTGATTTTGCCTTTTTGTAACAATTGGTTACTCTACGATGTTAACGTTCATTACGTCGGGCTCTTTGGCAAGTGAGCGTATTATCTCAGATTGGCTCACTTTGCTGTTGAGTGTTAGGCGGAACGTAACGGTTGAGGAGCCCGCTGACATATCCGCCGACATTGACGATGCTTTGAGCTTTCCGCCCGCATCGCGTATCGATTTCTCAATATGCGTGACGTCTGGCGTTGGCGTGCTGAGGTTGATTGTCAGTATGAGGTTCTCGCCGTCGATGCGGAAGAGTCGCTCTATGCGCTCCATTGTCACAAGCACGAATAATGTCATGATTGTCATTACTGTAGCACCAAGGTAGAGCCCTGCTCCGGCTGCCATTCCCACTATCGATGTCTGCCAAATGCAAGCAGCCGACGTGAGTCCCTGTACGCCGCCTTTGCTCTTGACTATGGCTCCCGCTCCGATAAATCCAACGCCTGCAAGTACTTGTGCTGCAATACGCCCCGGGTCGCCATTGAGCATGTCGGGGTGCGTCTGTGGCAACCATATCGATATTATTACGGCGCACGTTGAGCCCAAGCATATAAGGGTGAACGTGCGCAGTCCGGCATCGTGTCGGCGTACTTGGCGCTCGGCTCCTATGCATAGTCCGAGGATGAGGCCCAAGATGAGGCGCAGGGCTGTGGTCTCGGGTGTTATGTGGTCCTCGCTTATTATGCCGTTGAGGTATTCAATCATGGTGTGATGTGTCTTTTCAGAGGAAGCGGATGTCGGTTATGACGTTCTGTCCAACAGCCTTGTTGATTGCCGATATTATTCGGCTCTTGAGATGGAAGAGTTCACTGCGGACAACGCTGCTGCTCAGACCTACGTACATGACCCCGTTGCTGACTCTGACTGAGTCTGTTACGCGGTTTACCGTAGGGCCCATGACGGATTGCCACACTGTCTGAGCCTGATGCTCTAGCATCTTTTTCGACGTGCCGTCTTCCTTGAGCACCTCCATTACTATTTCGGAGAGTTTTCGCGATGTGTCTAGTGGCATATGTTTATGTTATTGTTGCTCCGCCTCTTCGGCTCGGCCTTCCTCTATCGAGAATATTTTGTAATCCTTACCTACCTTTCCGAGGACGTCGCGCAGACGCGTGAGGTTGGTGTCGGTTATGAATGTCTGTCCAAATTGGTTGGATGCCATCATCGATATCAGTCTCTCGCCGCGGCGTATGTCGAGTTTGTCAAACACGTCGTCGAGCAGGAGTATGGGGCTTGTCTGTTTGCGCTCGCTTAGGTAGCGGTATTGCGCCAGTTTGAGGGCTATGACGAACGATTTTCGTTGCCCTTGTGAGCCTACGCGTTTTATCGGGTAGCCATCCATGCAGATGTCGATGTCGTCTTTGTGTATTCCGCGCGATGTGTATCCGAGCGCCAAGTCGCGTTGCCATGCTTCTACGAGTCCGCGGTAGAGTTCATAGCGGTCGAGGCCGGTGACGTATTTCATCTCGACGCTCTCGCCTCCGTCGGCTATAGAGTGATACAACTCGGCTACGACGGGTTGCAGCCATGCTACGAACTCGCGACGTTTGGCTGAAATGGCCGTGCCTATTTGCGCCATCTGCTGGTCAAAGATGTCCAGCAGTGTGGTGTCCGCCATCGGGCCTCCGTGGTCGGCTAGGTGCTTCAGCAGGGCGTTGCGCTGCGTCAGCAACTTATTATAGGCTACCAAGGAATCCATATATGCCTTGTCGCACTGTGAGATGACGCTGTCGGCATACTTGCGTCGGGCTTCGGGACTGTCGGATATGAGAGCCTCGTCGGCAGGCGAAATCACCACGAGGGGCAGGAGGCCTATGTGGTCGGCCAATTTCTGATATTCCTTCTTGTTACGCTTGAATTGCTTCTTCTGCCCGGCCTTGAAACCACAATAAATGTCCTCGGGCCCCGACGGCGCATCATAAGATCCCTGGATGACGAAGAATGGTTCGCCATGTCGGATGTTGACGGAGTCCGTGAGTCCCGAGAGGCTTTTGCAAAAAGAGAGGTAATATATGGCGTCGAGGATGTTTGTCTTGCCTGCGCCATTCTGGCCGACGAAGCAGTTGACGCCCGCCGACATGACGAAATCCGCCGCGCCGATGTTTCGGTAGTTTACTATGCTTAGTTTGTCGAGCCTCATCGTTTGCCTCTTTGCTTCTGTTTTTTTATTTACGCAAAGATAAGCAATTTTTACTCTGCTCTGCTCCTCAGTGTGCGCATGGCGTTGAGGACGGCGATGACTGTGACTCCCACGTCGGCGAAGACTGCCATCCACATATTGGCAAAGCCGAGTGCGGCAAGGATGAGGACCGCTACTTTGATTGATATGGCAAAGATGACGTTCTGCCTTGCAATGGAAAGGACGTATTTGGCAATGCCGACAGCCGAGGCTACATTACTTGGCTTGTCGTCCATAAGGACCACGTCCGCAGCCTCAATGGCTGCATCAGAGCCCAGTGCGCCCATGGCAATGCCCACGTCGGCTCGTGCCAATACCGGTGCGTCATTTATTCCGTCACCAACGAAGGCTAATGCTCGGCAGGCTTCCTTTTCTCTGAGCAGACGCTCTACGTGCGCCACTTTGTCGGCCGGCAGAAGATCTGAGTGCCATTCGTCGAGTCCTAAGTCCTCCGCCACGCTGGACGCCACGGCTTTCCTGTCGCCCGTGAGCATTACTGTGCGGATGTCGCCTTGCGCATGGAGCTTGTCTATAGCCTCGTGTGCGTCGGCTTTGATGACGTCGCTGACTACGATGTGGCCGGCGTACCGTCCGTCGATGGCTACGTGCACTACCGTGCCGATATGGTTGTGCTCGTCGATATTTGCGCCTTCACGATCCATAAGTTTTGCGTTGCCTACTGCCACGCGGTGACCTGCCACTTGTGCCGTGAGTCCGTGACCTGCTACTTCCGTGACGTCGGTTACTGTGCATTCATGGCATCCTTCGGGATGCTCTTTCGCGTAGGCTTCGGTGAGTGAGATTGCAATGGGGTGGGTGGAACAAGCCTCCACGTGTGTCGCAAGATGGAGAAGCTCTGTGGCTGTTATCTCATTGGGACATATGGATGTTACGCAGAATCGACCTTCGGTGAGGGTGCCAGTCTTGTCGAAAACGACTGTGCCAAGATTTGCCAATGAGTCGATATGTTGCGAGCCTTTGATTAGTATGCCGCGGCGACTTGCGCCTCCAATGCCGCCGAAGAATGTTAGGGGCACGGAAATGACGAGTGCGCATGGGCAGGATACGACAAGGAAAGTAAGTGCTCGCCCGAGCCATGTGGTGAAGTTTGCGCCAAACCCACCTTCGAGGAAAATGGGCGGGATGAATGCTACCACGAGGGCGGCTATTACGACAATGGGAGTGTAGACCTTTGCGAAGCGGGCTATAAAAGTCTCGCTCTTAGATTTCTTGGTTCCGCTCTCCTCTACGAGTTTGAGTACTTTGGCGGCGGTGCTCTCAGCGTAAATCTTCTCTACCTGTATGTGCAATAGGCCGTTGATGTTGATGCATCCCGAGAGGGCTTGGTCGCCCGCGGATACCTCTCGTGGAACACTTTCGCCGGTGAGAGCCACGGTGTTGAGGCTGCTTGTGCCCTCGGTTATGACTCCGTCGGCTGGTATCTTTTCTCCTGGACGGACAATTACGGTCTCGCCTACAGTGAGGTCGTCGGGCGCAATGTCGGTCTCCTCTCCCTTGCGGACAACGTGCGCCACGTCCGGCTTGAGGTCCATAAGCCTGCTTATAGATTCCCGACTGCGCCCTTCGGCATATTCCTCGAAAGTCTCGCCAACGAGGAAGAAGAGCATTACGAAGACCGCCTCCGCAAATTCAGGTTCGCCGTCAGGGATGAAACCTATGGCAAGGGCTCCGAGTGTAGCAATGCTCATGAGGGTATCCTCGTTGAAGATGTCGCCCTTTGTAATGCTCTCGGCAGCTTCGCACAATACGGATGCTCCAGCTGCAAGATAAGGCACAAGGTATATAAGTAGCAATGCCCACGTCGGCAGTGCAAACATGTGGTCGATGATGACGGCAAAGACGAGCAGTGCGGCTGAGACTCCGATTTTTATTATCGAGTGGCGGATGTCGTGATCCTCTTCCTCGGGCTCGCAGTTGCAAGATGTTCCGCAAGTGCATTCGGCGGTGTGCTGCTGCTCGTCGTGCCCGTGGTGATGATGTTCGTGGCTGTGCATATTATGTTTTCTTTTTTTTCTGAGTGCTAAGATAGCTTGCTTCGGGCGCAACTGGGTTGCAAAACAGAAAAAGCCCAGAAGGAAAATCCTTCTGAGCTTTATTTATAAGTGACAGCCCCAAAATAGCTGACTACTAACTGTTAACTGTGAGCTGTTAACTGGTAACTGGAGTCTATCCCGCCGCCTCGTTCTTCTGATCGATAAGGAAGTGGAGACGGTTCTCGAGGTTGACGCGGGCCACAGACGAGTCGATGTCGAGGAAAAGGAGGCCGGTCTTGGGGCACACTTTGCGCAGGCGGTTCTCGATGCCTCGGGCCACGATATGGTTGGCAATGCAGCCGAAAGGCTGGAGGCAAACCACCTTGTCTATTCCCGAACGGCTGAGCTCCATCACCTCTCCGGCAATGAGCCAGCCCTCGCCGAACTGGTTGACAAGGTTCAGCACCTTGGACGCATCGTCCGCCATCTCGAAGATTGAGCCCTCGCTGCGGTTGTACTTGAAGCGGCTCTTTATCTTGTCCCACTTGCGACCGCGGCTGTTGATGTAGTTCATTACGAACTTGGAGCCGACTTTGCCCATCCAAGAGGACTTCTCAATGTCGTGCTTATCGTTGACCTTGTTATTGACAAAGGTCTGGAGGAGGAAGCTCATAAGTGAGGGCACTACGACCTCGATACCCTGATCCTGAAGCCACTTGCCAATGTGGAGCTGACCGAAGCTGTTATACTTGATGTATATCTCACCAATGAGGCCAATGGCACGGGGCTTGAAGTTCTCCTTCTCCTCGATGGCATTGAACTCATCCACAGCCTGTTCGAGGAGCGCAAAGAGACGCTTGTCCTGCTTCTTGTCCAAGGCTTCGATGGCGAGTTGCTGATATTTGGCCATAAGGGCCTCGGCAGTGCCGGGAACTTTCTCGCGGACGGACATCGCACGGTTCATCATTGCGAGGGCCTCGGTATATTGCACTGCCTTGAGGGCAATGGAGAGAGCCAAGCGGACGTTGAGTTTGAAGGCCGGCTGGTCGTTGCCGTATGCTGTGCCTGTGTTGAGCGAGAGGAGGGGCACGTCGCTGAGGCCAGCCGTGGTGAGGGCGTTCTTGATGAGCGCAAGGTAGTTTGTGGCGCGGCACTGACCACCCGTCTGAGTGATGCCGACAACATACTTGTCGCGCTCGTCGCGATGCTCTATCATAAACTTGACGAGGTCGCCTACCACGAGCGTCGCGGGGTAACATACCTCATTGTGGCTGTACTTGAGACCCGTGGCGATACTATTCTCGTCGGGCTTCGGCAGGTTGATGAGGTTGAAGCCCAATCGCTTAAAGACGACAGGGAAGAGTGGCGAGAGTGAGTCTGAGAACCAAGGCACTACAATCGTGCGCTCGTTTTTCTCTTTCTCGGTGAAGGAATTGTGGATGGCCTTATAAGTATAGGTCTCGTTCTTATGCCCGAGGGCGTTGCTCTGGCGGAGACTTTCGACGAGCGAGCGCAAGCGGAGGCGTACGGAGCCTGGGCTGCTAATCTCGTCCACACGGATCACAGTGTGGTTCTTGCCTGCCGCATTGAGGATATTTGAGCACTCGTCCATAAGGAACGAGTCGGGACCACATCCGAATGAGTTGATCTGGATAAGCTGGACGTTGGCGGGGAGTTTGGCCACACCGTGTGCTGCATGGATTACGCGGTTGGGGTAGGTCCACTGCGAGATGTAATTCATCTCAAGGCACTCATTGAAGTCCTCGCGGAAAACGTCGTCCGAGATGATGTCCACGCCGAGGTCGGTCACAATCTGAGCCACGCGCTGGTTGATGAGCGGGTCGATGTGATAAGGGCGGCCGGTCATGACGAAGATCATCTTGCCCTCCTTGACGTCGGCTTCGAGTATCTGCTTCTCAGTCTCGATGAGGTTGCGCTTCACCTCCATCTTCTTCTCGATGGCTTTGCGTACTGCGCGCTTGATGGTTGCGCGTTTGATGCCGAGAGTCGTGAGGTAGTTGTAGCAACTGTCGTAGATGGCCTTCTCGTCGATAAACGATACGACGGGGGTGTCGAAGTGGATTCCATATCGGCCCTCGGGGTTGACGGCCGAGCGAATTACGTCGGGGTAACCACTGACAACGGGGCAGTTGAAGCAATTAGAGTCATGCTCGTGCTCCTTGGTCTCCTTGATGACAAGGGGGTAGAAGATGCGGCTCACTTGCTTCTCCACAAGGTTCATAATGTGACCATTGGTCAACTTGGCGGGGAAGCAGATGTTGTCGCTCATGATGGAGAAGATGCCGCCTCGGAAGAGTTTCGTCGTGCTCTCGTCGGAGAGTACGGGTTTGAGACCGCACTCGCTGAAGAGTGTGCTCCAGAAGGGGAAATTCTCGAACATGTTGAGCACGCGGGGGATGCCGATGCTCTTCGGGTCTGCCGGGTCTACGTCTTTCGTGGCGAGCGAGAAGGTGTAGTGGTACTTCTCGTCAATCTGGTTGCGGCCC
Source organism: Eggerthellaceae bacterium (assembly GCA_963631865.1). Taxonomy (GTDB): domain Bacteria; phylum Bacteroidota; class Bacteroidia; order Bacteroidales; family Marinilabiliaceae; genus W3P20-009. The sequence goes on from CAVGTO010000058.1 coordinate 7,293, forward strand.
GGAGTCTTGCTCTTGCTCTTGGAGTGGAAGATGCGCTCGCACTTGTTGCCGGCGAAGCTTACGTTGCCGTTGGGGAACTTGAATCGGACTACCTGGCAATTGTTGGTGCAGCCAGAGCACTGTACGGTGTCGGTTTTGATATCATGGAGCGTGGCGAGGGTCTCCTCGGGCTTGAACGAGGACTCTTGCTGCTCAATCTTCTTTTGCTCAATGGCATAGAGAGCCGAACCATAGGCACCCATAAGCTCGGGCGCGTCGGTTGTCCACACCTCTTTGCCCGAGAGAATCTCGAGAGAGCGGAGTACGGCCTTATTCTTGAATGTGCCACCTTGAGCAACGATGGTGTCGCCGAGGCGGTTGAGGTTCTGCATCTTGAGGACCTTGAAGAGGCAGTTCTTGACGACGGAGATGGCAAGGCCCGCGGCAATGTCGCCCGGGTCGGTGTTCTGACGAAGTGCCTCCTTGACCTTCGAGTTCATAAAGACGGTGCATCGCGTGCCAAGGTCGCACGGACGACGTGCGCGGCAAGCCATCTCGGCAAAGTCCGGCAACTTGATGTTCATCATGCCGGCAAAGCCTTGGAGGAACGAACCGCAGCCCGACGAGCAACTCTCGTTGAGCTCGATGTTTGCCACCGCTCCATTGCGGATAAAGATGGACTTAATGTCCTGTCCGCCAATGTCGAGGATGAAAGATACTGCGGGATTTACATAGTGAGCGGCACGGAAATGCGCCATGGTCTCTACGATGCCGTAGTCCAGGTTGAGCGCTGCCTTTACAAGATCCTCGCCATAGCCCGTTACCGCCGATCCGCGGAAAGTAACAGTGGCGTGCTTGTCGGCCACGAGAGTCATAAACTGACGGAGTGCCTCTTCTACCTTGCGCAGCGGGTTACCGTCGTTGTTTGAGTAACTCTTGAAGACGATGCGACCTTCTGTGTCGGTCACGACGAACTTGGTTGTTGTCGATCCTGAGTCGATGCCAAGGAACACGTCTGTGCGACTGCCCTCTGCTATCTCGGTATATTGCAGTGGCTTGACTTTCAGTGTGCGCTTCCACTCCTCGTACTCTGCCTCGCCGCCTGCGAAGAGGGGCGAGAGGTATTGTTCGCCACCCTTTGTCGTCTCGCGGCTGAGTCGCTCGCGAATTTCGGCCGTCGTAATGGCCATGTCGTTGTGGGCGGAGAGGGCTGCGCCGCGGGCGGTTGTTGTCTCCGCTCCCGGCAGGATGATGAGGTCTTCGGGCTTAATCTTGAGCACGCGCACAAAGGCCTGGCGGAGGGAGGGAAGGAAGGTGAGTGGGCCACCCGTGCAGAGCACTGGTGTTATGATGTCGGCGCCATGGGCGAGGGTCGTCATGGTCTGCATGGCCACGGCGTTGAAAATCGAGGCCGCAATGTCGCCTGTCGGGAGGCGGCGGCTCACGAGGTTCTGTACGTCGGTCTTGGCAAAGACGCCGCAGCGTGAGGCGATAGGGTAGATGCGGGTGAAGGTGGCGGCGGCGTCGCTCATCTGCTTGGGCTCGATGTCCATAAGCGTGGCCATCTGGTCAATGAAGGCACCCGTGCCGCCGGCGCATGAGCCGTTCATTCGGATGTCGGGACTCTTGTCTTTGTGGAAGAACACCATCTTGGCATCCTCGCCGCCAAGGTCGATGAGGGTGAAGTCCGTGCGGCCAGTCTCTTTCATCGCTGCGCTTGCGGCGAGCACCTCCTGGACGAAGGGGAGGCCCGAACGCTCAGCGAGGCCAATGCCTGCCGAGCCGGTGACGCAGACGCTGAAGACGGCGTCGGTGCCTATCTTGGCCTCCATGTCTGTCAGCGTATCCTCGATGCACTTGCGGATGTCGGCAAAGTGGCGTCGGTAAGAACTATAGGCCACGCTGCCATCCGCTTTGTCTATCACGACGAACTTGATGGTGGTGGAGCCCGCATCGATGCCGATGCTGTAGGCTTTCCTCTCGTCTAATTTATATGCTGTCATATCGTTATGCTTCACCTTCTCGCCCCTTGTGTGTTTGAATTGGCTGCGGGCCCTTTGGACGGGAACTTTTTATGGTGCGTGTTTTAATTGTTTTTTCGTAAGATTACCAAGGACGAGTCGGGCAATATACCCAAGATGCCATGTCTGCCTTGGCTGATTATCTTCGTGAAGAGTTGGCTCCTCTTATGGTAACGCTCGAAAATCTTGGGCTGCATGCCTGCGATTACGTTTTTCCGAAGCTGCCTTACCATTGCCTCCTCCACGCTGCTTTGTGCGCTCGACCCTGCGTACGTGGTGCTTATGGATGCTGAGTCTGGCGCAATCCTGAGAGTGTCGCCTTGCAGTCCCCAGTTGCCGCTGGCTGTCGCCTTGTAGTTCACCACTACGTCCTCGAACTCCATTTGGCCTCCGAAGTGGAAGGCAAGGGCGATATCCATATCGATGTCTACACCGCCGATGCCGAGTGTCTCGTCGACCTTGGCCGTGGCCGTGCATCGCATGCTGCCGTCCTCTATGTTCTCGGTCATGTATGTGCGGTACGTCCCGACGACTCCGAGGTCCTTCTCGCCGAGCGGCCCTCCACAACTTGTGAGCGTAGCCGCAACGGCCGTCAGGCATATCACTTTCTTTATGTGCATTTTATGCGCAAAATTCCATATTAGCTCGGCAAAATTAGTTCTTTATTCCGAAAATATTCCCAATGTAACATATATTAAATAGGTGTGAACTCCGCAAAATCTGTCCGAAAACGTGTTCGGCATGTCTCCTTTGCGAGGCCATATACTTCCGAAAGTCCGTTGTTTTGATTTTTTAGCTAAATTCGCGCCAATGCGTGTCTCCAAAACGCCTTTGCGTATACAGTTCGGTTAATGACGTCTGCATTGCGCATAAATCTGAGTAAAAACAAGTTACCATTAATTTACCATAACTTATCCCTAAAGTAAAATGTCCGCACAAGTCATTAATAGCCACGCCGAGCTTGAGGCTCTCGTAGGCAAAGAGCTCGGTGTGTCCGATTGGCACCAGTTCACTCAGGAGCAGATTAACCTCTTCGCAGACGCCACCCTCGACCATCAGTGGATCCATGTCGACGTTGAGAAGGCTAAGCGTGAGAGCGCCTTTGGCAACACCATCGCTCACGGCTACCTCACTCTCTCAATCCTCCCTCACCTTTGGGAGCAGATTGTCGACGTGCGCAACATCAAGGACCAAATTAACTACGGTATCGAGAACTTCCGCTACCAACAGCCCGTCGTCGTCAACAGCCGTGTACGTCTCCATGTTGACGTCAAGGAGGTCCTCAACCTCCGCGGTACTACCAAGGCTACTATGAGCGTCAAGCTCGAGATCGAGGGGCAGCGTAAGCCTGCTTACACTGGCGACATCGTATTCCTCTACCACTTCAACGCGCAGTAGAAGTTACAGACCACAGCCTAAGCGGCGGACCGGCAGCCATGTCTATTGGCTTCCGGTCCGCCGCTTTGCCATTTTTATTTGTTATCTTTGCGGGAATTGAACTGAGAACGACAAACAAGAGATGATAAGAGCTGTGTTTTTTGATATGGATGGCGTGCTCTACGACAGTATGCCAAACCACGAATATTCCTGGTGCAAGGCTTTCGAGGCCGAGGGCATCGTCTTCCACCCCGAAGAGGCGTACGCAAACGAGGGCCGCACGGCCAAAGGCACGATAAACTTGGTGTTCAACCGCGAGTTTGGTCACGGCGCTACGGATGACGACGTGGAGCGCATCTATAAGCGTAAGACGGAACTTATGCACAGCCGTCCTCAGCCTCCCATTCTGCCATCGATGCAGGAACTTCTCACGACTCTTCCATCCCGCGGCGTCAAGGTATACGTTGTGACTGGCTCTCGTCAGCCGTCGCTTGTCGGCAAGCTCCAGCAGGCTTTCGGCATCGTCCAGGAGACCCTTGTCTGCGGCGCCGACGTCGTAAAGGGCAAGCCCGATCCCGAGCCTTACCTTATGGCTCTCGAGCGCAGTGGCTGCCGTCCCGAGGATTGCCTCGTCGTTGAGAATGCTCCGCTCGGCGTCATTTCGGGCAAAGCCGCTGGCCTCAAAGTTTGGGCTGTAAACACAGGTAAATTGGCCGACAGCGTGCTCCTCGAAGCAGGCGCCGACCGCCTTTTCCATACGACTTCGGAATTGGCTGCGGAACTTTTAACTGAGTGCTGAAATTCCTCCCGCACTCGAATTCTCAAAAAAGTAAAATACCCCGCCTGCGGAAAAGGAAACCGCAGGCGGGGTAGATTGTTAACTGTGGACTACAAACTGAGCGCTGTGGACTGCTTAGTATGCCACCTTGACCATGACGGGCAGGTGGTCAGAGTAGCCGCCTTCGCCATCGGGACCGACATTGAATCGACGGCCGAGATATGTGCGCTTGGGCTTGCCTTGCGTTCCCGGGTTGCGGTCGTCTGGCTCGAGCATATAGTCGAATTTGACAACTGAGAATGCGGGGCGACCTTTGACGCAAGTGCCTGGAGTCACGATAATATGGTCGATGGTGTTCCAATTCCCGCGATATTTGTAGCTGAAGTCCTTGGTGTCGGCCGAGAGATTGCGCAGCAGGCATGTGTCGCATTTCGTTTGTGCTCCGAGATATTTGGTGAGCGAGGGCTCGAAAGCTTCATCGTTGAAGTCGCCCATCATGATAATCTTGGCTTCCGGGTCTGTGGCGAGGATTGAGTCGCACAGCGCGCGAGCCTTCTCTGCCACGTAACGACGCTTTGGTATGGTCTCCGTCACGCCACCGTATTTCGAGGGCCAATGGTTTACCATGAGGTGGAAGATTGCGCCGCCGGCATATGTGCGTACTTTGGCGTAGAGAATGTCGCGGGTGTAGAGCTCAAGAG
>CAVGTO010000059.1:0-2386 GCA_963631865.1 Eggerthellaceae bacterium
CGTCTCCTCCGATGGCCGTGCTATGGTCTTCACCCGTTGCCCGCTGAATAATCAGGATGGTTGTCCTGTCCATGCATATGAGATTAAGCGCGAAGGCGGCCGTTGGTCCGACCCTGTGCGAATTTTGCCAGGCGCCGACTCGACTATGATGGTTGCGCATCCTGCTCTCTCGCCAGATGGTCAGGTACTCTATTTCGTGAGCGACCGTGAGGAAGGTTCGTTCGGTGGCCTCGATATTTGGAAGTCACTCCGTAATGTAGATGGGTCATGGGGGCCGGCTCAAAACCTTGGGCCGATGGTCAATACACCTGGTGACGAGATGTTCCCTTCTGTGCGCAACGACGGTACTCTCTATTTCAGTAGCGACGGTCATGAGGGCTTCGGTGGCCTCGATATCTATAAGGCTGTCGAGGGCGATGACGGGCGCTACCATGTGTCTAATCTCGGTTTGCCTATCAACAGTGCAGGCGACGATTTCGGTATTACTTTTATGGGCACTGCAGAGGAAGGTCTATTCTCTAGCAATCGCGGAAATTCCAAGGGCTATGAGGACATCTACTCTTTCTATCTCCCACCCGTAATCCTCACAATTGAGGCGCGAATTGGTGAGAGCGGAAAGAAGGCTTTTGCCGATGGCAATACCAAACCCCGCAGCCGTGTCCTCCGTCCATCTCCTTCGGCAAATGCTGCAAAGACCGAGATCGCATCTGCTCAGACTGCCAAGGTGCAAGAATCGGTGAAAGATGATGACGACGACCCAAAGGACGAACCTAAGCTTCCCGATTTCGCCATCGAGGGCAAACTCCAAATGTCGTCTGCCAACACAACCGATAAGCAAGAGACTGAGTCCGCCCAAGGCAATCAGTCCGATGGCAAGGTCTCTTCCAAGTCTTCTACGAAATCAACCGCCAAGTCTTCAACTTCTAAGTCATCAACCCAGAAGTCCAAGTCGTCCTCTACAACCAAGAAGACAACCGCAAACTCAAAGGGCAAGACTTCGATGACTAAGAAGACTAGCACGACTACCAAGAAGTCCTCTGCTTTAACAACCAAGAAGACAACGACTTCCGCTACAGCCAAATCAAGTTCAACTTCTGCGTCCAGCACAGCCACTAAGACGGCATCTGCCAAACAGCCAACAACGGCCAAAACAACAACAACCAAGAAGTCGACAACTACGGCTTCCGCCTCTACAGAAAAGAAGAAGACCACGAAGAAACGTAAGTTTGTCCCCATCCCCGACGCTTACATCCGCATTGTGGGCTCCGATGGCACCAACGTCAAACTTCCTGTAGATGAACATGGTAAGGTGTCCTTTGTTGCCGAGAAGGACGTCCGTTACATCATCCTCTCCGGAGCTCCTGGCTATGCGAACACCCGCACCGAAGTCTCTACCGAGGGTCTCAATCGTACGCAGACCATCAAAATGACTTCGCTGCTCGACAAGGTCGACTGACACTTAAAAAGGTTTTAGTCCCCAACGCTCAATCTTTTGCGCATCAGTAGTAATTAAATGTTGAAACTCACGGGCATAAGCGACCTCTCCGACGAGGAACTGTTCCAATCCCTGCCAACCGATACGGCGGGGCGAGCCTTCCACGAGCTTTTCGACAGGTATTACACTCAGCTTGTTGCTTTTGCGGCTCGTATACTCGCACAAACCGATGAGCCGTATGATATGGCTACCGATGTTGTCCAAAATCTCTTCGTCTCGGTCTATGAACGCAAAGATGCCGATGCGCCTGACAATGTCAAGTCTTTCCTCTTCAGCTCAACACGCAACGCTTGCCTCAACGTTATCAAACATCAAAAGATTGTTCGCCAGTATGAGGACGATGCGCTGAATACATCCTCGGAAATCGCCCCGGATGCCGACGGCGCCGATGCGCTGATTGAGCAAAGTGAGGCTGATGCCAAGATTGCCAGCGCCCTCGCCAAACTGCCCGATCAGTGCCGCCGGATCTTCTCTCTCAGCCGTTTCGATGGCCTATCGAACCAGCAAATTGCCGACCAACTCGACATCTCCAAACGTACCGTCGAGACCCAAATATCTAATGCGCTCAAGACGTTGCGCAAGATTCTTCTTACTTTGTTACCCATTTTATCCGACCTGCTTTTCCCCCAGATATGAAATATACTGAAAACCATAAGCTTGGCGACATCCTTACCGACCACTATCAGCTTCTGCTCCTGCTTAGCCGATTCGGAATCTCGCTGGGCTTCGGCGATAAGACAGTCAAAGTCGTCTGTGCCGATAATGGCGTCGACTGCAAGACTTTCCTTGCGGTCTGCAACTACGTTGCCACTGGCGATAGCACTCAGTACCACAATGTGGACATCGTGTCTATGATGCGTTTCCTCCGCTCTGCGCACAAATATTATATAG
>CAVGTO010000059.1:2396-12079 GCA_963631865.1 Eggerthellaceae bacterium
TGCCGGAGCTTCGCGCCAAGGTTGTATCAATTCTCAAGTCGTTGCCAGATGATAAGTTCTCTGGCCTTATCATAAAGCTCTTCGACAGCTACTCTGAGGAGGTCCGCAAACACCTCGCTTATGAGGATCATAACCTGTTTGCTTACACCCAGCGACTCGTTGATGGAGATTCGGATCTCCCTGCCCTCAGCCTCTCGCCTTTCATCCGCCAGCATGATAATATCGATACTCAGCTCTCTGAACTTAAGAATGCTATGATTCGCTACTATCCGGCGGTCGATAACTTGCGCGAGGTCAATCAGGTGCTCTATGATATCTTTGCTTTCGAGGACGACCTCAAGTCCCATTGCGACATAGAGGGTAATCTCTTCATCCCTGCCGTAGTAGAACTCGAAAAGTCGCGCCCGCGTAATTTGGCGTAAGAAATTCGTGTTATGAATCAGAATGTCCTTAAAATAGCTGTAGCCGACACGGCGGTCATTGTCCGAATGGGTGTCCTTGCGGCTCTCAAGCGTGTTTTGGGTGGCAATGCCGTCTACCTTGAAATGGCTCGCCCCGAGGATTTCGAGACAAAGGTCATTTCTTTCGCCCCGTCAATAATCATCGTGTCGCCTTCTTTTGGTGGCGTGTTTGATGTCGCTGCTCGTCGTAAGGCCACTGCCGAGTATGTCCGTGACGCCCGTTTCGTGGCTCTCGTTTCGAGTGTAACCCCCGCCTCCGCTCTCGAAGGATACGATGCGCAAATGTCTATCTTCGATTCTGAAGACGACCTCGTCTCTCTTTTCGACCGCCTTATGGGCAATGATGATGATGATTCCGATGCCGAGGAGGATGGTGAGGCTCTTTCGTCTCGTGAGAAACAGGTGGTCCGTGGTGTGGTAAGTGGATTGGCTAACAAGGAGATTGCGGATCAGATGAACATATCGGTCTACACCGTCCTTACACACCGTCGCAATATCGCCCGCAAGCTCAACATACACTCTTCGATAGCTTTAGCCATCTATGCTATATCCAACAAACTGGTGACCGTAGACGAGGTCAAAGGCTGACCCTTAAATGGCGGCTGGCAACCTCTTGTAAACTAAATTTTTTGTTATCTTTGCGGTCGGAATTGGGAGGGGATGGCCTCTTCCCTGCTTCCGAAGTCTTAAATTTCCTGGCCCCGTAGTTCAATGGATAGAATGTCAGATTCCGGTTCTGCTGATTGGAGTTCGAGTCTCCACGGGGTCACTTTTTATGAAGATGATGCTAACCACAAGGCCTGCCCTCTTGGTTAGTGTCTTTTTTAGTTATAGGCCATGTGCGGCCTGCCCGAAACCTCTATAAACGCTTTCTGCTGAATGAGTTGTTGCGGCAAGTCTGTGCTTGTGCCCTTGGCTTTTCTCACTTGACATGGCAAAGGAATACAACTTCAGAGACATCGAGGCCCATTGGCAAAAGTCGTGGGCTGAGGACGGCACATACAAGGTCGAGATTAACCTCGACAAGCCCAAGTATTACGTCCTCGACATGTTCCCTTACCCCTCGGGCGCCGGCCTCCACGTCGGCCACCCGCTCGGCTACATCGCTTCGGACATCTATGCGCGTTTCAAGCGCCTCAATGGCTTCAACGTCCTCCACCCAATGGGTTACGACGCTTACGGACTCCCCGCAGAGCAGTACGCTATCCAGACGGGGCAGCATCCGGCGGTCACCACCGAGAACAATATCAAGCGTTATCGTGAGCAGCTCGATAAGATCGGTTTCAGTTTCGACTGGAGTCGTGAGGTGCGTACGTGCTCGCCTGAGTATTATAAGTGGACTCAGTGGGCTTTCGAGAAGATGTTTGGTTCGTTTTACGACACCAAACTCAATAAGGCACGCCCAATTGAGGTCCTCACACAGCATTTCGCAAAGTTCGGTACCGCCGATATCAATGCGGCTCAGTCAGAGGAACTTTCCTTCACTGCTGAGGAGTGGAATGCCAAGAGCAAGAATGAGCAACTTGACATCCTTATGAACTACCGTATTGCCTACCTCGGCAATATGATGGTTAACTGGTGTCCGAAACTCGGTACTGTTCTCGCCAACGATGAGGTCGTCGAGGGCGTATCCATCCGCGGCGGCTATCCTGTAGTCCAAAAGGTTATGAAGCAGTGGTGCCTCCGCGTCTCTGCTTACTCGCAGCGTCTGCTCGATGGTCTTGAGACTGTCGATTGGTCCGACTCCATCAAGGAGACCCAGCGCAATTGGATTGGCCGTTCCGAGGGCGCCGAGATGAAGTTCAAGATTAAGGGCTCCGATGAGTCCCTCACAATCTTCACCACTCGTGCCGATACCGTTTTCGGTGTTACCTTTATGGTCCTTGCGCCCGAGAGCGAGTATACTGCGAAATTAACCACCCCCGAGCAGGCCGAGGCCGTAAAGTCTTACGTTGACCAGACCAGCAAGCGCACTGAGCGTGAGCGTATCGCCGACCGCAAGGTAACTGGTGTCTTCACTGGCTCTTATGCTATCAACCCATTGACTCTTGAAGAGATTCCTATTTGGGTCTCCGACTACGTTCTTGCGGGTTACGGTACGGGTGCCATCATGGCAGTTCCGGCCCACGACTCTCGTGATTACGCCTTTGCCAAGGCTTTCGGTCTTGAGATTCGCACCGTCGTAGAGGGTGCCGATGTCTCTGAGCAGAGTTTCGACGCAAAGGAGGGCATTGTCTGCAATTCGCCTATGCCTGGTCGTGAAGCTGTAGGTGGCCTCAACCTCAATGGCCTCACCATCAAGCAGTCTATTGCTACAACAAAGAAGTTTATTGCAGAGCACGGCATCGGTCGAGTAAAGGTCAACTACCGTCTCCGAGATGCTATTTTCTCCCGTCAGCGTTACTGGGGTGAGCCTTTCCCTGTCTACTATAAGGATGGTCAGCCGCAGATGCTCCCTGTGGACAAGTTGCCTCTCCAGTTGCCCGAGGTGGATAAATACCTCCCCACCGAGACCGGCGAGCCTCCCCTTGGCCGCGCAAAGAATTGGTGCACTCCCGAGGGCTATCCCTTCGAACTCTGCACTATGCCGGGCTTCGCAGGCTCCAGCGCATACTACTTGCGCTATATGGATCCCCACAACAACGATGCACTTGTATCGCCCGAGGCTAACCACTATTGGCAGTCTGTCGACCTCTATGTAGGTGGCGCAGAACATGCTACGGGTCACCTTATCTACTCTCGTTTCTGGAACAAGTTCCTCTTCGATATCGGCATCTCAAGCACCGAGGAGCCTTTCAAGAAGCTTGTCAACCAAGGTATGATTCAAGGCCGCTCGAACTTTGTATATCGTATCAAGGATACCAACACGTTCGTATCCCTCGGCCTTAAGGATCAATACGATGTTACTCCAATCCATGTTGATGTCAATATCGTAAGTGGTGATGTTCTCGACACTGAGGCATTCAAGGCTTGGCGTCCTGAGTACAACACGGCTGAGTTCATCCTCGAGGATGGCAAGTATGTCTGTGGCTGGGCTGTCGAGAAGATGTCTAAGTCGATGTTCAACGTTGTCAACCCCGATATGGTAGTCGAGCGTTTCGGTGCCGATACTCTCCGTATGTATGAGATGTTCCTCGGCCCTGTTGAGCTCTCTAAGCCTTGGGATACCAATGGCATCGATGGCGTTTCTCGTTTCCTCAAGAAACTTTGGCGTCATTACTATGCCGATGGCGAGTCGCTTGAGCTCTCAACGGAGAAGCCTACCAGCGCAGAGTACAAGGCTCTCCACACTTGCATCAAGAAGGTCACCGAGGCAATTGAGCGTTTCTCTTTCAATACTTGCGTAAGCCAGTTTATGATTACGCTCAGTGAACTCCAAGGCCTCAAGTGCCGTAAGAAGGATATCCTTGAGCCCCTCATCGTGCTCATCGCTCCTTTTGCTCCCCATATTGCAGAGGAGATTTGGCACGACCTCGGTTATGCTACTACCGTTTGCGATGCAAAGTGGCCCGAACTTGATGAGGCTCACCTCGTAGAGGATACGATTAAGTATCCCGTGGCATTCAATGGCAAGACTCGCTTCACGATGGATTTCCCTGCGGGTGCGGATGTCAAGGCTATCGAGAATGCCGTTGTCACTTCTGAGCAGGCTGCCAAGTATATCGATGGCAAGCCCGTCCGAAAGGTGATTGTCGTCCCTGGCAAGATGGTCAACGTCGTCATCTAACGATTGCCTCGTAAGGGTCTATTCCCTTATCGCATAAAATTAATTCCGCCCCCGGTCTCTATCCCTTGAGACTGAGGGCGGAATTGTTTTTACTATCAATGCACAAGATTCAATTTTGAAACCGTCTGTATCTTTTCTTGATTTTTTAATTCTAACTTCATGTGTTGGGCTTAAAGTTTTTGTTACGACCGATATTGAAGATATAAGTTTAGACGGAGAGCGGGAGGTGCTTTGTCCGCAAAGTTTTAAACCTTTAATTGCGCCTTCGCATTCTTCCAACGTCTTAAAAGAGTCGGTTTGCATATTCTGGGGTCGGTGCTTCTGTTGTCAATCCTCATTTTGTGTCTAGTGGCGGGCAGGAAATTCTAGTGAGTCTATGCCTCTGCTCTTGTGCAAATATAGTGGAAGCTAATTTTTAATAAAAAAAAAACAATCGTTTGTAATTCTTTTCTGCTTTGCCCCTCTCTCTGCCTCACCATTTCCCTCGGAAGTGAACAACTTAGCCCCGCACAACAAAAGACTAAATCTTAGTTGTGCGGGGCTATCTCTTATGGATTTCTTAGCAGGCAATTCTACAACCCTTTCATAGAGAGCGTGATGCGATTGCGGGCAACGTCAACGTCCATTATGCGGACCGTTACGTGCTGATGTAGTGACAAGGCATCCGATACGTTCTTTACGAAGTGGTCGGCAATCTGGCTAATGTGTACGAGTCCGTCGGTATGTACGCCGAGATCTACGAATGCTCCGAAGGCCGTGATATTTGTCACGATGCCCGGGAGCTCCATTCCGGCACGCAGATCCTCTATGGTGTGTACGCTTTCGTCAAAATGGAAATCCTTGATCTCGTCGCGCGGGTCGCGGCCTGGCTTCTCAAGCTCCGCCATAATATCGCGTAGGGTGGGGAGGCCGACGTCGCCCTTCACGTATTTCTGTAGGTTGATGCTGTCGCGACGTTTCTTGTCCGTCATAAGTTCGGCTACTGTGCAACCGGCATCTGTGGCCATCTGCTTTACGATGTCATAACGCTCGGGGTGGACAGCCGATGCGTCCAGCGGATTCTTAGCTCCCGAGATGCGGAGGAAACCGGCGCACTGCTCGAATGCTTTCGGACCGAGGCGCGGCACTTTCTTGAGTTCGGCTTTAGACGTGAAAGGCCCGTTTGCCGCACGGTAGTCAACAATGTTCTTGGCAAGAGTCGGCCCGAGGCCCGATACGTAGGTAAGGAGGTGACGGCTAGCTGTGTTGACCTCCACGCCCACTTGGTTTACGCAGCTGACTACGACGGTGTCGAGCGACAGCTTGAGTCGCGTCTGGTCAACGTCATGCTGGTATTGGCCTACGCCGAGGCTCTTGGGGTCAATCTTGACAAGCTCTGCCAACGGGTCCATAAGTCGGCGGCCGATGGATACAGCGCCGCGGACAGTGACATCCTCATTGGGGAACTCTTCGCGAGCTGTGGCCGAGGCAGAGTAAATTGACGCTCCGTCCTCCGAAACTACAAAGATGCGGAGTTTCTTGTCCTTATCGAAGTCGCGGACGAAAGCTTCCGTTTCGCGGCTGGCTGTGCCGTTGCCTATCGCCACGGCCTCTATGTCATATTGGTATATCAGTCGGCGGAGCTCAGCCTGTGCCTCCATGATCTTTGCATGGGGAGGGTGGGGAAAGATTACGGAGTGGCAGAGCATCTGGCCTTGCTCGTCGAGGCAAACTACTTTACAACCTGTGCGGAAGCCAGGGTCGAGAGCCAAAGTGCGATGGCGACCAAGTGGCGCTGCAAGGAGCAACTGGCGGAGGTTGGTCTCGAAAACCTTGATTGCCTCGGTGTCGGCTTTCTCCTTGGCTTCAGTTTCCATCTCTGTTTCCATGGCGGGGGCTATGAGCCTCTTATAGCTGTCCGAGATAGCCATCTCAACTTGCTCGGCCGTGCGCGGGTTGCGGGCGTAGTTGCGGTTGAGCCTGTCGACAATCTTGTCCGGCTCGTCCGGGGCTACGGATATCTTGATTACGCCTTCGCGCTCGGCGCGCATCATGGCCAGTACTCGGTGGCTGGGGCATCGCGAGAGGTTCTCGCTGCGGTCGATATACTCACGGTATTTCTCGCCCTCGACTTCTTTGCCTTTGGCAAGTTTGGTGGATATGACTCCACTGCGGCGGAATACATTGCGGGCGGCTTCGCGAGCCTCTGGCTGGTCGGCTACCCACTCGGCGATGATGTCGCGCGCGCCTTGCAAAGCATCCTCGGTGGTCGGCACGTCGTCCGTCAAGTATTTGTCGGCGGCTGCCTCGGGGTCGGATACGTTGCCGCTCATAAGGGCCAGCGCAAGAGGTTCGAGTCCGAGCTCGCGAGCTTTGGTGGCGCGTGTCTTGCGTTTGGGTTTATAAGGTTGGTAGAGGTCTTCGAGGTGGGTGGAGTCCCATGTCTCGTCAATCTCTTTGCGGAGCTCGGGAGTCATTTTCTCCTGCTCCTCGATAGTCTTTATTATGGTCTCCTTGCGGGCGGCAATCTCTTTAAGTTTCTCGTAGCTTTGGGCTACGCCGCCTACTTGCACCTCGTCCATGTTGCCCGTCATCTCCTTGCGGTAGCGGCTGATGAAGGGAACAGTAGCGCCGTCGTCGAGAAGCTTGATGGTGTTCTCGACTTGCGTTTGGCGCAGCCCTAACTCTTTGGATATTAGTGCGGAATATATGTTTTGCATCGTGAAAGGATATGTGTTTGCGATTGCAAATATACTTAAAGTTTCATATGCCGACGACGGCGTCCATCGTGGCGTCGTGCGGCTCTACGGGTATGTCTCGGACAATCTGACACTTATATCCAACTCCAATCTTTCGCGCCTCGGCAAGGACCGTAAATGCCCTGTCGTAGAATCCGCGTCCGCGCCCGAGTCTTCGCCCGTCGGTTGTAAATGCCATGCCAGGTGCTATTATAATGACTCCTTTGCCTGCCGACGCTGTGCCCAATTCATCCGTACCTTGCGGCTCAAGTATTCCGAATTGCGGTTCACGCGCAAGGCATTTATATCCCGTGAACTGACGGAATACGAGTTCTTTGCCCACAATGACGGGTAGGAATATTTTCTTGCCCCTTCGAATGCATTCCATAATGAAAGGACCGGTGTTCAGTTCGTCGGGAAGCGGCCAATAAGCCACTATTGTGTCTGCCTCGCATATATCCTCACGGGCTACTAGTGCGTCCGCAAGTTGACGGCCTGCAGCCATATATGCTTCTTGCGTGAGGTTTGGCTTGGCTTGCCTTATTAGGCGGCGTAGTTCGCGTTTCTGCTCTTTTATTTCCATTGCTGTTGTCTGCACCTGATGAAAACAGCGAGCCCACCACGTCGCCATGGCGGCATGGTGGGCTCGCTGTGTATTCCTAAAACGTGGGTCTAATAAACTCTTTCGTATTTAGAGTTCGATGGTCTGCTCGCGGTCGGGACCTACGGAGACAATCTTGACAGGGACACCCAGATAGCTCTCGATGAAGGCTACGTAGTCCTTGAAAGCCTTGGGGAATTGGTCTGCGCTGGTCATCTTGTCCATCGGGGTCTTCCATCCCTCGAACTCCATATATACAGGCTCTACGCCTTCGTTGATGTCGAATGGCATCTCGTCTGTCTCACGGTCGCCAATCTTGTAGGCTACGCAAGCCTTGATTGTGTCGAAGTTGTCGAGAATGTCGCTCTTCATCATGATGAGCTGCGACACGCCATTGATCATGACGGCGTAGCGCAAAGCTACGAGGTCAATCCAACCGCAGCGTCGCGGACGACCCGTGACGGCACCAAACTCATGACCGAGTTTGCGGAGCGTCTCACCAGTCTCATCAAAGAGCTCTGTTGGGAAAGGACCAGAACCGACGCGTGTGCAGTATGCCTTGAAGATGCCGAACACCTCACCAATGTTGCGGGGGGCGACGCCGAGACCTGTGCATGCGCCAGCGCAAACAGTGTTGCTGGATGTCACGAAGGGGTACGAACCGAAATCGACGTCGAGCATTGTGCCCTGTGCGCCCTCGGCGAGTACGTCCTTGCCCTCGGCGAGGAGGTGGTTGATGTAGTGCTCGCTATCAACAAACTGGAATTGCTTGAGTTTCTCAAGACCTTCGAACCAAGCTTTCTCAAGTTCGGGGAACTTGTCGAGAGGATAGTTGTAGTCGCTGAGGATTTTCTTATGACGCTCGATGGCTGCCTTATACTTCTCGTCGAAGTTGAGCTCGATGTCGCCTACGCGGAGGCCGTTGCGGCTAATCTTATCGGTATAGGTTGGGCCGATGCCCTTGCCTGTGGTGCCAATCTTGCCTGAGCCTTTGGCACTCTCGTATGCCGCATCAAGCAGACGGTGGGTGGGCAGGATGAGGTGAGCCTTGCGCGAGATGTAGAGACGGTTCTTGAGCTCGTGGCCCGAAGCCTCGAGTTGCTCAATCTCGGCCTTGAAGAGGGCTGGGTCGAGGACTACGCCGTTGCCGATGATGTTCACCTTGTCGCCCTGAAAAATGCCAGAGGGCACCGAGCGGAGGACGTATTTCTGACCCTCGAACTCAAGCGTGTGGCCGGCGTTGGGGCCGCCTTGGAATCGTGTGACGGCCGCATAGCGCGGGGTCAGGACGTCGACAACCTTGCCCTTGCCCTCGTCGCCCCACTGCAGGCCCAACAGAACATCTACTTTCATAAATTGTATTTTATATGTCTGTAATTACAGACCATAATTATAGTCTGTAATAGATTTACGTATATTTTCCGTGCGAAAATGACACAAAAAAACGGAAGCGCCAACCCCACACGCATCTTTTTGCGCGGGCATGCAGCGTTTCCGATGTGCTAAGGTATGCTTTATTATCCTTTTTAACAAACAATATCCCCTTAAAACAACGATACTTTCTGTTTTTCCTATTTTGCGGCTCTATTGTGACGATTTTTTATGTAACTTCACGCCATTAATGTTATTTGTTTAACGGATAATACGCTTATGATCAAGACAACGACAGCTATGTCGCTCGCCATGCTCATGCTCGGCTCTTTTGCCATCAGCGCATCAGCACAAGACGACAATGCAAAGAAAGACGAGGGCTTCGTCTTCACTACAGTCAAGGAGGCCCCCATCACTTCCATCAAGAACCAGAACAAGAGTGGCACGTGCTGGGCATACTCCAGCCTCGGTTTCTTTGAGGCCGAGCTACTCCGTCTCGGCAAGGGAGAGTATAACCTCTGCGAGATGTACCTCGCCCACAAGACCTACGAGGACCGCGCTAAGGCTTCCGTCCGTCTCCATGGTGACATCTCTTTCACTGAGGGTGGCAGCTTCTACGATGCCGTATACTGCATGCGCAACTACGGCATGATTCCCGAGGATGCTATGCCTCTGCCTGGCACTCTCTACGGCGACACCCTTGCCAACTTCAATGAGATGTGGCCTATGGTCGATGGCATAGTAAAGGGCATCACCGACAGCAAACTCAAGTCTATCTCTCCAGCCTGGTTCAAGTCTCTCAACGC
>CAVGTO010000060.1:0-11964 GCA_963631865.1 Eggerthellaceae bacterium
CTCGTAAAGTGCTACACAAAGTATAAAGATAAGAGTTGCTCTCGCGGCAACGGCTTCGAGGTCTTCAGCATATCGCTGGACATCAAGAAAGAGCGTTGGACCGCAGCCATCAAGGCGGATAAACTCGCATGGACGTGGCACGGCTGCGACCTTATGAGTTGGAAAAGCCCGATAGCTAAGAAATTCGGAGTGAGTCAGATTCCGAGCAACATCCTGATAGACAAAGATGGCAAGGTAATAGCCCGTAACTTAAGGGGCGAGAGCCTAAAAGCCTTCCTGGAGGGAATATTCGGAGAGTGACAAAATGACAGATACAGGCGGGTGGTGTTGACAGAAGAGATGTCGCACCGCCCGCCTTTTGTATGACAAAGATGCAGAGGTGTGACAAATAGACCACATTTGCGCACATTAGCAAGCATTGGCAAAGGTTTTGCGCAAGTGAGCGTCGGCAATGTGCGTCAAAAGCACTGCCACACATAAATACGTAAAAAAAACATCATAATATGAGCGAGGAACAAAAGCAGCAAAACGAGGAGGCAGCCCAGCAGCCAGAAGCAAAAGAGCAGCAGACCGAGGCTACGGCCGAGGCAACCGAGGCGAAAGTCGAAGGTACCGTGAGCTCGGACAAAGCCGGAGAAGCCAAAGAGACTGCAGCCGAGGCGACTTCGGAGGTTGACACACTGAAGAAGCAGGTAGCAGACCTCAACGACAAGTACCTCCGCACGTGCGCTGAGTATGACAACTACCGCAAGCGCACAATGCGCGAGAAGGCGGACCTCATCAAGAGCGCAGGTTCAGATATTCTGCTCAGCCTCCTGCCCGTTGTCGACGACTTCGAGCGCGCCATTGCGCATATGACAGACGACGCTGACGTGGCAGCCGTAAAGGATGGCGTCAACCTCATCTATAAGAAATTTAATGATTACTTGGCAAAACGCGGCGTAACCGAGATTGAGACCAAGGGCTTGCCTTTGGACACCAACGTCCACGAGGCGATAACCATGATTCCAGCCCCGACGCCCGATATGAAAGGCAAGATTTTGGACTGCACCGAGAAGGGATACATGCTTGGCGACAAGGTGCTCCGATTTGCCAAAGTCGTGGTCTGCCAATAAGATATAGGAAGCGATAGGAATAAAAACCGAAGACTTCCAAGTCCCCTCGTAACCCACAGCATAACAGTTCAGGAGTTTACGGGGAGCGGCAAAGATAGAAAGAAATGGCAAAGAGAGATTATTACGAAGTTCTGGGCGTCAGCAAGACAGCCACACCCGCCGAGCTGAAAAGCGCGTACCGAAAACTTGCGATAAAATATCACCCCGATAAAAACCCGGACAACAAAGAGGCCGAGGAGAAATTCAAGGAGGCAGCCGAGGCGTATGACGTCTTGAGCGACCCCGACAAGCGTGCTCGCTACGACCAGTATGGCCATGCGGCATTTGACGGCGGCACTGGTGGTGGCGGCGGCTATTATGGAGCCGGCGGCATGAATATGGAGGACATATTCAGCCACTTTGGCGACATATTTGGCGGTATGGGCTTCGACTTCGGAGGCATGGGCGGACGCTCAAGGCGCGGTGGCTCACAAGTCAACCGTGGCTCAGACCTTCGCGTACGCGTAAAGCTCACCCTCAAAGAAGTAGCTACGGGCGTAACCAAGAAACTCAAGGTTCGCGCTGCCACGCCGTGCGAAAAGTGCGGCGGCACAGGAGCCAAGGACAGCAGCTCGGTCAAGACTTGCTCGCAGTGTAATGGCACTGGCTACGTCATCAGCGTTGTCAACTCACTCTTCGGCCGTATGCAGCAACAAGGTCCCTGCCCTACTTGCGGCGGCAAGGGTAAGACAATTACCGACAAGTGCACATGCTGCGGTGGAACAGGCGTAACGTATGCCGAGAAGGTTGTGGATGTCAAAATCCCAGCCGGTATGGACGACAATATGCAGCTCAAGGTGCCAGGAGCAGGCAATGCGGCACAAAATGGCGGCGTCAATGGCGACCTTCTTGTTGTGGTATCCGTCGAGGAAGATCCGCAACTTCAGCGCGACGACTCGAACCTTATCTACCACCTCTACCTGACAGTTCCCGAGGCTATTCTCGGTACAACAGTGGAGGTTCCTACCGCCGACGGTAAGGTCAAGATAAACATCGAGCCTGGCACTCAGCCCGGCAAGGTGCTCCGCCTCAAAGGCAAGGGCCTTCCCGAGGTCAACAGTTCAGTACGTGGCGACCTCTTGATCCGCGTAGACGTGTACATCCCGAAGAAGGTGACATCCGAAGAGAAGAAGGCGATTGAGACTTTTGCTGAAAGCAACTCATTCAAGCCCTCATCTTCCGAGAAAGCCTCATTCCTCCAAAGGATTAAGCAAATGTTCAACTAGAGCAAGATAGTGGGGGCTAACGGCGCGTAGAGACCCTTGGCATCACACTATAAGATACTAGATAGGCAACAACAGCCGTCGCAATGGCGCACTAACATCTTACGTGCGTTCGTTGCGACGGCTTTTTGTATACCCACTTTGCCGTCTCACCAGCAAGAAGAAAAAAAGTCCGTCCTGTAGTTTCGGAAGAAACCACAGGACGGACTTTATGATTCTATAAAAGCCGCACGCACTTATCGGCGGCGGAGTAAATCTACTTTATGACACCAAGCTTACGGAGCTCAGCAGTAAGGAGGGCACGGTTCTGAGGCTCCATAGGGCAAAGGGGAGCACGGTAGGTCTCCTCTACAATGCCCATATCGGCCAAAGCAGCCTTGACGGGGATAGGATTGCTCTCTATAAAGAGAAGATCCATCAAACGGTGGTAACGGTAGAAAAGCTTGCGAGCCTCGACAGCATTGCCATCAAGAGAGAGCCGCATAAGCTTAACGAAATCCTCGGGAACGACATTGGCAAGGACGGAGATGCAACCATCGCCACCAAGGAGGTTGGAAAGCATAGAAATATTGTCGTCACCACTGTAGACCTTGAAGCCATCAGGACGACCCGCGATGAGTGTCGCAATGTTCATAAGGTTGCCTGTCGCCTCCTTAATGCCGACGATGTTCTTGAAATCGTAAGCAAGGCGGAGGGCCACATCGGGCTTAATTGCAGATCCAGTGCGGCCAGGGACGTTATAGAGGATAATGGGGATGTCGACGGCCTTGGCAACACTCGAGAAGTGGAGGTACATACCGTTGGAAGTCGGCTTATTGTAGTAAGGGCCGACGGTAAGAACGGCATCTACGCCAGCCTCGGCAGCGTTGCGGGTATACTTAATGCAACTTTCGGTACTGTTGGAGCCTGTGCCGCCGATGACCACCATACGGTGATTGATGTACTTGACAGAGTGGCGGAACATCTCGGCATCCTCCTCCTCGGAGAGAGTCGGGGTCTCGCCCGAAGTGCCACAAACGACGACACCCTGAGTGCCAGCCGCGATATGCATATCGAGAAGGCGGTCGTATGCTACATAATCAATAGAGCCGTCTTTCTTGAATGGAGTAACGAGGGCGGCAATAGAGCCTCTGAGATTAAATTGAGTCATTGACATTAAACTCTTTTATTGTAAATCGTCCGCATCAGACCTTCCGCTCCGTTATGTTTATTTTTGGGGCGAGAGATATGCGGAGACCGTATTCAGTGTAATTTCAAATTGACCACAAAGTTAATTTATTTGCGCTTAATACAAAAAATCAACGTTTGTTATTTTTGTGTATAAACTATAAATATCAGCAGGCTCGCAGCCCACGCTTATGGATAAATAAGCGTTGTTAGTTGACAGTCAATTTATTTCCGCTCTACCCAATCATCGATGAGTCTACGCGCTATGCTCATCTTATCGGGCACGGCAGGCAGACTTCCGCGTTTGAAGAAACGGGCATCGGAAAGTTCCTCCTCCTGGATCTTGATATCTCCACCGGCATATTTGGCCGTAAAACCAAGCATAAGGCCAGAGGGGAAAGGCCATGGCTGACTTGCGAAATACTTCAGGTCAGATATCTCGAGTCCCGTCTCCTCATACACCTCACGACGCACGCACTCCTCGAGCGTCTCACCAGTCTCGACAAATCCAGCCACAAGACCATAATAATCTCCACGGAAATTCTTGGCGTGGACTAGAAGAATCTCGTCGTCGCCTCTCTCGATGCGGACAATTATGGCTGGCGAGATTGGAGGATATATCTCATACCCACAGGTGGGGCATTTTTTCGCAATATCGGAGAGCAATGTGGTGGGAGTGCCACACGATGGGCAGAAACGGCTATGGGATTCCCAGAAAGCTATTTGCTTGGCTTTGCATGCCGCGGCAAAGAGATTGCCATCCATCTCAAAAAAGAGGGAACGAAAATCGACAGAAGGAAGGTCGGCCGGGCCATTCCACGAATCCGCCTCACAAGTAAGGAGGTCGAGTGACTCGGCATGGACAGAGCGCAACTCATTACGGGTCACGAGAAAATCCTTTACATCGTCGAAATCGGGCAACGAGACGGTCTCGCCTTCGTGGCGCAGCACAACCATCTGCCTATGGCCTACAAAGATGCAAATTTTCATTGCTTGGTATAAATTAGGAAAGTGAAGCCCCACAGACGGGGGCCTCACTATCAAAATCACTTTGTTTATGCTCGCCTATTTGTGTTTGGCGAAAGCTATAGAAAACTATAGTTTAGAAGAGCTTGGCAGGATACTCGCCCTTGTCGATGAGAGCCTGAATCTTGTCAACAACGCCCTGACGGTCGGCAGCGTAGGTAACGCCGAACCAATGGCTGGTGGTGTCGAGGACCTTTACGGTAGAAGTCTTCTCGTTGATGAGCTTATTGACCATCAACGGGATGAAGAACTCAGCCTTGAGGTTCTCCATGTTCTTGGGGTCGGAAAGGAACTCCTTGAAATACTTCTCGCTATGAGCAAAGTAGTCGGGAGTGAAGCCCCAGACGTTCATTGAAACGGGAGTGTTGTCGGGGACAGCCACCCAAGCGCCCTTCTCATCCTTATAGCAGACAGGGCCGTTGACGCGCATGATCTCGGTACGCTCAACTACAGTGGTGAGGTGACCATTGGCATCAGTGGAGCAGATGCCACGGGCCACGGTGCCGCTCTCGGAAAGGGTATTACCGACACGGAAACCGACCATGCAGTAGTCGTCATGTGCATCGGCGGGGAGATTGGAGAGGTACTTGCCGATGACAGCGAAAGTGTCACGGCCATAGAAGTCATCGGCATTGATTACAGCGAACGGCTCCTTGATCACGTCCTTGCCCATAAGGACGGCGTGGTTGGTACCCCAAGGCTTCTGACGGCCCTCGGGACACTTGAAGCCCTCGGGGAGGTCGTTGATGCTCTGGAAGACGAGTTCGGTAGGAATATGACCCTCATACTTAGAGAGAACCTTCTCGCGGAAAGCATCCTCGAAATCGCGACGGATAACGAAGACCACCTTACCGAAGCCACCACGGATGGCATCGAAGATAGAGTAGTCCATAATTGTCTCGCCATTGGGGCCGAGACCATCGAGCTGCTTGAGGCCGCCGTAACGGCTGCCCATACCGGCAGCGAGGACGAAAAGAGTAGGCTTCATATTGTTGAAAAGTTTTTGAAATACTGTTGTTTGTAGTTCGGTTAATATACTATAGGAATTATCCTTATTCTCATCCGCATTTTGCCCAGAAATAGGGTTCTGCGGAAGATTAAGAACAACTTATTTATTCCGCAATGAGTTTGTCTTTACTTTCGGCACGGACGGTAAGTTTGTCGCCATTCTTTACGCCGTCGCGGAAGAGAAGAGCCTGCATGAGGGCAGGTTTGAGGAGACGGCCAATGGAGCGATCCATCTCTCGGGCTCCATATGTGCTGGAGAAACCAGCATCGAGGAGAGCCTGACGAGCCTCGGGAGTGAGGCCGAAGGAGACTTTGCGCTTCTTTGCGAGAGTTGCTTGCAACTCGGACACCTTACGATCGAGAATGCGCTCAGCCATCTCCTTAGACATATCATGGAAAGCCACGATTTGCGTAAGCCTATTGAGGAACTCGGGAGCGAAAACGCGCTTAAGCTCGGAGCCCATGACCTCACTTTTCTCCTTGTTGGAGCCGAAACCGAGACCGCGGCCAGTAGCGAACCGTGCACCGGCATTGGACGTCATAATAATGATAGCACCCGAGAAATCGGCCTTCTGTCCCTTGTTGTCGGTAAGTTGAGCGTAGTCGAGAACCTGAAGAAGAAGATTGAAGACGGCGGAATGAGCCTTCTCAATCTCATCAAAGAGGAGTACGCAGTTCGGAGTCTTGCGCACGGCATCCGTGAGGAGACCACCGTCGTCGTAACCAATGTAGCCAGCAGGAGAGCCCACAAGCTTGGACACGGTGTGCTGCTCGGAATACTCACTCATATCAAAGCGAACAAGCTTGGTACCGAGTTCCGAAGCGAGCACCTTGGCGAGTTCTGTTTTGCCGACACCCGTAGGACCTACAAAGAGGTAGGCGGCAAGAGGCTTAGTATCGTCACTAAGGCCTGCCTTGGCAAGGAGCACGCTCTCGGAGACGCCATGCACAGCCTCGTCCTGACCAAAAATCATCTTAAGCAAATTCGGTTCGAGGTCACGAAGGCGGGCCTCATTGCCAGCAGCCGTGGCTATAGTGTCATAACCAAGTTTCTTGAGCAGGCGATCTACAGCCGCAGGCACAGCCTCACCATAGTGCGCCTCGCCCTTTGCCTTATGTTTGCTGAGTTCGCTATTCTCGAGTTCGAGAGACGCTCCAACATTATCGAGGAGGTCAATAGCTCGACCCGGCATGGCGATATCCTTGGTATAAGAGGACACAGCCATCTCGAAAACGTGGGGGAGGAAATTATCATCTGATGGCAAGCACCTATGAAGTTCGAGCACACCTCTTGCGGCCGACTTGAACATCAGGCGGGCATCGGGCTCTATAGGGGGCTCGGCAATATCTATGCGGGTAAAGAACTTACTGAGCGTCTGGCTATTGGAAGAGAGACGTTTGTATTGCTCGAAAGAGGCGGTCGTGATGATATGGATATCCTTGCCATCAATGAGAGAGGTAAGGAGACGGAGAGTGTCTGGCGTATTGTCGTTCTGATGTTGTGGCATCAGTTCGGCCATATTATCGGCAAAGAGGATTGCCATGCACTTCTCGTTCTCAATATCCTCGACAATTTGAGCCACGTGGTTCTCAATCTCATCGGCATAGGAGACGCCCGTGACGATGGCAGAGGGCGTGAACTTATAGAAATGCGCACCACCAATGCGGGACCTCTTAGAATAAGAGGCCTTAGCCTTAATGAGACCCTTGATCATAGACGACTTGCCGACACCGCGCTCACCGACAAAAACAATATTGCTCTTGTTTCCCTTGAGGAGCGTCAGGAGGGAACGCTTGATTTCATCCACACGTCCCTCAAAACTGGCTTTAACATAAGCCTCGTCGGTATCGATGCGATAGCAAGCCTCGTCTGCGACGGGAGCATTCTCAGAATTGTACTGATCGTTGGACTGGAAAGGATCGGGATAATCGCCGCCGAGGCGTTCGCCCTCATCAATGATGTCATTGATGAAATCGGGCACGCCGTCCCACTCTTGAGGGTTGCTATTTCGGCAAATAACATCGTAATCTGCAATAACCTTCTTTAGCTTCGGCGAAGGAATATATTTGTCGATCAAACGTTTCGCCTCTGTACCTTTGAGTTCGGTCAGGCCTTGGAAGAAATGGCTAGGGAAGACATCCTCCAAATTGCCGGAGCCGGAGAGCATCGAGACGTTAGAAGAAAGAGTCTCATACGCCGACGACGGACGAGGAGTATACTCCCTACGGGCTGGAACACGTTCGAGGCTATCGAGGTAAGCAACAGTCTCCTCGGCGAACGCACTCACATCGACATTGTATTTATTGACAAGCAAACCCGAGAGGCCAAGTTTCTCGTCGTTGAGTAAGACGAAAAGCATACACTCGGGCACAATAAACTGAATGCGTAGCTTGCGAGCCACCATGACAGTGGCACCGACAAGGGCGATAACATTCATCTGAGGGACATCTTCGGGGGTATATTGTTGCTTTTTCCTTTTGGTTGTATTAGGCATATTCTGTTGTCAGTCTAAGTGGAAAATTCTCATTTCTGGCCATATCCATACCGGCCTGAGCTTTGGACTCCGCAATATCCTTGGGATAAATTCCAACCACAGCGGAGCCTTCAGAGTCGACTTTCGCGGTGAGACGGGCCGCCTCATCGTACTCATAGAAAAAAACGTCCATAAGCATACGGGTCACGAAGTCGAAAGTGGTGACGTCATCATTGAGGATGATCACCTTTTTCTTGTCCGGCTCCTGTGTCCGTCGGCGGAGGATTCTTGTATTCGATGTCTGAACCTGTTCCATAATGCTAAGTTAGCTGTTTTTGGCGGGTCTTGCGTAATTAGTGAGGAAAAAAGCAAAAGAGGGTTGACAGAAGAATATAAAATCTTAACTTTGCGTTATAAAAAGCGTCCGCAAGCTAAAATGGGGCGTAAAAGCCTCGCGGCGAGGGCACAATAAACAAACTGTAACACAAGAAGTAAAGAAACTATGTGGGTAATATGTGCAGACCTTGAGGGCGTATTCGTGCCCGAGATATGGGTCAACGTGGCAAAGAAGACCGGCATCGAGGAGCTCAAGCTCACGACCAGGGACATCAAGGACTACGACGAATTGATGAGAATGCGCTTGCGCATCCTGGACCGACACGGCCTTAAGCTCCAGGACATTCAGGAGGTCATCGGTACTCTCGACCCTCTGCCTGGCGCATTGGAGTTTGTACGCGAGATTCGCAAGGTAGCCCGTTTCTCAATCGTATCGGACACCTTCGTGGAGTTCGCGCAGCCTTTGATGGACAAGCTCGAGAATCCCTTCCTGCTGTGCCATAGCCTCGAGACAGACGCCACCGGCCGCATAACGAACTATAAGCTCCGTCAACCGGATCCGAAGCGGAAGACCGTTGAGGCCTTCAAGAGCTTGAAATATGACGTCGTAGCCTTTGGCGACTCTTACAACGACGTTACCATGCTTGAGGCGGCCGACAAGGGCATCCTCTTCTGCCCGCCCGACAACGTAAAGGCTGACTACCCGCAATATCCCGTAGTGACCGACATCAACGACCTCAAGAGCCGACTTATCGACATCGTGTCGAAATAAATACGCACAGTCCCACTCTACACCGGTAGGGCGAGGATAGCAGACCAGACTAAGAAAAGGCGCAGGAACGTTTTCACTTTCCTGCGCCTATTTTTTTGCTCTCATTTTCTTTGCGTCGGAGCAACGGCCTACTTCACCTTACTCTGCCACAAATCGTTGAGCTTGGCGGCATCATCTGGACTGAGGAGGACGCCGGAGTGACCATTGCCCCACTCTATTGATGGAATGGCCTCTTCGAGTTCGGAGAGAGAGAGATGCGCGGAGCCTTGAGGCTGGGCGAAGTTGTGGCATGCAATGTCCACGTAGTGGCGGAAAGCCTTAGATTTCTCTCGGAAATCGGGACGCACATAGGGAGCTGAAACAATCTCGCCGCGGAAGACAATACCCGCCGAGCCGTTCGCCTCACTCTCGCCTCCTACCCTGACCATGTAGAAAATATCGCCGACATGGGCCTCCTGCCATTCATAGAGAGTCCAATCAATAGCAAAATCCGTCGGGAAGCGCTTAATCATATCGGCATATTTATCCAGCGTATAACTGCTGAATTCGGGATTCCAACGCATAATGTACGTCTTGGGATGGAAATTGACCTTCTTTGCCACAGCGAACCAAAGGTCCTCCCAATCGTCATCGGGCATACGGTCGATAGCGGCCTGCGCACCATCGAAGCGATGGACGTAGGGCGACTTCTCTGCCACTTCGAAGAAAGCGTCGGAGTCGATATAGACTGGCGTATTATGGAGGTAGACCATGACGGTTTGGCAATTGGGCAAGACAACATCACGGTCATTGCGAAGTTTGCAGAAAGTGTGAGCGCCTCTGTATTCGCCGAGCGAGAAAAGGTCGACAGGTCGATAATCAGCATAAATCCACTGGCTTTGGGCGAAATTCAGGAACACATCCACAGCGATTTCCTTAAGTTTCGCCATAACCTCGGGCTCAATCTTGAACTCCATGTCGTACTCCTGGTCGACAGGCTTGCGCTCACCGGACGTTTGGAGAGCCTTAAACTGCTCGCGTTGCTCACGGAGGAAAGGATTCGACTTGGCAAGTTCGTCGAGCACAATGTGGAATTCCCGCCTAAAACCATTGACGCCTACATGGTCGCCACTCTCGCCACTGAGCAGGAACGCCATATTGGAGAGTCGCACATCATAAAGATCGTCAGCCGAAGCCATATCATTAAAATCGAACGGTTTACAATTTCGTTCAATCTCAACATCCGGGTTCTTGGACTTAACGTAAGAGAGGATGGCAACCGCAATTTGGCAATCAGCCTTCGACGCTAGATAAGGCAAGCTAAGAATAGCGCCACCATCAGATGTATGGATAAAATCAACACCTTGCGTAGAAAAGTCCTTTGCGATAAGCCGAATTGAGAAGGTGTTGGATTCCGGAGAGTCATCATCACCTTGCTCATCGTCGTCATCATCATCGTCGTCATCTACCTCAACATCTGAATTGAACGGATTCGCAACATTGCCTATTTGCGCAACTTGAATTTCACACCCGATGGCATCGGATGCCACCTTTCGGATTGAATCCTCATCTAAACCCTTGGCATGCAGGAAGACGAACTCATCTTGGCTGATTGAATTGTAGACTTTATCGCTAAAATCAATCTCGGCAGTCTCATCCTTCTCGAAGACAGGCACTTCACTCTCACCGACAACGGCATAGAGACCAGTGACGGGATAGAAAATGATAGTATCCAACACCACATCTCCATTATTCTCAATGGCTTTGCGGTAGGCGTGAAGCTGACCGGCATAGAGACCTGCGAAATGTTCACCCTCGGTATTGAAGACATAATCCTCGCCAAGAGGGCAAGACTTAAAGTCAACAATCACGCAGCGCCTTTTCACCTCAGTCTCAGAATCGGGACTATCGAGCCACCAGACGAGATCCATAGCGCCAGTAAGGTTGTGCTTCTCAATCTTGGCGACAAAAGGCATCTCATGTGAGGTCTTGGCCGCGGGGCCATAGTTCTCGGAGAGGAAAGTAACGAGTGAGTTCCAAATGCTGAGTATAGCATCGGCATTCTCAGTGTTGCCATCGTATCCATACTCATTTAGGAGACCCATTGCGTAAGAGCGATAATCATCGACAGAACGCTCCTCGACACCTGCGAGAATCTGGTGGAGACAGTCGCCGAACTCATTCATCGCAGCACCGGAGACAATTCCAAGATTGAGGCCATCGCACAGCTTGCCTTGCTTCTTGAGCAAGCTGTAGCCACTGAGCGAACTCGGCGAGATATCGCGACGTGGAGCGTCTGGGCAATAACCGACTTCGGGCAATGCAAACCTAGCATTCTGATTTTCATCAACATTGCCAACAGCGGACACCTCACCTTCGTCCATAGTATCGTTAACGAAAAGGCATCCGCAGCCGAGGAGATCAGCCCCCGCGCCAATCTCAATATTGCCAACAGAGTCATCACCACACTCTTCGCCAGAAGTGGCAGATTCTACACTGAGAGTCTCAAACCACCCGAGTGGATTTTTATCAGATTCAAGTGCGAGAATTAGCACATCGCGAGGGCGAGTCATACCTACGTAGAGGACATTAGCCTCCTGATTCCACGCACGCTTATAGGCATACTTAAACGCGTCGGACTCACATATTTTATGAGAGATAGCATCGTTCTTGACATTTTGTTTTTTGCCAAAGAGCCAAGGCACAATGCGGATATAGACCTCGGGGAAGAGATTTTCGGAAGTTGGAAGCTCGGCATATTCATAGTGAACGCCATATATCTCACGACCGATAACTTTGTTGTCCGAAAGTTTGTCGTCGTTGAG
>CAVGTO010000061.1:0-11478 GCA_963631865.1 Eggerthellaceae bacterium
TGCCAAAGGCCGACTGTGACGGGAAACTGAGGTTTGTGGCAATCTGTTGGACGCTCATATCGGAGAACCTGAGCATCAATTTGGCCTCGGACACTGTATATTCGTTTATCCAATCTGCGGAACTGCGGCCACTGCACGTCTTGACCATGCTCGATAAGTAATTTGGGGTGAGACCGAGTTCTGTGGCGAAGAATGATGTGTTGCGTTTAGCTCCGTGGTGGAGCGTCACTAGTTCTATGAATTTCTCGAATATCTGTTCCGATCTCAATGGCTTGCGCTGCGCATCTACTTGTGGACCTGCTGCTTGCGCCAGCCTGACAAGCATTTTACCGAGGAGTTGAATGAGCGAATCCATAATGCCGTCTCGGCCTTCGCGAACGTCCTCGGCATTTCTCTCCATCAGACTGAAAAGGTCTGAGAAAGAGGCAATATCGCCATCCGTGAGGTGCGTCACGGCGTTGTCGCGCACACCCATATAAAAGGAGAGCTTGTTGTTAATGTTGATGTGCAGCTTATCCAGGTAAGCGTATGAGACGAGCACGGCCAACGCCTCGAAGTGCTCTGTCGTCTCGGCCTGGATGGTGCTACTGTTGAAGTTGACCAGTAGGTCGCCAGGATACAGCTCATAGGTGCGCATATTGACCTTGCTCACCACTTTGCCAGTGAGGCAAATGAACACCACCACGCCGTCCACGCGGCAAGGGCTCTTGAATATGTTGAGATGGTCAATACGATTGGCCACTACAAGCTCGTCGCCGTATGATTTGACGCCTTCAAAGTTATGTTCTTTGATTTTGGCAATCGATATGTTGTTCAGTACGTCGCTCATCTCTGGTTCCTGGTTTTTCTTGTTTTCTCTGTCTCTGTTGTCGTTGTTTTCGGATGCCCCGATAACTCTTTGGGAGGATTTTCCGCAAATATAGCTAATTTTCTCGTTTAAAACTCCAATTAATGAAACTTAAATCCTTGCTAACCACAACAATGATTTCTTAATTTGCACTCGCAAATTCTGTAAGCTCACAAAGGTTCGAGAAAATGAAAAAGAAGGCAAATGTTACGATAGTTTTCGCGATCGTCCTGCTCTGCATCATTGCAGCTGTCATCATCGTCGGCGTATGCCAGCCCGACCGCGTCGAAACAATTCAAGGTGAGGCCGAGATGACCGACTACCGCGTCAGCAGTAAGGTCCCTGGCCGAGTCAAGGAAATCCGTGTCGAGGAGGGCGATTTCGTCCATGCTGGCGATACGCTCGTCGTCCTTGAGGCTCCCGACATCATGGCTAAGTACGGTCAGGCAAGCGCCGCTCTTGCCGCCGCCCAGGCAGTCGAGGATAAGGCAAACGCTGGCGCCCGCTCGGAGCAAATCCAAAGCGCTTATGAGATGTGGCAGAAGGCCATTGCCGGTCTTGATGTCGCTCAGAAGACTTTCGACCGCGTCGATGCCCTTTATAAGGATAGCGTGGTCTCCGCTCAGAAATATGACGAGGCTCTCGCACAGCTCAATGCATATAAGGCTACCGAGCGCGCCGCTAAGAGCCAGTACGATATGGCTGTCAATGGCGCTCAGAAACAAGACAAGGAAGCCGCTCGCGCCCAGGTTAACCGTGCGCAAGGTGCAGTAAATGAGGTTAATGCCTATATCGATGAGATGACTCTCGTGGCTCTCGCTGATGGCCAGGTCACTGAGATTTTCCCCGAACTTGGCGAGCTCGTCGGTACTGGTGCTCCTCTGCTCAATGTGGCTATGACCGATAAAGTCTGGTTCACTTTCAATGTCCGCGAGGATCTCCTCCCGGGTCTCTCTATCGGCACCGAGACCAATGTTTATATTCCCGCCCTCGACAAGACCATCGCCGTCAAGATTACCAAGATGAAGGATGTTGGAACCTATGCCATTTGGAAGGCGACCAAGGCCCTCGACAAGTACGACCTCAAGACATTCGAACTCAAGGCTGTGCCTGCTAATCAGGCTGATGCCGAGGGCGTTCGTGAGGGTATGTCTGCAATTATAAGCAAGTCTGAGGACTAAAGCCATGCTGTCGGTTTATAAAGACAGGTTCAAGCGCGTGCTCGACATTGCGAGGCGTGAGGTGGGGGCTTTCAAACGTCGCCCGCTCCTCATCTTCTGTATGCTCGTGGCTCCCATCTTCGGCATCGTTTTCTTCGCTTCGATGATGAGTGCGGGACTGCCGCAACAGTTGCCCACTGGTCTGGTCGATGTTGACGACACTCAGACCACGCGCAGCATCGTGCGAGTCCTCTCAGCAATGAAGACCACCCGTCTCGACCATCGCTATCATACCTTCTCCGAAGCCCGTGAGGCAATGCAGCGAGGCGATATCTACGCCTTTTTCTACATTCCCGAAGGAACAACCGAAGCCGCACTCAGCAGCCGTCAGCCAACCATTTCGTTCTATACCAACGACTCCTATTACGTGGCTGGCGCTCTCCTCATGAAGGACCTCAAGGTTATCTCTGAGATGGCTGGTTTGGCTGTCACTAAGGCGACCCTCCAGGCCAAGGGCGTTCCCGACAGCCAGATTATGGGCATCTTGCAACCCATTGTGATTGAGACTCATCCGCTTGGTAACCCGTATCTCAACTACGGTGTCCTGCTCAATAATCTCATACTCCCGGGTATCATAATCCTGCTCATCCTCCTTACGACCACATATTCTCTTGGTCTCGAGTGGAAAATCGGTACTCAGCACTATCTGCTCAATGATTTGGCGGGTGGTTCTGTCCCCGTGGCTCTTACTGGCAAGTTGTTGCCACAGACGGTGCTCTACACGCTGGTGTTCTGCTTTATGGATGTCTATTTCTATAAGTTTATGCAGTACCCTTGCCAATGTGGCATTGGAGTTATGATGCTCCTCGGCTTATTCACTGTCATCGCTGCGCAGGCTTTCGGATTGACTATCTATGGCGTCTTTGTGGGTCAAATGCGTATGGCGATGTCGTCCTCGGCGCTACTCGGCGTCCTCTCCATCTCTATGGCTGGTTTCTCTTACCCTGTCCCTGCCATGACGTCGTTGCTCCAGCACATCTCTTGGATTTTCCCCTTGCGCAACTACTTCCTCATCTATGCCAACCAGTGCCTCAACGGTTACCCCATAGTTTATGCTTGGAAACCTATCATGGTGCTGCTTATCATGATGTTAATCCCGTTCTTCTTCCTTGGGAGATATCGCAAGGCGTTCAACGATAAGACTTACGTGCCTTAATTTTAAGGTCTGCGTGAACTTTTTTCAGTCAAATCATGAGTCTTTTTACCGATATAGTCAACGTTTGGTGGAATGAGACGAAGCAGATGTTTTCGGACATCGGCGTGCTCATATTCATTATAGCCCTTCCGCTCTTCTACCCGTTGCTCTATTATTATGTATACAGCACGGAGGTTGCGCGAGATGTTCCCGTGGCCGTGGTTGATGAGAGCAAGTCAGCCCTTTCGCGAGATTTTCTCCGTCGTCTCGATGCTAGTCCCGAGGTCGAGATTGTGGCTCATTGCTCCGATATGACCGAGGCTAAGGAACATATGGCACGTGGCGAGGTCTATGGTGTGGTGCGCATACCCAGCTCTTTCTCTAAGGATCTCCAGCAAGGTCGCCAGACTCGCATAGGTGCGTATACCGATGTCAGTTCTATGATCTACTACAAGAGCATCCTCATGCCTTGCAGCAATATCTCCCTCGCTATGAACAAGGAGATTAAGATTGTGGATATGGCTCAGCAAATGACGGATCGTGAGGTCGAGATAGCCAAGGCTCCCATCGACTACAACTACGTACAGCTCTATAACCCGCAAGGTGGATATGCGTCTTTCCTTATGCCGCCAATTCTTATGCTTATCCTCCAGCAGGCTATGATTTTGGGTGTCGGCATGGCAATGGGCCGTATGCGAGAACGCAATAATGGTTTGGCAGCCTATGTCGGTATGCCGGGCTACGATAGCTCCTTCGCCATCATTGTGGGCAAGATTTTTGCCATCTTCCCAATCTTCATCATCATGGCCATATATATGTTTGTGGCTGTGACGTGCGGATTCGATTTGCCTAATCTCGCGCATTACTGGACGTGGATTGCCTTTGTGGCTCCTTATATCTTGGCGTGCACGTGTTTCAGCATTGTCTGCTCGTTTATGATCTATAGGCGTGAGGATTCTATGCTGCTCTTTGTCTTCATGTCCGTGCCTCTGCTCTTCATGTCCGGTGTCTCTTGGCCTGGCGTTAGCATCCCTGAGATATGGAAAGGCATAAGTTGGATTTTCCCCTCCACTTTCGGTCTCAATGCCCATCTCAAACTTTGTTCTCTGGGTGCAAATTTCTCTTCGATACGTTACGAAATGGTCTGTATCTGGATTCAAGTGGCTGTATACTTTTCGCTCGCTTGTTTGCTCCAAAGATTCCAACGCCGTCATTCGGAACTTTTCACTCATGGTAGTGCAGCTATCGCCCGTATGAAACAAGCTGAGGGTGCGGAAAACGTTGTATCAGAGACCCCTAAAGATGACAAAACGGAGTCTTCGTCACTGGAGACTCCAACGGCAGAGTAGCTGTTCGTGAAGTACAGATAAAGTATAAGATAGGACTTTCATATGAAGGCGTTCCGCATCCCATGTTTGGGAGACGGAACGCCTTTTGCGTCCTTTTTGCTGTCTTCGGAATTTTTTGTTACTTTTACGCTGCTATGCATATGACAAATTCATCGTTTCTTCGCCGCATATCGCTCATTCTCATTGCGATATTCGTTTTGTCCGCCATCCTCCCAACCGAGGCTGTGGCGCGTAGGCGACGTGGAACAGTCTACAATAATATTCTCGATTTCGGCTCGTGCGGACGTCACCTCTTTTGGAAATATGAGGGGGGCGTGTTGAAAATCCATGGTTTTGGGCCAATGGATAACTATGGCTCGGCTGCCGAAGCCCCCTACGCTCCATTCGCATCTTCCATAACGCAGGTAGACCTTACAGACAGTATCACCAGCATCGGATCCTACGCCTTTGCCCAGATGGTTAACCTACAGTCTATCACCATCCCGCGCTACGTCAACCGTATCGGCAAACGTGCTTTCTCCAATTGCATCAACCTCCAGCAGATTCATATCTCTTCCTTCGTCGATCGCATTGGCGACTATGCCTTCTTCCGTTGTCGTAACTTTACTGAGTTGCCCATCTCGCCCAAAATCCGCAAGATTGGCATTGCTTGTTACCAAGGTTGCGCAAGCATAACAGAGGCCGACCTCCCAAGCGGAATTACTTCCATCAACGACTTGGCCTTTGCTGGCTGCACTTCTTTGCGCTCAATTAGCATCCCCGCTGGCACTAAGTTTATTTCGCGCTCAGCCCTTTCCGATTGCCCCTCGATTGAGACTATTGATATAGCTCCCGGCAATGAGGATTATGAGACCGTAGATGGCGTGCTTTATACTAAAGATGGCGTGCTGCTTATGCTCTACCCGTCGCTCCTCGAAGGCGAGGCGTATGAGATTAAGGAGGGTACGCGCCAGGTGGCTCAAGGTGCCTTTTTCGCCGCCGAGAATCTTCGTGAAGTCACATTCCCCGAAGGTCTCGACAGCATTGGCAATGGTGCGTTTACAAACTGCCAGTCGCTGAGCAAACTCACTATTTATGAGCCTTTTGAAAAGTTCGGTGTTCGCGTCTTTGCCAATTGCCCAAACATTTCCGAGATCCATATCACTTCCACAGGTGAGGCCTACGCCCTCCTCGATGGCGCCCGTCTCTCAATTGACCGTAAGACAATTCTTGCGTATCCATCAAATAAGAAAGATGCTAAGTTTGTTGTGCCAGAGGGCGTCACTGCTATTGGCCCCAAGGCTTTTGCAGGTAACAAGAATCTCGTTTCCATCAAGTTGCCAAAGACGCTTAAGACTATCGCCACAGGAGCGTTCCATCGTTGCGTTAATCTTAAGTCTGTTGAGATTCCAGCTCTTGTGGATACCATTGGCCGTGGCGCGTTCTCTGAGTGTACATCTCTCCGCTCCGTCTCTTTCCCCGACTCCCTGTCCGCCATCGGCGCCTATGCTTTCTATAAGTGCTCTAACCTCAAGAAAGTCGAGTTCCCCGAGTTGCTTAAGAGCATTGGCTCCCATGCGTTTGACGGCTGTTCGAGCATTGAGAGTCTGACTTTCCCGGATGACCTTGATTGGGTGGCTGGCAGTACGTTTGCTAACTGTACGTCGCTCAGCTCAGTCTCATTCAATCCCTCTCTCGATTCTATTGGAGCAAGTTGTTTTGAGGGATGCAAAGCCCTCTTGACTGCCGATTTGCCAATTGGACTTAAGAAAATCGGCATATCGGTCTTCCAAAATTGCCATAGCCTCACCTCTGCAACCCTGGGCGACCAGATTAAGGAGTTGCCTTATGGCCTCTTCAACGATTGCTACCATTTGCAGAACCTCGTAATTCTCTATGCTGGCGTTCCTCGCCTTGGCCTTAAGGCTATTAACGAGCCCGAGCACTATAAGCAGGTTACTGTGCACGTGGATACCGACCAACTTGCCAACTTCAAGAAAGACATCCAATGGGGCAAGTTTGAGAAATATGAGACTTTCTCTTACGCCGATCTTCCTCATGAGGCAACTCAGAATGCAGAATCCGAGGGCGAGTCCGATGAGGAGTCTGAGACTTCTGATAATGCCGAACCAGAACAATAAAATATTGTCATAAGGCTGTATTGCAAACGAATAAGAATTACATACAGACCGTAAATATGAGATATCCTTATGTCTCAAGACGCTAAATACTCCACTGAAAACAAGAAAAAGGATACGCCATTTCGCCGCAATATGAAAGTTGTGCTCCAACTTTTGGGTCTGCTTATTGTGTTGCCGCTTCTCGGTACTTTCCTGCTCATCGTGGTATACAAATTCGTGCCTGTAACCAACACGCCTTTTATGCGCGACTTGGCGAGGAAAAATAATGTTGAGGTGACGCAAAAGTGGGTGCCTCTTTCTCAAATTTCCAAACAGTTGCCGCTCGCCGTGGTGTCGTCGGAGGACAATCTCTTTACGAAGCACAACGGTTTCTGTTGGTCGGCAATTGAAAAGGCCTATAAGAACAACAAGAAAGGCAAGAAAGTTCACGGAGCCAGTACCATCAGTCAGCAGACAGCCAAGAACGTTTTCCTATGGAACAGCCGCTCTTGGGTTCGTAAGGGATTCGAAGTGGTTGTGACAGTGATGATTGAAGCCGTGTGGGGTAAAGAACGCATAATGGAAGTCTACCTCAATGTGGTGGAATATGGTCCTGGTATATATGGCGCCGAAGCCGCCTCGCAACATTTCTTCCGCCATTCCGCCAAGAGTATCTCGTCCTCGGAAGCAGCCCTTATGGCTGCCGTGATGCCCAACCCTGTGAGGATGAAAATCAACGCCCCATCCCATTACGTCCTAAGACGCCAAGCGCACATTCAGTCCCTAATGCGCAAAATTGGCAAAGTCAACTACAATAACAATTGACATTAACAATTGACGATTGGCAATCGCTGCGACTTTGAGATGTGTAATTATAATTGATTGTCGATGATTGTCAGAATTGTCGTAATTGTCGAGAATTGTCAGAATTGTTGAATAGCCGAAGATTGTCGCAATAAGTCGAAGCTTGTCGTAATAAGATGAGAACTGTCGAAGGATTGTTGTTTATCCCGTAAGTGTTACATTAAGAACTCATTACGGCTCTTGAGCGTGTTGTGTCGCTTGACGGCTACGAGATGGTCGTAAGTCTCTCCTGGCAAGCGAGTGTAAACCGCAACGTAATAGTCGTTTTCCGTCTCCCCGTAACAACCCTCCGTCTCTGTCATCTGAGGGGCTGCGTCACTACCTTTCGTTCGGCAGACATATAGGTAGTTGTGGATGCCTTGCTTTACTATGTGCTGGCCGTGGAAAGATAGCGTAGATGCGTCTGGCGTAAGCCTGTTGGCGGATGACGGCATCCAGCCTGTGGCGTCGCCAAGAATGTAGACTTCCGATTTGTCGAGTAGGGTGGGGTCTTCCGCTACGAATGTGTAGTGTGCCATAGCATAGTCTGCGACTTCCTCTGCATCGCCATCCCGCCTGTCGCGACTTTCAATCCAGCTGCCGCCGTTGAAATCTTCGCGGTATGAATAGGCCCGAGCTGTCTGGTCTGGTGCCATGGTATAATGATACATATTAGTGACGTACTCCACGTGGCTGTCCGAGATGCCTATGAGCCTTATGCTACGCGTGTCGAGCCAACGCCATTCGCGACCACCGCAGAAACGCAAAATGTCCTGATGCTCGTATACAATCTCGTCGGGTCGTACGAATGTCGGGCTGTCGGCCTGCCGCATGTCGTCGATGCGTTTGTTCTGCCAAACGAATATCTTGAGCTGACTTTCTGGCGACGATATGCCATGGTTTGGCCATCGAACTGCCAGCTCAACATCTTGCGAACTCTCGCCTTTGTCCACACGTGTGGCTATTCCGCATGCGTCCTCCGTCATCCACAGCGGTTCGCGGACCAGGAGGGCGTCGTCTGATGTCTGGCGAATTTCGAGCATATAATTGCCGGATGCGAGTATGCGGCTCGTCTCGATTGTCATCTCATAGTGAACGAAGGCTGTCGTCGTGTTGAACGATAGTGAATATTTGTCGGAGTCGTAAGTGCGGTTGAAGCCATCTATATATTCCATCTCCATAAGGTCGCTCGGTTGCCAGTCTGCATTGCAATGTATAAGGCTGTAATACAGGCTCTCCGTATTGCCGCTTAGAACATCAAACGACAGCAACAAAGTCTCTGGCTGACTGATGTGACATATCACGCAACCTGGCACGGTTGTCTGTGTGCGGTCTTGCGCCGTCTCGTGCCGAAACTCCACGGTTTGCACGCCCGAGGCCCTATATGGCACACTGCTTGCGCCTTGCGCTGCGCACGTCAGCGGGACTATGTTTATAATGAGTGCAGACAGAGCGCAATTAAAGAAATTTTTCTTTAAATATTCGTTTTTCATCGCAATTATCGTTTTCTTTGCAAGGTGAACAGAACCCCAAGGTAGGTGTGTCCGAACCAGCACGCCCGCCGTTTACTTATGAAACCAATTGCGATGCGCATCACAAATGTAAGAACTATGTGGATAGGATGCAACACCCGTCCCATGCCGTTCGCTGCGTTTGGCGGCGTGCGCATTAGCAGTAGCCACATATCGTGAGCCGTACCCACGTGTGACCACAGGTCGCCGATGGTGCGGCTCACGCCGATTTTTGTAACCGTAAAAACAAACATTCATCTCTTTAAAATGTCTGACGTAATTAAACTGAGGAACGGCCTCGACATACGCCTTAAGGGTAAAGCCGAAACGGTGTATGGACAGGCGTCAGAGCCCGAACTTTACGCCATCAAGCCTACCGACTTCTGGGGCCTCAAGCCCAAGATGGCGGTCAAGGAGGGCGACAAGGTCCAGGCCGGGGATGTGCTTTTCTTCGATAAGCAGTGTCCCGAAATCAAATTCGTCTCGCCCGTCTCCGGCGAGCTCTCAGCTGTCGTACGTGGCGCTAGGCGTGCCATCCAGGCCGTCGTCGTCAAGGCTTCTGCAGCCCCCGCTCCCGTCGAGGTTGGCAAGCTCGATGTGGCTTCCGCTTCCCGTGAGCAGGTCATCGAGAAACTCCTCGCTACTGGCGCTTGGACCTATTTCCGTCAGCGTCCTTACAATGTAGTGGCTAACCCTCAGGCTAACCACAAGGCGATCTTCATCTCGACTTTCGATTCCGCTCCCCTCGCCCCCGACTACGACCACATCATCCGTGGCAACGAGCAGGCTTTCCAAGACGGCGTCAATGCCCTTGCTAAGATTGCTCCCGTCTTCGTCGGCGTAAATGCTAAGGCTGCCTCTAAGGCTTTCTCCGAAGTCAAGAACGCTACCGTTACGGCTTTCGCGGGTAAGCATCCCGCAGGTTGCGTCGGCGTGCAGATCAATCACGTCAGCCCTATCAATGCTGGCGAGACTGTCCTCACCATTCAGCCTCAAGAGGTTGTCGCTATCGGCAAGATCTTCGCTGAGGGCAAGCTCGACTTCTCACGCGTCATCGTTCTTGATGGCTCTGAGGTTAAGAAGCCTGCTTACTATCGTACCACTCTCGGCGCTCAGCTCTCCACCATCCTTTCCGGCAATATCAATGAGGAGAACACCCGCATCATCTCGGGCAACGTCCTTACTGGCACCAAGGTTGAGAAGGACGGCTTCCTCGGCTACTACGATAGTCAGGTTACCGTAATTCCGGAGGGCAACAAGCCCGAGTTCTTCGGTTGGATTACTCCCAGCCTTAATAAATTCTCGGCTAGCCGCACCCTCTTCTCTTGGCTTACCCCCAACAAGGAGTACACCCTCGACACCAATACTCATGGTGAGCCCCGTGCCATCGTCGTCAGTGGTGAGATGGAGTCCGTCCTTCCTATGGACATCTACCCCGAGCACCTCATCAAGGCTATCCTCGCAAAGGATATCGACAAGATGATCAGTCTCGGCATTTATGAGGTTGTCGAGGAGGATATGGCTCTCTGCGAATTCGTCTCCACCTCCAAGCTTCCCGTCCAAAAGATCCTCCGCAATGGCCTTGCGCTCATGATGGAGGAGGTCGGATAACGTTTTTGTCGATAGCTTACAACAGTTTATTCTATGCGCGGCATTCGTGCCCGCTATTTTAACTCATCTGTATTTTGAAAGCGTTACGTAATTACTTAGATAACGTGAAGCCCAACTTCGAGAAGGGCGGCAAATACGAGAAGTTCCACTCGACCTTCGAGGCTTTCGAGAGCTTCCTGTTTGCTCCTGCCACCACCAA
The DNA here is from genome assembly GCA_963631865.1 of Eggerthellaceae bacterium. Classification (GTDB taxonomy): domain Bacteria; phylum Bacteroidota; class Bacteroidia; order Bacteroidales; family Marinilabiliaceae; genus W3P20-009. Next base: position 10,815 of record CAVGTO010000061.1, read on the forward strand.
TCAGGGCGGCGTTCACGTGCGCGACGGCGTAGACCTTAAGAGGGTCATCTCTATGGTCATCCTCGCGCTTATCCCGGCCACGATCTTCGGTATCTGGAACTCGGGTTATCAGTATTTCCATGTTCTCGGTCAGGAGGCGTCTACTCTCGATTGCTTCCTTCATGGCCTCTACATCTTCCTCCCGATGGTCATCGTCTCCTACGTCGTTGGCCTCGGCATTGAGTTCGCCACTGCGCAGATTCGCGGCGAGCAGGTAAACGAAGGTTTCCTCGCCACTGGCCTTCTCATTCCCCTCGTCCTCCCCGCAGGCGTGCCCCTCTGGATGGTGGCTATCGCTACCGCCTTCTCCGTTATCTTCGCTAAGGAGGTCTTCGGCGGCACGGGTATGAACATCTGGAACCCTGCTCTCGTAGCTCGTGCGTTCCTCTTCTTTGCTTATCCTTCCAAGATGTCTGGCGACAGCGTCTGGTACTATGGTGATGGTCTCGATGGCGTCACTGGTGCTACCGCTCTCTCTAAGGCTGCTACTGGCGATGTTACCAACTTCTGGGACGCATTCGTCGGCACTATCCCCGGTTCTATCGGTGAGACCTCTGCCCTCTGCATCCTCATTGGTGGTATCTTCCTCCTCGTCACTGGCGTTGCAAGCTGGAAGACAATGATC
>CAVGTO010000061.1:11488-11886 GCA_963631865.1 Eggerthellaceae bacterium
ATGATCTCCGTCTTCGTAGGCGGTGCTGTCACAGCTTTCCTCTTCAACCAGTTCGGTCCCGAGACTGGCATTGCTCAGCTTCCTTGGTATGACCATCTCGTATACGGCGGTTTCTGCTTTGGTGCTGTCTTCATGGCTACCGACCCAGTCACCTCTGCCCGTACCGAGTGTGGCAAATATATCTACGGCTTGCTTATCGGCTTCATGGCTATCGTTATCCGTGTCCTCAATCCGGGTTACCCCGAGGGTATGATGCTCGCCATCCTGCTTATGAACACTATGGCTCCGCTCATCGACTACATCATAGTCGAGCGCAACATCAGCAGCCGCAAGAAACGTGCAACTCTTTCTAAATAATCTTCGACGAAAATGGCAAACGAACAAAAGAAAGGCTTGTC
>CAVGTO010000062.1:0-3154 GCA_963631865.1 Eggerthellaceae bacterium
TGGTGGAGGTATAATTATAGCACCGCAGTGATTGTGTAGACACCCTGACCGTCACAGTTGGGCTTGAAGGTTACCTTGTAGGTGCCAGCCTCAGCAACTGAAAGATTTGCGCCATTCTGAGAGGTCAACTGGCTTGCGTCAGAGCCACCCCAAGAGAGAACCCAATCATGATCCGCACGGAACTTAAATTCACCTGCGGTAAGCGCACCTTCGTACTCCCAACCACCAGTCTCGACATTGAAAGTCATATCGGCATCAGTTCCCCAAGAGGTATCGCCATTAACGGCTGCGCCGATAAGCGAGATGCAGGAGATAGCAGTGAGAGCATAAGTGTTCTGGTCGAGGTTGAGATTAATCTTGTAGAAGCCATCGGCATCGGGAGTGCAGTTGCCACCAGAAGTAGAGACCTTACCGTCACCAGCGTCGCCGTACCAAGTCTTGGCAGCGTCACCAATGCCATCGGTGAACTTGAAGCCCCAAGTAGAAGAATTGTCAGCCTTCTTAATGTAGTAGTAGCCAGTGTAGCTGCCAGCACCGTCGCCAAGGAGAGGCTGAGCATTGGACTGCCAGCCGGTATAGTCACCAGCATAGTAATAGTACTCAGAGAAGTTGATAGCCTCGATGGTCATAGTGTACTCCATCATATTGATGGTAATCTTGTACTTGAGAGCGCCATCGGTAGCGGGCTGCTTGAGAGAATTTGCACCCTCATTGATTAGATTAACCTCAAGGCTCTCATCACCATCAGTTGCAGAACCGAGAAGCTTGCCACTCCAAAAATCCTCCAAAGAGTAAGCAGAAGCGGGAGCAATCTTGAACCAGTTGTCGTCACGAACCTGCTCACCAGTTGTCTCGTCAGACTTATAAGGAGCGGGGACAACGCAGGTGAAGACGGGGTCGTCGTAGACACTTACGCTCTCGTCGGCACGAGTGAACTTGTAGGTCTGATCAGTTGAGTTCCAACCATTTGTTGTGCCGACGTAGTAATAAGCCTCCTCAATCTCGGGAGCCGTGAGAGTTGCAACAATCTTGAACTCAGCTGTCTCACGCGAGGTCATAGAGCCGTAGGTGGTGTAGGCGACGAGAGTCGATGGAAGCTCGCGCTCATAAGGAGCCTTGCCATACTCAGCCTCGATGGATGACTTGAGGTCGGCTACTGCAATCATGCCATCGTTGGAGACAGATACTTCCTCGGTGGCGTTCGCAATGAGGACCTTGTATGCGATAGCGTCGGCGGTCTCACCGGTGCTGGTGAGAGTCGAGGTGAAGATCTTGACGGAGTCGGTGCCCTCGGCCAGGTCGGCGAAGTTTACGGCATCGGCATCAGCTACAGAGAAAGAGATGGCGATGCGCGACTCCTCTGTAGTATTGGGGTTGCTCTGCGCAGGCGTCCAGTCATTGTAGCTTTCGTCGTCGCAAGCCATAAAGGTCATGGCAGCGAGAGCGAGAGTGGGATATAATGCTTTCATGAGAGAATGCGATAAGAAAATGTTGAACAAAACGGAATTGAGCCGCCGCCAAGATTGGCAGACTTAATTTTGTTTGCGCGGCCCGCAGTCCAGGCGGCGGCCATTCCTTTTCTTAAGTCACCTACTTAGAAGTGAAGGCGTAAGAGCCATCGATATCGTTGAGGGTGATGATGTAGCTACCAGCAGGAACTGAGATGTCAGCGCCATTGCCGACACCTACACCGTACGGGAAGCCCGTGCCACCCCAGTTGGTATCCCAAGAACCAGTCATCTTGAACTTAAGAGTGGTAGCCACTTCAGTGCTGAACTCAACGCTCCAAAGGTGATTCTCGACACCTTCGACAGTGCTGAAGGCCGTCATAGGAGTATCATCCCAAGAATTGAAGTTACCACTAATCGAAATACCCTCGAAGACGGTAGGAGTTCCCTCGTAAGCAGCCAAAGAGATTTCGTTTGTGCTGTTGTCGAGAGTTAAGGTATAGAAGCCGTCGGCATCGACAGTGATATTGCCAGAGCCACCATCCTGGAAAACGAATGCGCCGTCGTTCATACCCCATTGGTCGGTCCAGTCGCCAAGCTGGCGGATAACCTTGAAACCAGAAGTTGTGAAGTAGCCAGTGAAAGTGAGAGTGCCCTTACCAGTATTGCTGTTGTACTTAGCACCGTCGATAATAGACATCGGGAAGGTTGATGTACCAAGGCCCTCGGGGGTATTGGTCCAAGCGCCGTCACCAATGCAAGCACCGATGAGGTACCACATCTCAGGATCGGCATCCTTGAGAGCAATGTAGTAAGGACGGGTTGTGAGTTTAAGAGTGTCTGAGTAGACAATGAGGTCGTCTATGGCAGTCTTGGAAGAAGGCTGTGCCATTACGCGAATGTAGACCTCCTGAGTCTCGGGTACATCGCTCTCACTATTCCAAGAGCTGAGAGATGCGATTGCGCGGCAGATGTCCTTAGCACCCACATTATTGGAGCACTGGTTGGTGACATCAAACTGATAGTAGTCGGCCACGGTAGCACCACTCTCGTCAGCGGTCTGCTGAGCGTAGGAGGTAGTGAAAGAGCCGTCCTTAGAGAGCTGGATATTGTAGTTGACCACCATAGGGAAGCCCCAAGCTGGCTGGCTCCACGTGAAATTGAGGGAGTCGGACTCAGCGAGAGAAATCTCCGTATTGACGTAGGCGGGAGTGTTGAGGATGAACTCAACATCTGCTGTCTTGGTAGTATCGATTACCGGATTGTCATCGCGGTCGTCGTCGCAGGAAGCGAGGCAAGCCACAGCAGCGAAGGCGAGGACAGGATATTTTAGGTATTTCATAACTTGTCTTATCTAAGTGTTGTTGAGCCCCTTGGGCTCCGCCACCGCAAAGAGTGCGGGGCGGAACGGCGGGGTCACAATATCATATTAGAAGCCAGGGTTCTGGACGAGGTTAGAGTTGGCGTTGAGGTCGGTGTTGGGGATAGCGAAGAGGTTGAGGTTCTCGCTAAAGTTCTGGCCGTCATGCGAACCGCCCTTCCACTGCCAGTTGTAGCCAGTGTTGCCACCGAACTTGCCGAAGCGGATAAGGGTAGAGCGGCGGTAGCCCTCGCCGTAGAACTCGCGGCACCACTCGTCGCAGATGACGTCGAGGTTGGCGCTGGAGAGGTTGCTGGCGTTTGCACGAGCGCGGAGAGTGTTGATG